>NZ_CP060697.1:1200000-1565000 GCF_014352855.1 Sphingomonas sabuli | reverse complement strand
ACCCGCGGTTAGACGGAAAGACCCCGTGCACCTTTACTGCAGCTTCAGAGTGGCTGTGGGAAACAACTGTGTAGAATAGGTGGGAGGCTTTGAAGCATCGGCGCCAGCTGGTGTGGAGCCACAATGTGAAATACCACCCTGTTGTTTTCTACAGTCTAACCTCGCACCGTTATCCGGTGCAGGGACCCTCTGTGGTGGGTAGTTTGACTGGGGCGGTCGCCTCCTAAAGAGTAACGGAGGCGCGCGATGGTGGGCTCAGGACGGTCGGAAACCGTCTGATAGAGTGCAATGGCATAAGCCCGCCTGACTGCGAGACTGACAAGTCGAGCAGAGACGAAAGTCGGTCATAGTGATCCGGTGGTCCCTCGTGGAAGGGCCATCGCTCAACGGATAAAAGGTACGCCGGGGATAACAGGCTGATAACCCCCAAGAGCTCATATCGACGGGGTTGTTTGGCACCTCGATGTCGGCTCATCACATCCTGGGGCTGGAGCAGGTCCCAAGGGTTTGGCTGTTCGCCAATTAAAGTGGTACGTGAGCTGGGTTCAGAACGTCGCGAGACAGTTTGGTCCCTATCTGCCGTGGGCGTCGATATTTGAGAGGAGTTGCCCCTAGTACGAGAGGACCGGGGTGAACATGCCTCTGGTGGACCTGTCGTGGCGCCAGCCGCGCAGCAGGGTAGCTATGCATGGACGGGATAACCGCTGAAAGCATCTAAGCGGGAAGCCTCCCTCAAGATAAGATATCTCAGAGCCGTCGAAGACCACGACGTTGATAGGCCGGGTGTGGAAGCGCAGTAATGCGTGGAGCTAACCGGTCCTAATGCTCTATTCGCGCTTGATGAATCTGCACCATCATCGACAGCCTTGCTGTTCGATCGGTGACGATCATCTCAGCTAGATGAGACGCCTTAAAGGTCTGCACGATTTCTAGAATTTTCGATGATGCGCCGGCTACATAGCTTGGTGGCCATAGCGTCTGTGACCCACCCGATCCCATCCCGAACTCGGACGTGAAACCAGACTGCGCCGATGGTACTACTGCCTAAGCAGTGGAAGAGTAGGTCGTCGCCAGGCTTTGCAGCCGGCGCTTCATCGAAGAACCCATTCACGATTTCAAAATGGCCGCTGCCGGTGAAAGCCAGCGGCGGCCTTTTTGTTTTTGCCAACCCTGTCCAGCGCGCCAAACGCGTGTCCGGTGATGAGTTGGGAAGGTGCCGCGGGGTGGAGCAGTCCGGTAGCTCGTCAGGCTCATAACCTGAAGGTCGCAGGTTCAAATCCTGCCCCCGCAACCATCTTGAGAAAGCCGCCTTCGGGCGGCTTTTTTTGTGCCCTCGACAGGCGTCACGCCGGACTGTCAGGAGCGCCCGGTGAGCGGTCCGTCCGGTGGCGCCTGGAACTCCAGCGGCGGGAGCGATGCCCCCGGATAGCCGGCGGTGACGGCCTCATAGATGACCGTCCCAACCGGCGCGTACGTCACCGCCTCGGTGAGCGCGAAGGAGCCGAGAATGGCGGCAATGCCCCATTTCCAAGCCGCGTGTACGTGGCCGCGATGCTTGCGATCGGCCAGCACTCCGGCAAGCGGGAACAGCAGGGTGACCGCAAAGGCCGATTCCCAGGCCCACGGTTCCAGGTACGGCATCGGCAGTAGCCTTCCAAAAGCTGGCCCCATCAGGATCGTCATGCCGCAAAAGTGCAGCCGACGGTGCCATTCCGTCCGGCGGCGCATCGCGATCGCTGCCGCCGTCAGCCCGGCGAAAGTGGGAATGGCAAGATAGTCCGACACGAGGAAGTGCAGCGGCTGAATGAAGAACGGCACCGTGCCGGCGCGAACGATCGCGGTGGTGACGATGAAGCCGGACACGACCATCGCCGCCATCCACGCCGCGGCGATCCAGCCGAGCTTTCGGTGCAGGTCGACCCGGTTTGCGCGGACCAGCAGGTTCTGGACCAGGTAGATGACGATCCAGCCCATGAAGAGCACGGCATGAGCGTGCACGCGCGCGGGCGACGCGAAGGTCGAGCGGCCGAGCAGGACCTGCATCGAGAACGCGATGACGACGATCGTCGCCATGATGATCGAGCTTTTGAGAAAGAAGCGCTCATCGCCCATCCGGTCGGACGCTCGCAGGGACTGAAGCACAACGCGCCTTTCCAATCGGTCGGCTTCGAACGCCCCGACCTTGCGCAAACCATAGCCACGATCCTTGCGTGCACAAGCAAGGTGAAGCTGCCAGCGCGCGGACCGCCGCTGCGAAGCGGCCCGGCCGGTATGCCTTAATAGTTGTAGGCGCGCTCGCCGTGGTCGGCGAGGTCGAGGCCCTCGCGTTCGTTGTCGCGCTCATGTCGCAAGGGCAGGACCGCCCGCACGGCCGCGAAGCACAAGGCGGAGCCGGCGGCCGACCACAGGATCGCCACGGCAACTGCCTCGATCTGCGTGACCAGCTGGGCGCCGAAGGCATATTCGGCGGCGCCGTGGCCACCCAGCGCCGGGAGCGCGACCAGCGCCGTGCCGACCGATCCGACGATGCCGCCCAGTCCGTGGATGCCGAAGACGTCGAGGCTGTCGTCCAGGCGCATCCGGTTCTTGAGCGAAGAGACGAAGATGTAGCAGGCGGCACTGGCCAGCGCGCCGAGGAGCATTGCGCCGATCGGCCCGCTGATCCCCGCCGCCGGCGTCACTGCGACCAGCCCCGCGACGGCTCCCGAAGCGCCGCCCAGCATTGATGCCTTGCCCGACACCCACCGTTCCAACCCCATCCAGGCCAGCAGCCCCGCCGCCGGTGCGGCAAAGGTGTTCATCATCGCCACGCCGGCAAGGCCGTTGGCCTCCAGAGCCGATCCCGCATTGAACCCGAACCATCCGACCCACAGCAGCCCGGCGCCGACCATCGTCAGCGCCAGCGAGTGCGGAGGCATGGGCTCGCGCAAATGCCCGATGCGGGGCCCGGCGAACCACACCCCGACCAGTCCCGCGATGCCGGCATTGATATGCACCACCGTGCCGCCCGCGAAATCGATCGCGCCGAGCCCGAACAATAGTCCGTCCCCGGCCCACACCATGTGCGCCAGCGGGGCATAGACCAATGTCAGCCACAGCAGCGAGAAGACCAACACTGCCGAAAAGCGCACCCGTTCGACCAGCGCGCCGATAACCAGCGCCGCGGTGATCGCCGCAAAGGTCATCTGGAACGCCGCGAACACCAGTTCGGGAATCGCATCGCCGTCGCTGCCGACCGCCCAGAGCGTGCTGTCGAGCCCGGTCAGCCCGGCCTTACTCAGGCCGCCGATCACCGCATTGCCCGCGCTGAAGGCAAGACTGTAGCCCCAGCCGATCCAGCTCAGCACCGCGATCGCGGTAATCGCCATCACCTGGCTCATGACCGACAGCAGGTTCTTCGCCCGCACCAGCCCGCCGTAGAACAGGGCGAGGCCGGGCAGCAGCATCAACAGGACCAGCGCGGTGGACACCAGCATCCAGGCAGTGTCGCCGCTATCGATCGTCAAATCCCCGGTCATCATCCCCCCGCCGCTGCTCTCCTCGCCAAGCTATCGCAGCCGGCGCGCGGTTCTACGTGAATGCTTCACATCGCCGCGCCGGGCTCCGGGCGTCGACCGGCACCACCGCCGTGCTCAGACGTCTGATCTCAAAGCGAACTAGGGAATGGAGAGGGCTATGGCGTCGGCACGGCTGCGGTGGAAGCTGCTCAGGGACATGGAAGGCTGGCTCGACCTGCCGATGGTGGTGCTCAGCCTGGTGTGGCTGGCGATCGTCGTGGTCGAACTGGTGTCGGGCACGTCGGCACTGCTCGAGACGGTGGGCACCGTCATCTGGATCATCTTCATCCTCGAATTCGCGCTCCGGCTGTGGCTCGCGCCGGACAAGTCCGCCTATCTCAAGAGCAGCTGGCTGACGGTGATCGCCCTGTTGGTCCCGGCCTTGCGGATCTTTCGCGCCCTGCGCGTGGTGCGCGCCGTCCGGGCGCTGCGCGGATTGCGCCTCGTGCGCATCGTCGGCACCGCCAACCGCAGCATGAATGCGCTTCGCTCAAGCCTTGAGCGCCGCGGCTTCGGCTATGTCGTCGGCTTGACCCTGCTGGTGGTCGGACTGGGCGCGGCCGGAATGCTCAACCTCGAAGGTGCACGCGAAACCGGCGGCGGCTTCACCAGCTACTGGGACGCCTTGTGGTGGACCGGGATGATGGTGACGACGATGAGCAATGAATATTGGCCGCAAACCAGCGAAGGGCGGGTCCTGACCTTCCTCCTGTCGCTCTATTCGCTGGGCGTGCTCGGATACGTCACCGCGACTTTGGCCAGCTTCTTCGTCGGCCGCGACGCGGAGGAAAAGAACGGGCCGATTGCCGGCAATGCGGAGATGAAGGCCCTGCTCAAGGAAGTGCGGATGCTGCGCGACGAAGTGCGGGCTAGCGCTCCGCCGGCAGGTCCTGCACGTCCAGTTCCTTCAGCGGGATGACCGTCACGTCGGGATAGGCTGCGCGCACGGCATCGAGGAACTGGCGCGCGTCGCCGACGATCACGATCGTCGCACCGGCGGGCGCGAGCAGGTCGCGGGCCGCGGCACCGGCCTGTTGTGGCGTAACCGCGGACACCGCCGACTGGAAACGCGCGATTTCGGCCGGGTTTACCCCTTGCTGGACATAGCTGCTGACCAATCCGGCCAGGCCGGACGTGGTTTCGAACTGCCGGCCGATCGACCCGTTGAGCACTGCCTTGCGCGTGGTCAGTTCCGCGTCCGGGATGGGCTGCGTTCCCAGCCGGGTCATCTCGCCGACGATCAGCTTGAGCACTTCGGGCGCCGACGGGTTCTTGGTCTGCGTTGCCGCAACGAACGGGCCGGTCATCCGGCGGCCGGCGATCTGGCTGCTCGCGCCATAGGCAAGGCCGCGCTTGATCCGCACTTCCTGATTGAGCCGCGAGGAGAAACCGGTGCCGAGCACGGCGTTGGCGACCAGCGTCTGGTAATAGCGCGGGTCGGACCGGGTCAGCGTGGGCTTCAATAGCGCAACCGCGGCCTGTCCCGCGTCAGGCATATCGACCACGATCACGCGGCCGCCCGGCGGCGGAGCGCTGGCGGCGCTGGCCGTCGCGACCGGTGCCGTCGTCCAGTCGCCGAAATTGCGTTCGGCAATGGCGCGCGCGCGCTCGGGGTCAATGTCGCCGGTCAGGATCAAGGTCGTCTGATCGGGCCGGAAGCTGCGGCTATACGCGGCGACGATGTCGTCGCGGCTGATCGCCTTGAGCGATGCCGGCGTGCCGGATGCCGGCGGGCCGTAGCCGGCCGGCCCGAACGCCGCGCGGATGCCGACGATCGACGCGATCGATCCCGGGTCCTGCAAGGCCACCGTCACTTCGTCGACATTGATCGCCCGTTGCCGCTCGATTTCCTCGGCGGCGAAGGCCGGATTGCGAACGACATCGGCCAGGATCGGCATGGCCGCGGCCAACTGGTCGGACTTGACGGTCAGCCCCGCCCTCGACCCGTCATAGCCCGCAGCGGTCTCGAGCGATCCGCCCAGCGCTTCCATCTGCTGCGCGATTTGCGACGCGGTGCGAGTCGCGGTGCCCTTGGCCAGCAACGCTGCGGTCATTTGCGACAGACCTGCCTTGCCCGCCGGGTCGGCGGCGCCCCCCGACGTGCTGACCAGCATCGCGGTGGCCAACGGCAGGTCGGGCCGGGCGACCGTGATCAGGGTCATTCCGTTGGCCAGCTTCTGGGTCACCGGCACCGGCAGGTCGGCGCGCACCTCCGGCCCGGGCGCCGGCGGCGCGACCCGCTCCTGATCCGAAGCCGGCTGCACGATGACGATGTTGGCGGGTGCGACCAGCGGCGCCACCTGTACGGTCGCGGGCGTGACGATGGTATCGCCGCCGCCCTTCGCACCGTCGCCTTGCGGAAGGTACCGGACGGCCGCGCTTTGGCTGTCGGTCAGGTACTTGCGCGCCACGCGCTGCACGTCGGCCTTGCTCGTCTGGGCGATTAACGCCACGCGCCGGTCGGCGGCCCGGGCATCGCCGCTGACGATGACCGCCTCGGCAATGGCGGTGGACTTTCCGTCGACGGTTTCTCGCTCCTTCAGCGCGGCGGTGAGAAGTTCGTTCTTCGCTTCCTGAAGCTCGGCGTCGCTGACCGGCTCGTCGCGCAACCGGGCGATCTCGCGGCGCAGCGCGGCCTCGCCCTCCACTGCGGTCTTGCCGCTGGCTAGGATGGCATAGGCTGCAAGCAAACCGGGGTCCTGGCTCTCGCCGTTGAAGACATCGGCGGACGTGGCAATGCGGTCGCGGTAGATCAGGCTTTGGTACAGCCGTGAGCTTTTGCCGGACGACAGGATGGCGGAAAGCACTTCCATGACCGCCGAATCCCGGTCGGCGGCGCGCGGGCCGGGATAGCTCAGCAGCACGGCGGGTAGCGGGGTGTTCGGCTCATACACCGTGTAGGTCTTGGCGGTACGCGCCGGCTCGACAACCCTGACCGGGGGCAGCGGAGTGGATGGCCGGGCGATGGGCCCGAAATACTGGTCGACCCAGCGATCCAGCTGCGCCTGGTCGAAACGGCCGGCTACGACCAGCACGGCATTGTCCGGGCGGTAATAGGTGGCGTGAAAGGCGCGCACGTCGTCGATGGTCGCGGCGTCCAGATCCTCGATGCTGCCGATGCCCGGTCGCGCATACGGATGCACGCTGAACGACACTTGCGGGAGGTAGAGGTAGAACAGCTTGCCGTAGGGCTGGGCGAGCACGCGCGAGCGAAACTCCTCCTTCACCACGTCGCGCTCCGACTTGAAGAAGCCGGGTTCGACGACCAGCGATCCCATGCGCTCGGCTTCTGCCCACAACAGGCGCTGCAGGTGGTTGGCGGGAACGACCTCGAAATAGTTGGTGTAATCGTCGTTGGTGCTGGCGTTATTGAAACCGCCGACATCCTCGGTCAGGCGATCGAACTGTTCCGGCACCAGGTTGCGGCTGGCCTTGAACATCAGGTGTTCGAACAGGTGCGCGAAGCCGGAACGGCCCTTGGGATCATTCTTCGACCCGACATCGTACCATACCTCGACCGACACGTTCGGGCTGGACTGATCGGGGATGGAATAGACGCGCAGGCCGTTGGCCAGCGTCCGGCTGGTGAACGCTATCGGCGGGACGGCAGGCGCGGACGTCTGCGCAGTGGCCGGTGCCTGTGCCGCGGCGGGCAGCGGAAGCAGCAGGGCCTGACCCGCCAAAAGGGCAGCACAATAACGGGTCAGGGTCTGGCTTTTCATGGGGTCTGCTCCTCGATCTCACGCGATGTCTGACGGAGCGCGGCGATGAGTCAATCGCCCGCTGACCAATGGCGGCCAGGTTTCGATGGCGGAGTGGCGGAGCGCGGGCGGGCCTCGGACGTTCGACTGGCCATGGCCAAGCCCAAAGTCCCCGCACCGATGGAAGCGCAACTCGCGGGCGAACTGCCCGACGGCGATGGCTGGCAGTTCGAGCCCAAGTGGGACGGCTTTCGCTGCCTGGCCCGGCGTGAGGGCGATACCGTCGACCTCATCTCCAAAAGCGGCAAGCCGCTCGGCCGCTATTTCCCGGAAGTGGCGGAGATGCTCGCCGGGCTGCGATCCGAAAGCTTCCTGATTGACGGCGAGCTGATCATCACCACCGGCGATGCGCTGGCCTTTGACGCGCTGCAGATGCGTCTGCACCCCGCCGAAAGCCGCGTGCGCAAGCTGGCCACGGAAACGCCGGCCGAACTGATGCTGTTCGACCTGCTGGCGATCGACGGCGACGCCGTTGCGGACGAACCGCTGGCCAAGCGACGCAAGCGCCTGGAGGCGTTCGTCAAGGCCAATCGTTCGCCATCGCTCAAGCTGTCGCCGGTCACGCTGGACCGCGCCGCCGCGCTGGCCTGGCTGGAGCGCAGCGGCGGGGCGCTCGACGGCGTCATCGCGAAACGCTCCGACCAGTCCTACAAGGCGGGCGAGCGGGCGATGATCAAGGTCAAGCCGGAACGGACCGCCGATTGCGTCGTCGGCGGCTTCCGCTACGCCGCCAAGGGCAAGGTCGTCGGCTCGCTGTTGCTCGGTCTTTATGACGACGACGGCCTGCTGAACCATGTCGGCTTCACCTCCGCCATTCCGGCCGGCGAGCGCGCGAGATTGACCCGGGATCTCGAGGCTCTGGCCGAGGCGCCCGGCTTCACTGGCAACGCGCCGGGCGGGCCGAGCCGGTGGAGCACAGAACGGTCGGCGCAATGGCAGCCGCTGAAGCCTTCGCTGGTCGTCGAGGTGAAGTACGATCAGGTCACCGCGCGTCGCTTTCGTCACGGCACCCGCATCGTCCGCTGGCGGGCCGACAAGGCGCCGGCGCAATGTACGTTCGACCAGCTGAAGCCCGCGCTTCGTCCGTCGGAAATGAAGGAGATTTTTGGCTCGTGACGGCGGATCTGTTCGGCGCGCCGCCGATCGCGGGTCTCGCCTACCGTCCCGACTTCGTCGATGCGGACGACGCCGCATCGCTGGTCCAGCACCTCGAAGGCGAGGCGCTCGATCCGTTTCGCTTCCAGGGGTGGACCGGCAAGCGGCTGACCCGCACCTACGGCTGGCGGTACGATTTCGACGACCGCAGCTTTGCGCCGGCCGAGCCAATTCCGGAATGGTTGCAACCGCTGCGCATGCGGGCGGCCGGATTCGCCGGGGTCGCGCGTGACGAGATCGTCCACGTCCTCCTCGTTCGCTACGATCCCGGCGCCGGCATCGGCTGGCACCGCGATCGGCCCATCTTTGAAAAAGTGATCGGCATTTCGCTCGGCGCGCCCGCCGTCCTTCGCTTTCGCAGGCGCCGGCCCGGCGGCTTCGACCGCGCCAATGTGCCGGTCGATCCGCGGTCGGCTTACGTGCTGTCCGGCGAAGCCCGGCACGACTGGGAACATAGCATCGTGCCCGGCGACAGCCTGCGCTTCTCGATCACCTTTCGCACCCTGTCCGACCTCGGCCGGCGCAAGGCGGACGCTTAGCGCGACTCGAACCCGGCGATGCATTCGGCGACCCAGCGCGCGGCGGTAAGCGCGCTGAGGTCGGTCGGGTCGAGCGACGGGTCCCATTCGGTCAGGTCGATGACCTTGGTCGCATGCTGGCTGGCCAGGGTCCGCACTGCCCAGAAGAAATCGGCGACATGCATGCCGCCCGGGCGCGCGCCCGGAGCGCCCGGCATTTGCGCGCGGTCGATCACGTCAATGTCGCAATCAATGACCAAAGCGGCGCAATGGGCAGTGTGGCCGATCGCCTGCTTGACGGCAGCGCGGATGCCGTCGCGGCGCACTTCCTCGACGCTGATGACGCGATTGCCGGCGGCCAGCGCGTCGCGGTGCATCTGCGCGGTGTTGGCGAAGCTGGCGAGGCCGATCTGCGCGATGTTCTTCCCTGGCAGCCCGTCGTTCATCAATGCGCGCACCGGGTTGCCGTTGCTCAGGCCATCGTCGAGGCCACGCATGTCGAAATGTGCGTCCAGCGTTATCAGCCCGACCTTTTCCAGCGGCAGGCCAAGGGCGAGTGCGGCCGGGCGAGTCACCGCGTTGTTTCCGCCAGCGACGAGGGTCAGCGCATGCGCGCCGACGCTTTGCGCGATGGCGTCGCGAATGGGCCCGGTCGCTTCCTCAATACTCAGCCCGTCCAGCGCGACATCGCCGCGATCGCGGACGGGGGTGAAGATCGACCGCCCGATCTCGACGTCGTAGCGGCCGATCCGCCGCAACGTCTCGCGCAGCAGCGCGGGCGCCCGGTCACAGGCGCCGGGGGTGACGGAGCCCGCGGCCAGCGGCGCTCCGACAAGGGCGATGGGAACCGCGGCGTCTTCGGTCAGCAGCAGTTCGGCAAGGTTGGGCCAGTCGGTCATGGCTTTGCGGTAGCAACCCGGCTCGCCTAAGGGCAAATCATGTGGGACCGATTGCTAGTCGACTGCCGCGTCGCGACGATGGAAGCGGCCCCTGACAATCCGCTCGGGATCATCGAGGACGGCGCCATCGCGATCCAAGACGGGCGGATCGTCCGCGCCGGCCGTCGTACCGAACTGGCCGGCAACCGCGCCCGTGAAGTGGTGCCCCTTGGCGGCGCCTGGGTCACGCCGGGCCTGATCGACTGTCACACCCACCTCATCTTCGGCGGCAATCGCGCGGACGAACATGCGATGCGCCGTGCCGGCGCCACCTATGCCGAAATCGCCGAGGCCGGCGGCGGCATCGTGTCGACGGTGAAACGGACGCGCGAAGCGTCCGAGGGCGAGTTGCTGGCGACCGCCGCGATGCGCCTCGACGCGCTGATGAAGGGCGGCGTCACCACCGTCGAAATCAAGTCGGGTTACGGCCTCGACGTCGACAGCGAACTGCGGCTTATGCGCTGCGCCAAGGCACTTGCCGCCAGCGAGGCGGTGCGCGTGGTGCCGACGCTGCTCGCCCTCCACGCGCTGCCCGCCGACTGGAAGGAACGGCGCATCGGCTATGTCTCGATGATGTCCGACCAGCTCATTCCCGCAGCGGCCGAAGCCGGCCTTGCCGAAGCGGTCGACGCGTTTTGCGAAGGCATCGCCTTCACCGCCGAAGAGGTCGAGCGGCTGTTCAAGGCGGCCGACGCGGCCGGACTTCGGGTCAAGCTCCACGCCGAACAATTGTCCAACCAGGCCGGCGCCGCGCTCGCCGCCAAGTACAAGGCGCTTTCCGCCGACCATCTCGAACATCTCGACGAGGCCGGCGCGCGGGCGATGGCCGCGGCGGGCACGGTCGCGGTGCTGCTGCCCGGCGCCTTCTACGCCCTGCAGGAAAGCCGCAAGCCGCCGGTGCAGATGCTGCGCGACCACGGCGTGGCGATGGCCGTGGCGACCGACTGCAACCCGGGCACCTCGCCCTTGCTGTCGCCGACGCTGGCGATGAACATGGCGTGCACCTTGTTCGGGCTGACCCCGGAAGAGGCGCTGACCGGCATGACGGTCAACGCTGCCCGCGCGCTGGCGCTCGAAGGGGAAGTCGGAACCATCGCGCCGGGCAAAGCGGCGGACCTGTGCGTCTGGCGGCTCGAGAGCCTGGCCGAGCTTGGCTATTGGATCGGACTGCCGGGGCCGGAGCGGCGGATTTACGCCGGAGACGATGCCTAGGACTGCTGCCGCGCTGATTGCACTGGCGGCGTGGTCGGGCCTTGCCATCCAGTTCGACGCGACGCTGGCGACGACCGGTTCGGCTGGGCAGGCGCTGTGGGTGCCTCTGCGCTTCTTCACCGTTCTTACCAACCTCACCGTGGCGCTGACCTTTACCGCCAGCGCACTCGGCCGGCGGATATCGCCGTCGTGGCTGGGCGGCGTGACCCTGGCGATCGTCCTTGTCGGCGTGGTCTACATGCAGCTGCTGCGCGGGCTGGTGGAATTGAGCGGCGGCGCGCTGCTCGCGGACGCAATCCTGCACAAAGTCGTGCCGGTGCTGGTCCCGCTCTATTGGGTGGCGTTGGCGCCGAAGGGCCGGCTGCGCTGGCGCGACCCGGCCGTCTGGGCCCTCTTCCCGCTCGCCTATCTCGGCTACGCCTTGCTGCGCGGCTCGGCCGAAGGGCGCTATGCTTATCCGTTCATCGATGTCGCCAAGCTAGGCGCCGCGCAGGTGGCGCTCAACGCGGTGCTGATCGCGCTTGGCTTTGCAGTGGCCGGGCTGGCGCTGGTCGCGCTCGACCGGCGGCTACAGCCCGACGTCGCCGCCGATCAGGAAAGCGACCAGCGATAGCGCCAGCGCCGCTTCGACATAGGCGCGCAGAACGTGACCGAGCGCGCGCCATGTCGACAGGTTCATCTCTCGGCGAAACCAGACGGTCTCGAACGCCAGGAAGACAACGATACTGGTGCCCCCCAGCACAACCGCGATCATCTTCGTCGTATCGTCGTTCACCTGCAGCAACGTCGAGGCGATGCTGACCATCAAGGCGTAGGGCGCGTTGACGTAGGACTGGGCGTAGAATTCCGGCTCCAGCGTATGCCGATTGAGGATCGCGTTGCGGGCCCTGACCGCGCGGGTCGCGAACACCAGCGGGAAGATCGAGAATGCGACCATGCGCAGCAGGATGAGGCTGGTGTCGTCCTTGATGTAACCGGCCAGCCCCGACTGTTCCCGGACCAGGACGCTTTGCCCGATCATCGACAATTCGATCGCGTGCGACACCAGGATCGTCAGCAGCAGGAGCAGCGGTGGGCTCAGCGCGTCGTCGAAACGGTTCTCGCCCGCGCTCGCGACCTCGGTGTAGGCGCGCTTCATCATGTCGAGCGGGTGGCGGATCACCCGCCACAGGGTGAGCGGATAGAACAGCAGCCAGGACACCACCTCGTAGAGGATCTCGTCGAGCGATTTCAGGAAAGCGAAAACGTTCAAGTTGGCCGAGCCCCGCGGTCCTTGGATGCGCGCTCCCGTTAGACTTCCTTTCGCCACTGCAAGCAACTAGTTCGCGCAACCATGACCGACCGACGTGACAACAGCCGCCGCATCCGCGCCCGCCGCGGACCAGACATCAAGGCCAGGCACTGGACCACCGAGGCCGCGGTGCGGATGCTGATGAACAATCTCGACGACGAGGTGGCCGAGAACCCGCAGAGCCTCGTGGTCTATGGCGGCATCGGCCGCGCCGCGCGCAACTGGGCCTGCTACGACAAGATCGTCGAGGTGCTCGAGCGGCTGGAGGAGGACCAGACCTTGCTCGTCCAGTCGGGCAAGCCGGTCGGCGTCTTCCGCACGCACAGGGACGCACCCCGCGTGCTCATCGCCAACTCCAACCTCGTCCCCAAGTGGGCGAACTGGGAAGTGTTCAACCAGCTCGATCGCGCCGGGCTGATGATGTACGGCCAGATGACCGCGGGAAGCTGGATCTACATCGGCACGCAGGGCATCGTCCAAGGCACCTACGAGACCTTTGCCGAGATGGGCCGCCAGCATTTCGGCGGCGACCTTTCGGGCAAGTGGATCCTTACCGCGGGGCTCGGCGGGATGGGCGGCGCACAGCCGCTGGCGGCGGTGATGGCCGGCGCGCACTGTATCGCTATCGAAGTGCAGGAAAGCTCGATCGAAAAGCGCCTGGCGACACGGTATCTCGACCGCCGCGCGACGAGCATCGACGAAGCGCTGGAGATCATCGCTGCAGCCACCGAGCCAACCAGCGTCGGCCTGCTCGGCAATGCCGCCGAAATCCTGCCCGAGATGGTCAAGCGCGGCATCCGTCCCGACGCGCTGACCGACCAGACCAGCGCGCACGATCCCGCCAACGGCTATTGCCCCGCGGGATGGAGCGTTGCGCATTGGCAGGACATGCGCGAACGCGATCCTGCCGCGGTGGTTGCTGCCGCGCGCCAATCGATGGCCCGCCATGTCGAGGCGATGCTCGCTTTCCAGGACATGGGCGTGCCGACCTTCGATTATGGCAATAACATCCGCCAGGAAGCGCTCGACCAAGGCGTCGAACATGCGTTCGACTTTCCCGGCTTCGTTCCCGCCTATGTCCGCCAGCTCTTCTGCCGCGCTATCGGCCCCTTCCGCTGGTGCGCGCTTTCCGGCGACCCCGAGGACATCTACCGCACCGATCAACGCGTGAAGGAGCTGATCCCCAACGATCCCCACCTCCACCGCTGGCTCGACATGGCGCGCGAGCGGATCGCCTTTCAGGGACTGCCGGCGCGCATTTGCTGGGTCGGGCTCGGCCAGCGCCATCGCCTCGGCCTCGCCTTCAACGAGATGGTCCGCAACGGCGAGGTTTCGGCGCCGATCGTCATCGGCCGCGACCATCTCGACAGCGGCAGCGTCGCTTCGCCCAACCGCGAAACCGAAAGCATGCAGGACGGCAGCGACGCGGTCAGCGACTGGCCGTTGCTCAATGCCCTCCTCAACACTGCATCAGGCGCGACCTGGGTGTCGCTCCATCATGGCGGCGGGGTCGGCATGGGGTATTCGCAGCATAGCGGGATGGTCATTGTCGCCGACGGCACCGACGATGCCGCGCGCCGGCTTGAACGCGTGCTGTGGAACGACCCCGGCACCGGTGTGATGCGCCACGCCGATGCGGGGTATGGCATCGCGATAGATTGCGCGCGCGAACAGGGCCTTGACCTGCCGATGATCGATTAGGGCGCGGAGTGGGCCGGCCGTCTTAGACGGCGAGCTTGGCCCCGCCGCGGCGCTTGGCCTTCATGCCGTACAAAGCCTGATCCGCGACCTCGAGCAGGTCGTCGAGTTCGTCGCCATGTTCCTCGCTGCTGGCCGAACCGATGCTGGCGCCGATCTCGATGTCGCAATTGCGCACCACATAGGGTGCGGCGATGGCGCGCTCGATCCGCCGCGCCATCAATTCACCCTCGTTGGGATGCTGCACACCGACCTGCAAGATTGCGAATTCGTCGCCGCCCAGCCGGACGGCCAGGTCCTGCGACCGGATCAGGCGTTCCAGCCGGCTTGCGACCGCCTTCAACAGCAGATCGCCCACCATATGGCCGTGAATATCATTGACGGGCTTGAACCGGTCCAGGTCGATGCAGTGTAGAATGACTTCACCGTCTTTGATCCCGTGCGCGAATCTCTCTTCCAGCCCGAGCCGGTTGGCCAGTCCGGTCAGGCGGTCGCGGCGGGCAAGCGAGGCGAACATCTGGCGCAGCTCGGTGGTCTCAACCGCAGCCTGGTAGCGCAGCACCATACTGCCTATGCCGCCGACCATCATCACCAGCAGGATACCAGCAAGCAGCAGGTGCGCGTTGTCGGCAAGGTAGACGGAGGTCATGATCGTCGGCGTTACGGCCAGCAGGATGGCGGGCACGCCAATCCATAACCGCAACGAAAATCCTGCCGCGACGCCGGCTGCATAACCGACGATCAGCGCCACGATGATCATGTGGTGGGCCGGCTCGCAGATCAGGAAACAGGCCGCGGCAAACGCCCCGAGCGCCGCGGCGAAACTGATCTGCGTGATTCCGAACGTCAGTTCGGTGCGTCGCGCCGCCGCCAGGTCGAAGCTTTCGTGGTCGACCCGGCGCTGAAGCGAAAACAACAGGGCAAGCCGCAGCAGCGCGACGACCGTGGCAATACCCGCGGTGGCAACGATCCACGGATGCGGATCGGTATGGATTGCGGCAACGGCCGTGCCGATCAGCAGAGCGCTCATCAGCACGCTTGGCGCAAGCGTGCTGAAGAGGCTCCGCACCAGCTCCAAATAGGTGCTGTCGGATGGCCTTGGTCGAATGGCGCGATCTCTGGCCATGCGCTTTCCTGCCGCAATTACGCTGACCACGGATAAATGATTTCTCCGTTTCGGACACGACTAAATGCGACATTTCCGACCGATGCGCCGCGCGGTGAGCGGGGTCCGCGCATGGAGCTAACGGAAATTTAGGCCGATTCCCGTACTTTTCGATTGATGGCGGCGCCTGGAGAAGCAGCGGGCAAACCGATCCTGAATGGATATATTCCCGCGCTCGACGGGCTGCGGGCGTTCGCCGTTCTGCTGGTCGTGGCCTTTCACGCGCGCGTCCTCCCCGGCGGTTTTGTCGGCGTCGACGTCTTCTTCGTGCTGTCTGCGTTCCTTATCACCCGTGTCCTGAAGCAGGAACTGGACGCGACCGGTGGCATCCGCCTCCTGCGCTTTTCCGGGCGGCGGTTGGCGCGGCTTGGCCCGGCGCTGGTGCTGATGCTCGCCACTTATCTCGCGGTCGCCCCGTTGCTGTGGCCGAGGCAGCCGCACGTCGGCGATGCTCTCCTCGCCGCTTTCTATGTCAGCGATTACAGCTTCGCGGCGTTCGGCCGGCCCCTGTACCTGCAGCACAGCTGGTCGCTGGCGGTCGAAGAGCAATTCTACCTGGCTTGGCCGTTGATGCTGCCGCTGCTGCTGCGGTCCCGGCGGCCGCTGCACGTTCTCGCCGTCGCTTATGTCGCGCTCATCTGGTGGCGCGCCGGTTTCGGGGACGACTGGCGCACGTACTATTATCGTGCCGACACGCGCTGCACCGGGCTGGTAATCGGGGCCGGACTGGCGTTGGCGATCGACCGGCTCGATTTCTCCCGCGCCCATGCGCTGACGGGCGCCTTGCTGGTGATGCTGGCCGCGGTGCTTGGCAGGTTCGGACCTGATGCCGCGCTCGTCTTTCCCGTGGCCGAAGTTGGCGCGGCCCTGCTCGTCGGAGCGGCGGCGCAGGGGCAACTTGGCGCCTTGCAGCCAGCATTGTGTGCCTCCTCGGCGCTGCTCATCGGCAAGCTCTCCTACGGCATCTACCTGTGGCATTATCCCATCACGATCGCGCTGCGGCCCTGGTTCGACGGCGCGGCGCTGTTCGTTCTCGTGCTGGTGCCTTCCGTGGGATTGGCCTGGCTGTCCTGGGTAACCGTTGAACAATGGCCGCGACGCCTGCGCCGTCCCGACCCCGCTCCCGCGCTGCAAGGTTCGCGCTAGCCCGCCGGGGCCAAATCTGGCAGTTGCCCGTGCCGTGCTGACCCTCGACCCCCGCGCGATCGATCTCCCCACGCTGCGCCGCTTGTGGGCCGGGGAGGACGCCCGCCTCGACTCGGCGGCGATGGAGCGGATCGCCAGCGCGGCTGCCGCGGTCGACCGCATCGTCGCGGGCGGCGAAAGCGTTTACGGCATCAACACCGGCTTCGGCCTGCTCGCCAACACCCGCATCCCCGACGATCGCCTGGCGGACCTGCAGACCAACCTTATCCTGTCGCACAGCGCGGGGCTGGGCGAACCGCTGCCGCGTCACGTCACGCGGCTGATGATCGTCCTCAAATTGCTCGGCCTTGGCCGTGGTCATTCGGGCGTGCGCACCAGCGTCATCGACGCATTGCAGGGCCTGCTCGACCGTGACGCCATCCCCGTCATCCCGTCGCAGGGCAGCGTCGGCGCGTCAGGGGACCTCGCCCCGCTCGCTCACCTGATCGCCGCGCTGATGGGGCACGGGTCGATCGATGTCGCGGGCACCACGATGCCCGCTGCCGCGGCGTTGCAGGCGCTGGGCTGGGAGCCGCTGTCGCTTGGTCCGAAGGAAGGGCTGGCGCTAATCAACGGGACGCAGGCCAGCACCGCCATCGCGCTCGACGCCCTGTTCACCGGCGAACGCGTGTTCGGCGCGGCGATCGCGGCCGGCGCCCTGTCGGTCGACGCGCTCAAGGGGTCGGCAAAGCCATTCGACGCCCGCATCTCCGACCTCCGGGGACAGCCCGGGCAGGTTCGCGTCGCGGGCGCCATTCGCGCCCTTCTCGACGGCAGCGCGATCGTGGGCAGCCATGCCAGGTGCGGCCGGGTGCAGGATCCCTACAGCTTCCGCTGCCAGCCACAGGTGATGGGCGCAGCGCTCGACCTGCTCGCCAACGCCGCGCGCACGCTGACCATCGAGGCCGGCGCAGTGACCGACAATCCGATCCTGTTTCCCGATGAAGACGATGCCATCTCCGGCGGAAATTTCCATGCCCAGCCAGTGGCCTTCGCCGCCGACACCATCACCATGGCATTGTGCGAGGTCGGCTCGATCTCGGAACGGCGCACGGCGGTCCTGATCGATCCGAAGATGAGCGGCCTGCCGCCATTCCTGGTCACCGATCCGGGCGTCAATTCGGGCCTGATGATCCCGCAGGTGACGGCGGCTGCACTGGTCGCGGAAAGCCGCAGCCTCGCGTTCCCGGCAAGCGTCGATTCCATCCCGACGTCTGCCGGGCAGGAGGATCATGTGTCGATGGCGCCCAATGCGGCGCGCAAGGCGACGCAGGTCGCGCGCAACAGCGCCGGGATCGTGGCGGTGGAATTGATCGCCGCCGCGCAGGCGGTCGATCTGCATGCCCCGCTGACCACGTCGACAGCGTTGCAATCGCTGCATGCGCGGGTGCGGGAAATCAGCCCCGCGTTCGAGACCGACCGTTACTGGGCTGGCGACATGGCGGCGCTGCAAGCGGCGGTGCTGGACGGCGCGCTCGGCACCGGACAGAACTTCCTCGACTAGCGGACTCGGTCCCAGGTCTTGGACTTGCAGATCACCGCCATCAGACAGCCCTTCACCTTGAGCTGATTGCTGGTGACCTGCCGGATGGTCCCGCTGGCATAGATATTCTGATCGGCGACGAACACGCGCGCCTTGTAATTGCCGGACCCGGTGGAATGGATGCCCGTGATCAGCCGCGCGCCGATCAGGTCGGTGTCGCTGCCGCGTTCGGCCCGCGCCTGCTGCCTGGCCGACGCCTTGACCACCGTGCCGCATAGGTTCTGCCCGCACGGGGCGATTTGCACTTCCATCTTGCCGTTGCGCCAACGGCCCTCAAGCGGGCTCTTGGCCGACGCGACCGCCGGTCCCGCAAGCAGGCCGAGCGCCGCAAGGCTGAGAATCATCTGTTTCATAATCTGCCATCTAGCGAAGCTTTGTGGCGACAATGGTTCATTGAAATTGCTGCGAGATGAACAGCTTAGCTCGATTGCGAAGCGCCCGAAGCAGCGACCAGCGCCGATCGTATCTCGTGCCCGCTGCAAGGCTTGGAGATTGTCCGCACCGCGGCGAAGTCAGGCGGATGGCAAAGATCGCCATATCCGGTGACAAAAATGTACGGGATCGCCAACTGCTCAAGGCGTGCCGCGACGCCGTAGCTGGTCGCGCCGTGGATGTTCACGTCGAGGATCGCGGCGTCGATTTGCCCGCCGTCCAGGACCGCCTCCGCCTCGCCCAGACGCTCGGCGTAGACGACCTTCGCGCCCTCGTCCGACAGCATCGCTTCCAGCGCCAGTCCGATGATCGGCTCATCTTCCAGGATGAGAATACGCAGGCCCGCGATCATGCGCTTGCCCGCGGAAGCCGGGCGCTTATCCGGCAATGCAGCCCACCGGGCAGAAACTCGATGGCCACGTCGCTGCGCAACTCGGCCGACAGCCCGCGTTCGATCAGCCGCGTCCCGAAGCCCTTGCGCGCGGGCGGCGCGACCGGCGGTCCGCCGCTTTCGGTCCAGTCCAGGGTCACCGTCGACCGACCGTCTTCGGCCGACTCGGCGGTCCATTGCACGTCGACCACGCCGACGTCGTTCGACAGCGCGCCATATTTGATCGCGTTGGTGCACAGCTCGTGGATGGCCATTGCCAGCGACACGGCGGTCTGCGGCGCCAGCGATATGTCCGGGCCCTGCAACCGCACGCGTTGTGCATTGTCGCCGGCGGCGGCCGACACCGCCGCCTTGATCATGTCGAACAGGCCGGTGCTTTCCCAATTCTGGCTGGTCAGCAAATTGTGCGCGGTGGACAAGGCGTTGAGCCGGGCATCGAACGCCCGCCGCGACGTCTCCGGGTCTGACCCGGGGCGGAAGGACTGCATTGCCAGCCCCTGCACGATGGCCAGCGTATTCTTCACGCGGTGGTTCAGCCCGTTGATCAGCAATTGCTGATGGGCCTTGATGCGATGCTGCTCGCTGACGTCGTGGCCCTGGACGAAGACGCCTGTGCCTTCCCCGGATTGGGCGCTGATCGGCTGGTAGATGAAGTCCAGCAGCCGTTCCTCCAGCGGCGCTCCGGGGCTCGGTTCGAGGAATACCGGGACGCCCTCGCCGACGAACGCCTCGCCGCTCGACCGCACCTGGTCGAGCAACGTGACGAAGCCCTGGTCGACGACTTCGGGCAGGGCCTGGGCGATCGGCTTGCCGATGATGTCGCGGTTGCCGACCAGCTGCCGATAGGCCTTGTTGGCCATCAGCAGGCGGTGGTCCGGACCGTCGAGGATGGCGACGAAGCCGGGCGCCTGCTCGAACATGGACCGCAGCCGCCGGGTTTCCTGGGCAAGCGTCTGGTTGGCCTCCTGCACCGCGGATGCGCGGCGGAACACATCATATTCGTCGCGCGCGTGATTGCCGGCGTTGGCCGCCAGCGTGCGCAGCTGGTGAAGCTCGGTGACGTCCACCGTATGCTGGAGGATGTAGGCGACCTCGCCCCGGTCATCGAGCAGGGGGGTGTGGGTGGCACTCCAATAGCGTTCTTCGAACTCGCCCGACGGTTGCTGGATATCGTAGCGGATGAGCGGGATTTCGTCGCGCCGGGCGGTTTCGACCACCCGCTCCAGCGACGTGCGCAACTGCTTGTAGCTTTCCGATTCCGGATCGCTTGGAAAGGTGTCGAACATCGACTTGCCGGCGATATCGTCGCGCTCGCGCATCGTCGCCTTCAGATAGGCGTCGTTCATCGTCACGATGGTGAGGTCGGGCGCCATCAGGACGTACGGGTTCGGTGCGGCGTCGAACAGCCCCTGGTAATCGATTGACGGCCGGTCGCTGGACATCCGGAAAGTCACACTCCCTGTGCACGCGGGCGGTCCGGCGCGGCTATTCGCGTAGCGGATAGGTGCGACAATTTGTATCATTAATGCGCCTTGCCCCGATCAATGGAAATCGCGGCTCTTTGGAATGCAGCTGACATTGCGCGGATGGCCCAGCCGCGGCGGCGGGATGGCGTCGGCGCGCGGGTCGTAGCTTGAATTCTTGGCCCCATCCCCGCGGCCGTGGATGCGCGGCAGGAAGTCGCTCGACAGGTGCCCCAGCATGGCGGTGTCGTCTTCCAGCCGCGCCGCGACGATGTGGATCACGGCCTCGTCATGCTGGACCATGCCGGTGACGCTCAGCAGGCGCGCGCCCATCACCACCTTGCGATACTGGTCGAAGGCGTCGGGCCACACGACCAGGTTGGCGACACCGGTCTCGTCCTCGACGGTGATGAAGCACACGCCCTTGGCGCTGCCCGGCCGCTGGCGGATCAGCACCAGTCCGGCCAGGTTGACCCGCCGCCCGTAGCGCATGCCGCGCAACTCCCCCGCGGTGACGAATCCGCGCTGCCGGTAAAGCGGGCGCAGGAAGCTCATCGGATGGGCTTTCAGGCTCAGCCGCGTGGTCTGGTAATCCGTCACCACATGTTCGGACAGGCGCATGGCGGGCAGCCGCACCTGTTCTACCTCCCACCCCTCGTCGCGCTCGTCCGCCGCAGCGAACAGCGGCAGGTCGGGGGCCTGGCGAAGCGCCTTGGAATCCCACAGCGCCGCGCGCCGGTCGAGCTCGCACGAGCGGAAGGCGTCCGCTTCGGCCAGCCGGGTGATCTCCGACACCCCGGCGCCGGACCGCGCGCGCACGTCCTCGACCCCGGTGTAGGGGCGGTCCCCGCGCGCGGCGACGATCCGCGTCGCTGCGTCGAGCCGCAACCCGTCGACCTGCCGCAATCCCAGCCGCAGCGCCATGCGCGGTGCCGGCGGCGGCAGGCTGTCGGGTGCCCACGGCTTGCCCCCGATCGCGGTGGAGCCCCAGCTTCTCTGGCGCGAACTCCCGTTCGTCCCGAGCGAAGTCGAGGGGCGTCGGCGCTCACGCCCCTCGACTTCGCGCTCCGCGCTGCGCTCGGGGCGAACGACTTCTGGCTCTTCGACAACCTCCAGCGTGCAATCCCACTCGCTGTGATTGACGTCGATCGGACGTACCTCGACCCCGTGCTCGATCGCATCGCGCACGATCTGCGCGGGGGCGTAAAAGCCCATCGGTTGCGAATTGAGCAGGGCGGCCGCGAACGCCGCCGGATAGCGCCACTTGAGCCAGCTCGACACATAGACGAGCAGCGCGAAGCTGGCCGCATGGCTTTCGGGAAAGCCATATTCGCCGAAGCCGCGGATCTGGTGAAAGCACCGCTCGGCGAAGTCGGGATCGTAGCCGCGCTCGACCATCCGCCCGACCATCTTGTCCTGCAGCAGGTCGATGGTCCCGCGGCTGCGAAAGGTGGCCATCGCCTTGCGCAGCTGGTTGGCTTCGGCGCTGGTGAACTTGGCGGCATCGAGCGCGATCTTCATCGCCTGTTCCTGGAACACCGGCACGCCCAGTGTGCGCTTGAGGATCCTCTCCAGCTCGTCCGGCGGTCCATGGTCGGGCCCTGGGCAGGGGTAGAGCACCGCCTCTTTTCCCGACCGGCGTTTCAGGAACGGATGGACCATGTCGCCCTGGATCGGGCCCGGCCGGACGATCGCGACTTCGATGACCAGGTCGTAGAATTGGCGGGGGCGAAGGCGCGGCAGCATGTTCATCTGCGCCCGGCTTTCGACCTGGAACACGCCCAGCGAATCCCCTTCGCACAGCATGTCGTAAACGCCCGGCTCTTCCAGCGGGACACTTGCCAGTTCCCACTGCTCGCCATGGTGCTTTGCAATCAGGTCGAATGCCTTGCGGCAACAGGTCAGCATGCCCAGCGCCAGCACGTCGATCTTGAGGATGCCTAATTCCTCGATGTCGTCCTTGTCCCATTCGATGAAGGTGCGGTCGGGCATGGCGCCGTTGCCGACCGGCACGGTCTCGGTCAGCGGCCGTTCGGTCAGGATGAAGCCGCCGACATGCTGCGACAGGTGCCGCGGCATGCCGATCATCTGTTCGGCCAGCTTCATCACCCGCTTCAGATGGGGGTCGGTCATGTCCAGCCCGGCGTCGGCGGCGCGTTCTTCCGCGACCTCGGCTTCCATGCTGCCCCAGTAATTGGACGCGATTGCCGCGCACACGTCCTCGGACAGGCCCATGACCTTGCCGACTTCGCGGATCGCCGACTTGGGCCGGTAATGGATGACGGTGGCGGCGATGCCGGCCCGTTCCCGCCCGTATTTCTCATAGATGTGCTGGATCACTTCCTCGCGCCGCTCATGTTCGAAATCGACATCGATGTCGGGCGGCTCGCGCCGCTCCTCGGAAATGAACCGCTCGAACAGCAGGTCGCTGGTCGCCGGGTCGACCGCGGTGATGCCGAGGCAATAGCAGACGGCGCTGTTGGCCGCGCTTCCGCGCCCCTGGCACAGGATCGGCGGGTCAAGGCTGCGGGCGAAGGCGACGATGTCGTGGACGGTGAGGAAATAGCGGGCGAAGTCGAGCCGCTCGATCAGCTTCAGTTCGTGGTTGAGCTGGGTCAGCACCTTGTAGGGAATGTGATCGCCCCAGAACCGCCGGGCCCCTTCCCAGGTCAGGAATTCCAGGTGCTGCTGCGGATTGCGGCCGTCGGGCACCGTCTCGCGCGGATATTCGTAGCGCAATTCCTCAAGGCTGAAGTCCAGGGCGTCCGCAAAAGCACGGGTGGCGGCGATCGCGTGGGGCCAGCGTTCGAACAGCCGCACCATCTCCTCCGGCGCCTTCAAGTGGCGTTCGGCATTGGGGTTGAGGAGAAACCCCGCTTTGGCGATCGTCGTCTTTTCGCGGATGCAGGTCATGATGTCCTGCAGCGGACGCTTGTCCGGCGCGTGATAGTGGACGTCGTTGGTGGCCAGGATGGTGCAGCCCTGCGAGCGGGCGATGCGGTCGAGCCGCTCGATACGGGCAAGGTCGTCGCCGCGATACAGATAGGATGCCGCGACATGGCGCAGCGCGGGCAGCGCCGCGCGCAGCCGGGCAAGGTCGGCGGCGAACGCGTCGGCATCGTCGCCCGGCCAGGCGATGAAGGCGACGCCCTCGGCGTGGGCCGCGACATCCATCAGGCCGATGTCGCATTCGCCCTTTTCGGCGCGCATCTTGCCCAGGCTGAGCAACCGCGACAGCCGGCCATAGCCTTCGCGGTCGACCGGATAGGCAAGCAGGCTGGGCGCGTCGTTGAGGTCCAGCCGGCAACCGATCAGCGGCTTCAGGCCTGCCCCGTCGCAAGCGCTGTGCAGCCGGACCACGCCGGCCAGCGTATTGCGGTCGGCGATGCCGATTGCATCCATGCCGAAGCTGAGCGCCTGCAGCACCAGTTCGATCGCGTCCGACGCCCCGCGCAGGAACGAAAAGGGCGTCGCAACGCCAAGTTCGACATAAGGCGCGGCCGCGACCGGCGCGGGCGGCATGTCGCCGGTGCGCACCAGCTTGAGCCGCGCAAAGCCTTCCTGTTCCGGCATCAGCCAGGCGCCTTTTGCCTGATGTTCATCCGAACAGCCCGTGCAGATACCAGTTGGGGATGCCGCCGCGACCGTCGCCGATCACGCCTTCGCGGAAGATCCAGAAGCGGCGGCCAGCCACATCCTCGACCCGGTAATAATCGCGCAGCCGCGCGGTCGACCGTTCGCGCCACCATTCGGGCGCGATCCGTTCCGGCCCTTCGACCCGGGCAATGTCGTGGACCGCGCGGCGCCAGACGAAGCGTCGCGGGACGCCTTCGGGGGTAGCGTAGATGACGGCGATCGCTTCCGGCCGGTCGAGCAACCGTTGCGGCCGTTGCGCGGTGTCCGGGGTGGCCGTCGGCTGCGCCTTGCCGAGCGCCGGGCGCCAGCCGCTGGCGCGTTCCGGCACATGGCTTTCGTGGCGCTGCGGCCGCCGCACCGACCGGGCGCCAAGCTTGACCGACAGCCGGTCGATCAGCCGGGCGATGTCCCGTTCGCCCGACGGCTCCTCGACCAAGCTGTCCTGCGCAGCGCCCAGCGGTTCGGTCCATTCCGCGACCAGTGCGAAGGCGTCGAATCCGAAGCCGGGATCGAGCGCCGCCGCCTTGTCGGCCAGCAGCCGGCGCAGGTGCCGGGGCTCGCGGCTGGGGATCGACGTGGCGACCGACGCGGTGGCGACGCTGCCGTCGACGCGAAAGCCGTGCAGCGCCAGCCGCCGCGCGCCCAGCCGCCGTTCCTCCAGCCGCTCGACCAGCGGCGGGATCAGCCGTTCGAGCGCCTGGCCGCCGACCTCGACATGGACCGCCGGTTCTTCCAGCCGGAGGTCGGCGCGCGGCGGCGGGTTGGGCTTTTCCCCGGTCAGCGGTTCGGGCGTCCGGCCGCGCGCCCGGTCCAGCGCATCGACCGGGTTGTCGGCATCGCGGAAGCGCCGGGCCAGCGAGCGCCGCTCGATCCCCGCCAGCGCGCCGACCGTCTTCAGCCCCAGCCGTTCCAGCGTTCGCACCGCGCCGGGCGAAAAACGCAAGGCGGCAACCGGCAGGTCGGCGATCATCGGCCCGATATTCCTGCCGCACAGGATCGCCGGCGCATTGCCGTAATGGGCCAGCGCCCAGGCCGCTGCAGCGGTCGGAGCGATGGCGACGCGGGTGGTCAACCCGGCAAGGGCAAAGCGGGTGCGGACGTCGGCGGCCAGCGACGGTTCGCCGCCGAACAGGTGCGCCGCCCCGCTGATGTCCAGCCGCAGCGCGTCTGTCCCGTCGACCTCGACCAGCGGCGACCAGCGCTGCGCCCACAGGGCCAGCCGCCGGACCAGCGCCAGGTCGCCGGGCGGATCGGCAGGCATGGCGACAAGCTGCGGATCGATCGCCCGGGCATCGGCCAGCCGGGCGCCGGCGCGCGCCCCGCGCTCGGCGGCGGCGGGGGTGGCGGCATGGATGATCGGTCCGTGGGCGCCCTCGACGGTCAGCACGACCGGTTCTTCAGGCGCGCAATCGCTCGCCTTCGCCCAGCGTTCCACCGCCAGCGCCGGAAACCAGATGGAAAGCACCCGCCTCATGCGCCAGCGTCCAGCTGCCGGTGGGATGGCCGCGGGCGCGGAACAGCTCCGCCGCCCATGCCGGCGGTCCCGGCGCTCGCCGGTCGAGCAGGTTGGGCAGGGACGGCGCGCTGGCGATCCGCCAGCGCATGCGCGCGCCGCTCAGGTTCGGAACGCCGCCCAGCCGCACCAGCCAGCAGGGTACGCGGCTGCGCTCGGCCGCAACCGCCAGCCGCCGCGTGGCGGTGAAATCCAGCGCGGCCGGATCGCCCCACAATTCGCCGATCACCGCGGACAGGCCGGCGCATCTTACCCCTTCCTCCATCGCCCATAGCGACGACCGCGCGTCGCGGGCCTCGACATGGATGAGGTCGATGCCGCCAAGACCGGGCGGATAGATGCGCCCCGATTCCATGATCGCCATCCGGTCCTGCACCCACAGCACCGGCTTCGACCCGTCGATCTGCGGCAGCAGCAATCCCGCCCAGCCGCCGTCGCGCGGATTGACGGCGAATAGTTCGGACAGGGTGGGGCCGGGCGGCGCAGGCAGCCGCCAGCGTTCGCCCGGCCCGCTGGGGAGACGGTCTTGAGGGTCCGGCCGGAGCGCGCGGAAGGCTCCGCCGGCAACGAGGGACAAGCCTTTCGCCACACGACTCACAACGCTTTTGTTCTTTGTTTGTTCTTATTCCCGCGAGTCAGGGTGCGGAGTCAATGGGGCGACTCGCACTTGCTTTCGAGCCGCCTCATCATTGCCCTTGCCGGAGCTGGGGCGTAATCGCATGACATGCTGATCGCATTCCTTGCAGCCATGTCCCAGATCATCATTATCGGTCCGCCGCCAGCGGGACCTCCGCCGCCTGAAAGCGACGGTCATATTTTCAGCGGACACGATTATCCCGCCGATGCCATGAAAAACCGCTGGGAAGGCACTGTTGTGGTCGATCTGCTGATCGGCGCGGACGGGTTGCCGAAGAAGTGCTCAATCGTCGAGAGCAGCCGTCACAAATTGCTCGACGACACGACTTGCGCCCTGATCATGCGACGCGCCAAATTCATTCCGAAAACCGACTCGTACGGCAATCCCGTTCCTACCCACATGCAACCGCCCGCCGTGGTCTGGAAGCTCAAGCACTAGGCGAATTTCCCGGCCGCACACCGTTATCCGCCTTGTGCGTCTCCAGAAAATGCACGATCTCTCTCACCGCCGCCCGAGTGCCATGTTTCGACACGGCAAAGCCCATGTGGGTCGATGCCACCTCGACGGCCTGGTCTCGCGTCTGCTCGGTGCCGCGGGCGCTAGGGGCGCCGACGATCCCGTCCTTGCTCGACCATATGGCCAGAGTGGGGACCGGCGGCTTGTCTTCGCTGTCGGCGATCGGCGGATCATCGACAGGATGGCCGGCGACCCATTCGTATAGTTTCCATACGTTGGTGAACTTGCGCCGGTCGCCCCACACCGGCGATCCCAGAGTGATTACCGCGCGCACGCAATCGGGGTGCTCGCGGGCCAGCTCTCGCGCAAAAAGCCCGCCAAGGCTCCACCCGACGACGACCATTGGCCCGTCGCACCCGCACAGGTCCACCGCGCGCTTGCAATCGTCGAGCGTGCCGGAATGGGCGCCGCGGTTCACGCCATGCCGCCACGGATGCACCCGGAACCCTGCCTCGGCCATGGCCCGGCGCAACTCGGTGGTGGTGTAATCGCTGGCCAGGAAACCGGGGATGACCAGCGCCGGAATCCCGTCTTCCGGCCCGCGCACGTCCTGGTGACCGAAAGCGCGCCAGAAGCGCGCGCCCAGCGCGCCGACTTCCCGCAACCGGGCGGCAGCGCTGGGGGCGCCATCCTCGCTCAGAGGAATTCGCCCCCCATCAGGTCCTGCATCGCTCGCGGCAGTTTCACCCGCCCGTCGGCAGTTTGGTGATTTTCCAGCAGCGGGACGAGGATCCGCGGGCTCGCCAGCGCGGTGTTGTTGAGCGTGTGCGCGAACCGCACCTTTCCGTCGGCGTCGCGATAACGGATGTTGGCGCGGCGCGCCTGCCAGTCGTGCAGGGTCGAACAGCTGTGCGTCTCGCGATACTTGCCCAGCGACGGCACCCAGCTTTCGATGTCGTTCATGCGATACTTGCCCAGCCCCATGTCGCCGGTCGAGGTTTCGATCACCTGATACGGAATCTCGAGGTCGGCGAGCAGGCTTTCGGCCAGCCCGAGCAGCCGCGCATGCCATTCGGCGGACACCGCCTCGTCAGCTTCGCACACCACATATTGCTCGACCTTGACGAACTGGTGGACGCGCAGCAGCCCGCGTACGTCCTTGCCCGCGCTGCCGGCCTCGCGGCGGAAGCAGGGCGAATAGCCGGCGTAGAGGATCGGCAGCCGGTCGTTGTCGACGATCTCGCCCGAATGGAGGGAGGTCAGCGCGACTTCCGCGGTCCCAGCCAGCCACAGATCGTCATTGGGCAGTTGATAGGTTTCCTCGCGGTGACCGGGGAATTGGCCCTGGGCAAGGAAAGCGTCTTCGCGCGCGATCGCGGGGACGGTGATGGGGGTGAAACCGGCGTTGGCGATCTTTTCCAGCGCCCAGCCCATCAGCTTGGTCTCGAGCAGCGCCAGCCGGCCCTTGAGGCAATAGGTGCGCGATCCGGACACCTGCGTGATCCGCGACAGGTCGGCCCAGTCGTTCTTCTCGATCAGCGCGACATGGTCGAGCGGCTCGAAGTCGAACTGCGGCTTTGCGCCGACAGTGTTGATGACGACGTTGCTGGTTTCGTCCGGCCCGACCGGCGCGCCGTCATAGGGGATGTTCGGCACCAGCATCAGCAGCTCGTTGAGAGCCGCCTGCTTTTCACCCAAGCCGCTTTCCAGCTCGGACGCGCGGGCGCCGGCTTCCTTTGCCTTGCGGCCCAGCTCGGCTTTCTCCTCCGGCGCGGCGTCCTTGAAGCGGCCGCTGATCGCGTTGCGTTCGGCGCGCAGCCCGTCGATTTCGGTCTTGAGCGCGCGCACCTGCGTATCCAGGTCGAGCAGCTGCCCAAGGTCGATGGTGACGTTCTTGTCGCGCGCCGCCCGTTCGACGGCCGCGCGATTGGTCTTGATGAAATCGAGGCTCAGCATGGCCTGCCAAGTGCGCGAATTGCGTGTCGAGGGCAAGTTCGCCTAAGCGCCGTCCATGGCCTCAGGACTAGTAGCATTGCTCGACGACGTCGCGACCATCGCCAAGCTGGCGGCGGCATCGCTCGACGACGTTTCCGCCGCCGCCGGCAAGGCGACGACGAAGGCGACCGGCGTGGTCATCGACGATACCGCGGTCACCCCGCGCTATGTCGTCGGGCTGGCGCCGGAACGCGAATTGCCGATCATCGGCAAGATTGCGTGGGGATCGCTGAAGAACAAGCTGTTCCTGCTGCTGCCCGCGGCACTGCTGCTGACCGCCTTCGCGCCGTTCCTGATCACGCCGCTGCTGATGATCGGCGGCAGTTACCTGGCGTTCGAAGGCACCGAGAAGATCGCCGAGAAGCTGCTTCACGACCACGAACATCACGACAAGCTGCTCGAAGCGGTGGCCGATCCGCAGGAGCTGGAGAAGATGCAGGTCGGCGGCGCGATCCGCACCGATTTGATCCTGTCGGCGGAAATCATGGCCATCGCGCTGGCCGAACTCGACCATCTGTCGCTGGTGACCACCGGATTCGCGCTGGCCGCGGTCGCTCTGGCCATCACCGCCGGCGTCTATGGCGCGGTCGCGCTGATCGTGAAGCTGGACGACATCGGCCTGCACATGTCGCGGCGGCAGAATGCCTCGGCCCGGTCGATCGGCGAAACGCTGGTGCGGGTGGTGCCCTCGGTGCTGGCCACGCTGGCGACCGTGGGCACGGCGGCGATGCTGTGGGTCGGCGGCGGCATCCTGCTCCATGGCCTGGAAGAATTGCACATCGCCACCATCATTCCGGAGACCGTCCATCACCTGGCCGAAATGGCGGCGCACGCCGCGGGTCCCTTGGCCGGGTTCGTCGGCTGGTTCGTCAACGCGCTTGGCGCGGCGATCTTCGGCTTCCTCATCGGCGGGATCATCGTGCTGGTCGTGCGCCAGTTCGTGAAGCACCCGGAAGACCTGGTCGTCGACTAGGACCGTCGTCTAGCCGAAGTGCAGCCGGCGATAGCTGCCGCGGAAATAAAGCAGCGGGTCCATGTTCGGGTCGAAACTTGCCCGCACCACCTGCCCGACAAGGATGTCGTGGTCGCCGCCGTCGTGGATGGCGTGGCGTTCGCATTCGAACACCGCGAGCGAATCGGTCAGCAATGGCGCGCCGGTCTCCCCGGTCGCCCAGGTCGTCGTTCCGAACCGGTCCTGGTCGCGAGTGGAAAAGCGGATCGAATCCGGTTGTTGGCCGGTCTGCAGCACGTTGACCGCGAAATTGGGTGAAGCGGCCAGCTCCGCCGCGCAGCGCGCCTGGCGGGCGATGCAGACCAGCAGCAGCGGCGGGTCCAGCGACACGGAGGTGAAGCTGTTGACCGTCAGCCCGAACGGCACGCCATCGGCATCGACGCAGGTGACGACGGTCACCCCGGTGGCAAACGAGCCCAGGGCATCGCGCAGCGTGCGCAGGTCCGATCCGCTGCGATATTCGCGGGGATGAGCGTCGGCGGGCATCGCGTCAGGCTATAACGGCCCGCGCCAAAAGCTCCACCGGGGCTTTGGGCTAGCGCCGCCGGATATAATCGACCCGGCCGACCTCCTTGAACGCGCCGCCATTCGTGGCCCGGTCCTGGCTGATGCCAAGACCGGTGGGGGTGGGCCAGATGTGGCTGCGCGTTTCGACGAAGCCCTCGTCGGTCTTCAGCGACCCCAGGCAGGTGATGCCCTTGCGGTCGTTGGGGTAGCAGCGCTCGGTCCGGCTGCGGCCGCTGTTGTCATATTGCTGGTAAGTGAAATGCCCGTCGGCCTTCGACCAGCCGAGCACCGCGACGCTGTGGTGGCCGCCTGGCCGCCCGTCGGTCGTGTCGCAGACGATGAAGCTGCGGTCGTCGAACCAGGTGCAATTGTCGCGATACTGGCTTTCCTTGCCCGCCATCGTCCAGTCGCCGGCGAGGAAAGCGAGCTGCTGTTCGATTTCCGGCGGATGGGCCGCCGCGGCCAGCGCGAGCGCGGCGGGCAACAGGGCAAGGCGCAGGGTCGGTCTGATCATGTGTGGCTCCCGTGACTATCCGCCGCGATCCCGTCGATGGCCCGCGCCAGCGCGATGTCGCGGTCGGTGATACGCCCGGCATCGTGGCTGGTCAGCCGGAAATCGACGCGGTTCCAGACGCTGGTGAACTCCGGGTGGTGATCGGCCTTTTCGGCGTGCATCGCCACCCGGGTCAGGAAGGCGAAGGCGCTTTCGAAATCCTTGAAGGTGAAACTGCGCAGCAGCGCCTTGCCGCCGTCTTCCTCAACCCAGCCGTCCGGCGCATCCATCGCGATTCTCCTGTCCTGCAAAGGCGGCGATAGACGAAATCGCGCGACGTGGCGCCGCCCGCGCACGAGAAACGGCGGGCCCTTGCCTTGAAATGACTCGTTCGCGGGCGCAGTTGGGGCCGCAAAGGGAGATTGGATTTATGGCAACCGCCACCTTGGACGTCGGCCCGCTTGGCCTTGAAAACCCGATGGGCACGGACGGCTTCGAATTCGTCGAATATACCGCGCCCGACATCGACCTGCTGCGCGACCTGTTCACCAAGATGGGCTTTCCCGAAGTTGCCCGTCACAAGAGCAAGAACGTTACCCTCCACCGCCAGGGCGACTGCAACTTCATCATCAACGCCGAACCCGGCAGCTATGCCGAACATTATGCCCGGGACCACGGCCCCAGCGCCTGCGCCATGGCCTTCCGCGTCAAGGACGCGAAGAAAGCGCACGAACGCGCGCTGAAGCTTGGCGCGAAGGACGTCCACGTCGCCAAGGGCGACGGGGAGCTCGACATTCCGGCGATCGAGGGGATCGGCGGGTCGCGCCTGTTCTTCGTCGACCAATATGGCAGCGAGGGCGGGACGATCTACGACACCGACTTCGACTTCCACGACAATTGGCGGGAGCTGGAACGGGACGCCGACAGCCGCCTGACCTATATCGACCACCTCACGCACAACGTGAACCGCGGCAACATGGCGACCTGGGCCGACTTCTACGAACGGCTCTTCAATTTCCGCGAGATCCGCTACTTCGATATCGAAGGCAAGCAGACCGGCCTGTTTTCCAAGGCAATGACGTCGCCCTGCGGCAAGATTCGCATCCCGCTCAACGAGAGCCAGGACGACAAGAGCCAGATCGAGGAATTCCTGCGCGAATATAAGGGCGAGGGGATTCAGCACATCGCGCTCGGCTCCGACGACATCTACAAATCGGTCGACGTGATCCGCGCCCGCGGCATTCCATTCCAGGACACGCCTGACACCTATTACGAGATGCTGCCGGAGCGCATCAAAGGCCACGAGGAAGACATTCCCGAGCTTGAAAAGCGCCGTATCCTGATGGACGGCGCGCCCACCGAAGGGCAGGGCCTGCTGCTGCAGATCTTCACCCAGAACGTGATCGGCCCGATCTTCTTCGAGATCATCCAGCGCAAGGGCAACGAAGGTTTCGGCGAGGGCAATTTCAAGGCGCTGTTCGAATCGATCGAGCTCGACCAGATGCGCCGGGGCGTCCTCTGACCGACGCCTTCATCTGCGATTATGTCCGCACGCCGATCGGCCGCTACGGCGGCGCGCTCAGCAGCGTGCGTGCCGACGACCTCGCGGCCATCCCGATCCGCGCGCTGATCGACCGCAACGCGCAGGTCGACTGGGGCGAGATCGACGACGTCATTCTCGGCTGCGCCAACCAGGCGGGCGAGGATAATCGCAATCTCGCGCGCATGGCCGGCCTGCTCGCCGGGCTTCCCGACAGTTCGGGCGGGGTCACGCTCAACCGCCTGTGCGGCTCCGGCCTCGACGCGGTGGCGATGGCGGCGCGGGCAATCCGCGGCGGCGAGGGCGAGATGATCGTCGCGGGGGGAAGCGAAAGCATGAGCCGCGCACCGTTCGTCATGGCCAAGGCGACCAGCGCATTCGACCGCAACGCGGAAATGTACGACACCACCATCGGGTGGCGTTTCGTCAATCCGCGGATGCGCGACCAATATGGCGACGACACCATGCCCAGCACTGGCGAGAACGTCGCGCAGGAATTCGGCATCAGCCGCGAGGACCAGGACAAGTTCGCGCTGCGCAGCCAGGAAAAAGCGGCTGCCGCGCACGACCGGCTGGCGGAAGAGATCGTCGCGGTCGAAATTCCGCAGCGCAAGGGCGATCCAATGCTGGTCGACACGGACGAACATCCGCGCGCCACGAGCCTCGACAAGCTGGCGGCGTTGAAGCCGATCGTGCGCAAGGACGGCACCGTCACCGCGGGTAATGCGTCGGGCGTCAACGACGGGGCGGCGGCGCTGCTGATCGCATCTGCCGACGCCGCCGAGCGCAACGGCCTCAAGCCCATCGCCCGCGTCCTTGGCGCTGCGGTGGCGGGCGTTCCGCCGCGCATCATGGGCATCGGCCCGGCGCCGGCCTCGGAAAAGCTGGTCAAACGGCTTGGGCTGACCCTGGCGGATTTCGACGTCATCGAGTTGAATGAGGCCTTTGCCGCGCAGGGCCTTGCCGTGCTGCGCAAGCTCGGCATCGCCGACGACGACCCGCGGGTAAATCCCAACGGCGGTGCGATCGCGCTCGGCCATCCGCTCGGCATGTCCGGCGCACGACTGGCCGGTACCGCCGCGCTCGAGCTGCAGCGCAGCGGCGGCCGGCGCGCGTTGGCCACCATGTGCATCGGGGTCGGCCAGGGAATCGCGCTCGCCATCGAACGGGTGTAGGATGCGCGCATGGCGACGGCTGCTGCGACCCTGAACGAAGACGCGATCATGGCGGTCCTGGACACGGTCCCGGACCCGGAAATCCCGGCCGTCAGCATCACTGACCTTGGCATCGTCCGCGGTGTCCGGCTCGACCCGCCGCGCGTGCAGGTGACGCCGACCTACACCGGCTGCCCGGCGACGGTGGCAATCGAACATATGATCCGCGAGGCGCTCGATGCCGCGGGCTATCGCGACGTCTATGTCGAGCGCGTGCTGTTTCCGCCCTGGACTACCGAGTGGATCACGCCGCGGGGGCATGAGCGGCTGAAGGCGTACGGGGTCGCGCCGCCCAGCCCGTCGGACCGGGCGGAATGTCCTTTATGCGGGTCGGCCGACACGGCGGAAATCAGCCGCTTCGGGTCGACTCCGTGCAAGGCGCAATGGCGCTGCAACAGCTGTCTAGAGCCGTTCGACCGCTTCAAATGTCATTGAGCAGGGCAAGCAGGGCGAAGCTCTGCAGCCAATGTTCGCCCATGTAATCGCCGGACAGGTGCGGCATCGCCGCGTCGAGATGCGCCTGCGCTACCTGCGGCTCGCCCAGCAGCCGCCAGCACCAGCCGCGACTGAGGTTCAATCCATCGAGGTGGGCGATCTTGCCGTCGCTGCGGTCGCTGACCGTTGCCGGGGTGAAGAGGGTTTCCGGGCGGCGCTGGTCGCGGTTCGGCAGGAAGCCCGCGAACCATGGATCGAAGCCATCGCCCAGCACCCGCTGCATAAGCACCGCCTCGGTCAGCGTCGGCGACAGGAAATCGTCACCGCTCGGCTCCCACGCCTGCGCGCCTTCATCGCCCTTGAACCAGCCCTGGGCCTTTTCCCTGATCAGCCCTGCGAGATCGGCATCGAACGCCCGCGCCCATTGTAGCGACAGGATCAGCGCGAAGGCGGTGTTGAAATGCGTCCCCGCGCGGATCGGATAGGTAAGGATCGCCAGGTAGCGCCGGAAGCGGTCGGCGAACGCATCCGCCAACGGCCGCAGGCGCTCGCCCCAGTCGCGGTCGCCGTGGCGCGTGGCTTCAAGGTGCAGGTAGAGCAGCCAAGCCCAGCCGTACGGCCGCTCGAAGCCCGCTGACATCGGCCGGTCGAGGTAAGCGCGTTCGACCGCCACCTTTTGCGCGGTGAAGCTGGCATCGGCGAGTTCGGCAATGGCGCGTGCCTCCGCCATGTCGGGATACAGCCGGCGCAGGGTCAGCAGGGTCCACCAGCCGTGGACGCAACTGTGCCAGTCGAAGCTGCCGAAGAAGATCGGGTGCAGCGCGCGCGGCGGGCGCGCGTCGCCGTCATCGAGCAGCACGTGGTCCATCTTGTACGGATAGGGCCTGGCGACATGGCCGAGCGCGATCCCCGCCATCTGCGCCGCCATTGCCTGCGTCAGCCCGCTCATCGGAACGCCAGGAAATAGATCAGCAGGATATTGCCGATGAGGAGGGGGACGGCGGTCAGCACCTGCGCCTTGATCACCCCATATTGATCCTTGAGCTCCAGCAACGCGGCGGGGACGATGTTGAAGTTGGCTGCCATCGGGGTCATCAACGTACCGCAAAAGCCGGCCAGCATGCCGATTGCGCCGATCACCGCCGGATCGCCGCCATAGCCCTGGATCAGCAAGGGCACGCCGATTGCCGCGGCCATGACCGGGAAAGCAGCAAAGGCGTTGCCCATGATCATCGTGAACAGCGCCATGCCGACGGCGAAGACAAGCACGGTCAGGAAGACGCTGCCGTCCGGAATGACCGACGCGGTGACGTCGCCGATGATCGTGCCGACCCCGGCGGCGGCGAACAGCACGCCAAGCGCGGCGAGCATCTGCGGCAGCACGGCCGCCCAACCGATCGCGTCGATCAGCCGCCGACCTTCCTGCAACGGCGCCACCGCCGGCGGTTTCAGCCAGACGAAGATGACGGCGATGGCGATCAGCACGCCCAGGCCAAGCAGGACATAGGTTTCGCGCTTGTCCTCAATCCAGCCCAGATCGCCGACCGGCGTGTAATTGTAGAGCAGGGTGCCGAAAAGGGCGGTAGCGGGGATGATCAGCGCGGGCAGGAACAGCCGGTTGCCCAGCCGCGTCGACCAGCCTTCGCGCTCTGCATCGCTGGTCGTGGGCGGATTGCTGCGGCCGATCAGCCCGAAACCCGCAAGTCCGGCCAGGCCGAGCACCAGCAGACCGTTGCCGAATCCGCCAAGATAATCGCCCGCCAGCAGGCTGAGCGCCATCAGCCCCCAGAAAGCGGCGTTGCCAAACCGCTTGCCGTTGCTTCGGTCGGAGGCGCTGAGGACAGCGAATGCGGCGAACATCGCGCCGGCAAGACCGTAGAGCCAGGTCAGCGTGATCATTCGCTGACCTCCGCGGCTTCCGCGACCGGCGGTAACGGCCGATGCGTGCGAGCAAGCTTGCGGTCGAGCAGCAGCAGCCGGAAGCCGTGGATAAGGAAGGCGAGGATGGCCGTGGGGATCGCCCATACGGCCAGTTGCAGCGGGGCGAGATTGTAGCCGTAGGTAACTAGGGTCTGCTGGATCAGCACGATCGAGCCGATGGCGAAGAAAATGTCCTCGCCGAAGAAGAGGCCGACATTGTCTGTCGCGGCGGCATAGGCCTTTACCTTTTCCGACGTCTCCTCCTCCAGCTCGCCATGCTGCTTTTCGGCAGCGGCCAGCGCCATCGGCGCCACCAGCGGGCGGACCGTTTGCGGATGCCCGGCGGTCGAATGCAGGCCGATGGCCGCGGTGACCTGGCGGTACAGCAGGTAGAGCACGAGCAGCTTGCCGACGCTGGCCTTGCGGAAGCCCCGGATTAGCGTCGCCGCGCGCTGCTGCAGGCCGAAGCGCTCCAGCAGGCCGATGACCGGCAACACGATCCACACGATGGCGATGATGCGATTGTCGTTGAACGCCTTGCCGAAGATTGAGATGACTTCGATGAGGTCCATCCCGCCAAGCAGGCCGGTAACGATCGCCGACGCGGTCACCACCAGCATCGGGTTCAGCCGAAGCGCGAAGCCGACCACGACGAGCAGGATGCCGAGCAGTGGGAGATAGGTCATCATGCGCGCCCGAAGCCGCCGCCGCCGGGCGTTTCGATGACGAAGCGGTCGCCGGGCTGCATCTCGGCCGAGGCCGTGGCGCTCAGTGTCTCGATGGTGCCGTCGATGCGCTCGACCCAGTTGCGCCCGGGGCTGGCGTCCGCACCGCCGGCGATGCCGCGCGGCGCGACTGCCCGGCGATTGGCTAGGATGTTGGCGCGCATCGGTTCGAGGAAAGCGAGATCGCGGATAACGCCGTCGCCGCCGCGGTGGCGGCCAACGCCGCCGGACCCGCGGCGGATGGCGAAGCGCTCCAGCCGCACCGGGTGGCGGGTCTCGAGGATTTCCGGGTCGGTCAGGCGGCTGTTGGTCATGTGCGTCTGCACGGCGCTGGTCCCGTCATGGTCGATGCCTGCCCCCGATCCGCCGGCGATGGTCTCATAATATTGATGAGCCTCGTTGCCGAACGTGAAATTGTTCATCGTCCCCTGGCTCGGCGCCAGCCGCCCGGTCGCGGCGAACAGGGTGTCGGTAACGACCTGGCTGGTTTCGACATTGCCGGCGACGACTGCGGCGGGAAAGCCGGGGCTGAGCATCGAGCCGTCGGGCACGATCAGGGTGACCGGGCGCAGGCAGCCGTCGTTCATCGGAATGGGATCGTCGATCAGGGTCCGCAGTACGTAAAGCGAAGCGGCGCGGATGATCGAAAAGGGCGCGTTGAAATTGTCGGGCAGTTGCGCCGACGTGCCGGTGAAATCGAACACGGCCGAACGGCTGGCCTTGTCGATGCGAATGGCAACGCCGACATTCGCACCATTGTCCATCGCATAATCGAAATCGCCGTCGTCGAGCCGGCCGAGCAGCCGGCGCACCGATTCCTCGGCATTGGCGAGGACGTGGCGCATGTAGGCATCGACCACGTCGCGGCCATAGTCGCGGACCGCTTCGACCAATCCTTCCGCGCCGCGCACGCACGCCGCAAGCTGGGCGCGCAGATCGGAAATGTTGCGGTCGATGTTGCGCGCCGGATGCTCGCCGGTCGCCAATAGCGCGCGCATCGCGGCTTCGCGGAATTCGCCCGCGTCGACCATCAGCACATTGTCGATCAGGACGCCTTCGTCGCTGATCGACCGGCTGTCGGGCGGCATCGATCCCGGCGCGATCCCGCCGATATCGGCATGGTGCCCGCGCGCGGCGACGAAAGCGGACGGCGCGCTGTCGCCGTCGCCATAGAAGACCGGCATGATGACCGTGATGTCGGGCAGATGCGTGCCACCGCGATAGGGGTCGTTGAGCACGTAGGCGTCGCCGCTCCGGATGCCGCGCCCATCCTTTCCGTGCCCGCGCGTGTCGATGATGTGGCGGATGCTTTCGCCCATCGACCCGAGGTGCACGGGAATGTGCGGCGCATTGGCGATCAGCGCGCCGCTCGCGTCGAACAGCGCGCAGGAGAAATCGAGCCGCTCCTTGATGTTGACGCTGGTCGCCGTCGCCTGGAGCGCCACGCCCATTTCCTCGGCGATGGCCATGAACAGGTTGTTGAAAATCTCCAGCATCACCGGGTCGGCATCGGTCCCGGCGGCATAGGCGCGCTCGGCCGGCACGGTGCGGGCGAGTAGCAGCGTGCCGTCACCGGCGCGCCGCGCGGTCCAGCCCGGTTCGACGACAGTGGTGGACGTCGCCTCGGCGATCAGGGCGGGGCCGGGGACCGGCTCGCCCTCAACCCCGGAAGCGGTGTCCGTTGCCTTCGTGCCGCGATGGCCGACGCCTTCCACGACCAGGGCGTCGATGACGATCCCGGCACTGCTGTCCAGATAGCCGAAGCGCGCACGGTGCAGCGTTTCGAAGTCGGCGCGCATCGCCGCCGCGTCGGCCAGCATGACGTCGAGCGTAGTGTCGCTCCCGGCATAGCGCAGGCGTGCGCGGCGGATGAGCGTGACGGCGTCGCGGCCAACGCCCTGGTCGATGAGCGCGCCTAAAGCCGCCGCTTCCAGCGCAGCGAGGGGTTCGGCGACGTCGCTGCCGAGCGGCTGCAGGAAGCTGGCTTCGCGGATTACCTTCACGTCGGCCAGGCCGATGCCATAAGCGGACAGCACGCCGGCGAGCGGGTGAATGAGGATGCGTTCGATGCCGAGCGCATCCGCGACGCGGCAGGCAAGCTGGCCGCCGGCGCCGCCGAAGCAGGCCAGCGTGTAGCGGGTGACATCGTGGCCGCGCGCGATGCTTATTTTGCGGATCGCCTTGGCCATGTTGTCGACCGCAATGGCGAGGAAACCGTCGGCAATGTCTTCGAGCGTCTTGGCGCCGCCAAGCGCGTCGGCGACTTCCTGCAACCGAGCCCGCGACGCCTCGGGATCGAGCGGCTGCCTGCCGTCCGGGCCGAACACGGCGGGAAAGGCGCCCGCATCGATGCGCTTCAGGAACAGGTTGCAATCGGTCACGGTCAGCGGCCCGCCGTTGCGGTAACAGGCCGGGCCGGGGTGGGCGCCGGCGGATTGCGGGCCGACGCGAAAGCGCATGCCGTCGAAGCTGCAGATGCTTCCGCCGCCCGCCGCGACGGTGTGGATGTGCATCATCGGCGCACGGATGCGCACGCCGGCGACGACGCTTTCGTCGGACAGTTCGAACCGGCCGGCATAGTGGGACACGTCGGTCGAGGTGCCGCCCATGTCGAAGCCGATCAGTCGGTGGGGCTCGCCATCGCCAAAATGCGGCGCACTGGCCGCGACCATGCCGACGACACCACCTGCCGGACCGGACAGGATTGCGTCCTTGCCGCGAAAGGCGCCGGCGTCGGCAAGGCCGCCGTTGGACTGCATGAATTGCAGGCGCGCGGCCTTGGGCAATCCGGCGGCGACGCGGTCGACGTAGCGGCGCAGCACCGGCGACAGATAGGCGTCGACCACCGTCGTATCGCCGCGGCCGATCAGCTTGATCAGCGGCGCGACCTCGTGACTGACGGAGATTTGCGCGAAGCCGAGTTCGGCAGCGATGTGCGCCAGACGCGCCTCGTGCTGCGTGAAGCGCCAGCCATGGACGAGGACGATGGCAAGGCTGTCGATACCAACCTCGCGTACCGACTGCAGGGCTGCCCGCGCCTGGTCTTCGTCGAGCGCGCGGACGATCGCGCCATCGGCACCGATGCGTTCGTCGATCTCGACCGCCATCTCGTACGGCTGGTCGGGCAGGACGATGTGGCGCGCGAAGATTTCGGGTCGCGCCTGGTAGCCGATGCGTAGCGCGTCGCCGAAGCCGCGCGTGATGGCCAGCGCCACGCGGTCGCCCTTGCGTTCGAGCAAGGCATTGGTGGCGACCGTCGTGCCCATGCGCACGGCCTCGACCGTCCCGCCGCCGGATCGCGCCAGCACGCGCCGGATCGCCTCCAGCGCAGCGTCGTCATACTGGCCCGGATTTTCCGACAGCAGTTTCTCGACCACGGTCTCGCCGCCGGGCGAGGTGGCGATCACGTCGGTGAAAGTGCCGCCGCGATCGATCGCGAATGTCCAGCCGCCAGCCACGCCGCCTTCAAGCATGCGCGCTCCGGCCGCTCAAGGCGCGGCCCTTATTGCGGGCGCTTGCCGCCGTTCGCGCACGCGCCGCCGCCGGGCCAGCCGGTCCAGCCCGGTCCCTTGACGAAGCGGCCCGGGGTCGCGCCGGTGTGGTTGCCGTCGCGCAGGACGGCAACGCCGTTGATGAACACGTCGCGCACGCCGGTCGCATATTGCATCGGCTGTTCGAACGTCGCGTGGTCGGCGATCGTCGCGGGATCGAAAATGACCACGTCGGCCGCCATCCCGGGCGCCAGCCGGCCGCGATCGCGGATGCCAAGGTTGTCGGCCGGTAGCGAGGTCAGCCGGCGAACCGCGTCGGCGAGCGGCGCGGTCTTTTCGTCGCGCGCATATTTGCCGAGGAAGCGGGCGAAGTTGCCATATGCGCGCGGGTGCGTGCTGGACTTCAGGAAAATTCCTTCGGGCGCGGCGGCTTCGGCGTCGGACCCGAAGCTCATCCACGGCAGGCTGGTTTGGCGGCGCACATTGTCTTCGTTCATCAGGAAATAGAGCGCGCCGATGCGGCCGCGATCGGCCAGCGTAAGATCGATTACCAGCTGTTCGGGGCTGACGCCGCGGTCCTTGGCCGCCTGGGCGACCGTCTTGCCGATCAACGGCTTGAGCGACGGGTCGACGATGTTGCTCAGCAACACGCGGTCCGGCCCGGCATGGTGATAGAGATTTTCCCAGTCGCTGCCCGGGCGGACCATTTCGGCCTTCACCCGTGCGACGACCTTGGGATCCTTGAGCCTTTCGAGCATCGCCTCCACGCCGCCCTCCTGCACCCAGGGCGGCATGGACGCGGCGAGCCCGGTGCCGCCGGCGGTATAAGTATACATGTCAGCGGTGATCTTGAGGCCCTGCGCCCGCGCCGCTTCGACCCGCGCGATGACCGCGTCCAGCTTGCCCCAGTTGGCGCGTCCGGCCTGTTTGAGATGATAGATTTCGGCCGGCGCGCCCGAGCGGCGGGAGATCTCGATCAGCTCGTCCACGCTTTCGACCAAGCGGTCGCCTTCCGATCGCATGTGGCTGATGTACATGCCGCCGCACTTGCCGGCTTCGGTCACCAGCGCGATCAGTTCGTCGGTTTCGGCGAAGGCAGCGGGCGGATAGATGAGCGAACTGCCGACACCCATCGCGCCTTCCTGCATCGCCTGGCGGACGAGGCCGCGCATGCGGTCCAGCTGCTGCGGGTTGGGATCAACGTCGCGCTCGCCCAGCTCATGCTGGCGGACCGTGGTCGCGCCGACGAAGGACGCGATGTTGGGCGCGATTCCGCGCTTTTCCATGTAGGTCAGATATTCGCCAAGCGTGGTCCATTCGATCGGGAACTTGAAATCGCCCTGCTGCTCGATCGACGACTTTTTCATTTCCGGCGTTTGCGGCCCCATCGACCAGCCTTCGCCCATGACTTCGGTGGTGATGCCCTGGCGAATGTCGCTTTGCGCGCGCGGGTCGGCGATCAGCGATTCGGTTGCCCAGCTGAGCATGTTGATGAAGCCCGGCGCGACGGCGAGCCCACCCGCATCGACCATCCGTCCGGACCGGGCAGGACGCGGCGGTCCGACGTAAGCGATGCGGTCGCCGGTGATGCCGACGTTGCCAACGTATGGGGCACCGCCGGTGCCGTCGTAGATCGTGCCGTTGCGGATCAACAGGTCGTAGGTCGCAACCTGGTCAGGCGCCGTCGTCGTCGCACAACCGGCGAGCAGCATCAGCGACGCGATGGCCAGCGGCCTGGTGATCTTGTTTGGCTTCACTTGGCTTCCCCCTTGGCGGCCGGCGTGAACAACAGGTCTTGGAAATCGAAGCTGAAGTCGGCGATCGGCGAAACCGGTTTCATCGTCACTCGCTCGACCGTGCCGTTGGCGCCGAGCGAGAAGGTGACATAGGCCGGCTCCACCCATTTCAGCGTCGGGTTCGTCCGGAACGTGTCATATTGATAGTGGGTGAGCGGCCCGTCCATCCCCGTCGAATGCGGGAATTCGATGTGCAGGCCTTGGCCTGCACGGCGGACGTTGATCGTGCCATACCACGGGTCGGTAAAGTCGCCGGCATATCGGTCGAGCGGCAGGGACGGCCCAGCCTTCACCGGAGCCTTCTCTTCCTGCTGTACCTGCGCGGCGGCATCGGCGATGCGCTTGGTGCGGATCACGTCATACTTTTCGGGCCAGCCCGCCGCGGGGGCGCCGAGATAATGATCGAGCAATTCGTACAGCAGGCCGCGCACCAGCTGCCCTTCGTTGGCGTTGGCGGCGATGTAGATGCCGACGTTGCGGTCGGGTAGCAGGGCGACCGCGGCAAGCGATCCGAAGACCGCGCCGCCGTGCCAGATCAGCTTGGCCCCGCGATAGTCGCGCACGTCCCAACCCAGCGCATAGGTTTCGAAATTGGGCTGCACGGCTTCGAACCCGGGGATGGCCGGCGCGATCGGCTGGATCACCACCGGGTCCCACATTTGCGCGGCCTGTTCCTCCGACCACAAGCGCCGGTCGCTGCCCGGAATCTTGCCGCGCGCGAGCTGCACCTGCAGCCAGCGGCTCATGTCGTCGGCGCTGATCGACAGGCCACCGGCGGGCGCGGCATTGGCGGCGATCAGCGCATCGCCGTCGAGCGGCTTTTGCGCGCCCAGCCCGACGATTGGCCCGTCCGACCGGACATGCGCGTGCGCGCGGTCCGCGGTCGCCAGATATTCCCGGTCGGACACGGTGGATTCGTTCATGCCCAGGGGCGCGAAAATCTGCTCGCGGACGAATTGCTCCCAGGTGCGGCCGCTGACTTCCTCGATCAGCTGGCCGGCGACCATGTAGAGGACGTTGTCATAAGCATAGCCGCTGCGGAAACTGGTCGCGGGCTTGATCCGCCCGAGCCGTTCCACGGTCTCGCGCCGCGACAGGTCGCTGTTCGGCAGGAACAACAGGTCGCCCGCGCCAAGGCCGAGCCCGCTGCGGTGGACCAGCAGGTCGCGCACCGTGATCTCGCGCGTGACCCACGGGTCGTACATCCGGAACCACGGCATGTAGTCGATCACCGCGCTGTCCCATTTCAGCTTGCCCTGGTCGACAAGGATGGCGAGCGCGGCGGTGGTGAACGCCTTGCCGGTCGATCCCGTCTGGAAGATGGTTTGCGGGCCGACCGGCCGGTTACTGCCGACCATTTGCGTGCCCCAACCCTGGGCCAATGTCGGCTGCCCGTTCTCGACGATCGTGATGGCGACGCCGGGCACGCCGATCTTGGTGCGGACCTGTTCGACGCGCTGGGCGAAACCATCGGGCGGAGCAGCCCAGGCGGGCGTGGCGACAGCGGCCGTGACGAGCAGGAGGGCGCGGCTGCGGGCGAGCAACTTGAAGCCGGCTGTCAGCATATTTCTATCCTCAGCTACTGGCGGGCGCGGCGAGGCAATTCTCGATCAGCGCGTCGAAGGCGGGACCGCCCCGGATGGGATCGGCCACGGGCAAGCCAAGCCGTCGCGATTCCGCTGCGCACAGGGCCTCGGCTTCCTGCGCTTCCAGCTTAGACGTGTTCAGAGCAATGCCGCCGCAACGGATGGCCGGGTTGGTGCGCGACCCGAGGCGGACGGTGAGATCGATAATCTCCTCGACCGGGGGCAGGGCGAACTGTTCGTCGCCGAGCAGGTGCGTCCGGCCCGGGTCGTGACAGACGACGAACACGTCCGGCTGGCTCCCATGGAGTAGGGCCAGCGAAACGCCGGCGTAGGCCGGATGAAGAATCGAACCCTGGCCCTCGACCACGTCCCAATGGTCTGGCGCCGCGTCCGGGCTGAGCAGTTCCGCCGCCCCGGCAGCGAAATCGGAAACGACGGCGTCCATCGGAATGCCGCTGCCGGCGATCATGATGCCGGTCTGGCCGGTGGCGCGGAAATCGGCGTCAACGCCGCGCTCGGCAAAGGCGCGCGCGATCGACAATGCGGCATATTTCTTGCCCAAGGCGCAGTCGGTGCCGACGGTCAGCAGCCGCTTGCCGCTGCGCTTGAGGCCGGTGGCGATCGGAATCCGCGGCGGCGGGGTGCGGATGTCGATCAGTTGCCGACCGTGCCGTTCCGCCGTGTAGCGAAGCTCCGCGATATCGCCGAGCCGCGCGTGCATGCCGCTGATGATATCAAGCCCGTCCTGCAGCGCCTCGACCAGTGCGGGGATCCACGACGCCGCGATGAAGCCGCCCGAATTGGCGACCCCGATGACCAGGGCGCGGGCACCCTTCGCGCGCGCTTCGGCGGGCCGAAGGTTGGGCAGGCCAAGGTCGATCTGCGCGCTGGGCAGCGCAAACTGGCCAAGGCACAGCTCCGGCGCCCATTGCTTCAGGCCGAACGCCGTCTTGGCGAACCCCGGATGCACCGTGTCGCCCAGGAACAGGAGGTACGGGTGCGGCAGCTCCTGTTCGCTGGACGGTTCACGTGTGACGGCAGTCACATTGGCCATCAGAACTCCATGCCGAGGGTGACCCCGATCGTCCGCGGCCGAATGACCGCGGCGCTGACCGCGCCATTGGGCAGCACGGGCGTGCCGAGAAACGCGTCGGTCGGCAGGTCCGCCGATGTCAGTCCGTGCGAGTCTGTCAGGTTCTGGATGTAGGCCTCGACGTTGAAGTTGCGGAATTCAACGCCGCCGCGAAGGTCCAGCACCCCGTACGGATTGATCGGGCGCTGGCGGCCGTTGGCGGTGCGGTAATCGGCGTCGAAGTTGGCGTATTGCTTGCCGACATAGCGCACGCCGCCGCCGACGAAGGCGCGGGTATCGACAGCGATCGGCCATTCGTAATCGGCATTGAGACTGGCGCTCAGCCGCGGCACCCACGGCAGGGGATCGCCCTTGCGCCCGCCCGTGGCGCCGGCGTTCTCGTCCAGCTCCCCGTGAACGTAAGCGACGTTGCCAAGCAGCTGGAGGCCCCGGAACGGCCGGTAGGTCATGGTCGATTCCAGGCCGTAGGACGTGGCCTTGCCGCCGTTGGCGTTGAACCCGACACCGTCCTCGACGACGAACAGCTGGATGTCCTTCCACTTAAGGATGTAGCCGGCGATATCGAACGAAAGCCGGCGCCCGATGTCGGTCTTCAGCCCGATTTCGTAATTGGTCAGCCGGTCAGCGTCATAAGTTGCGAATTCCGGCGGTGCGCCGGGCGCCAGCACGTTCGGACCACCGGGCCGGTAACCCGTCGCGACGCGCGCATAGAGCGCGGTGTTCGGGCTCAGCTCGAAGCGCGGTGCAAGGGCATAGGTGAACACGGATTCGGACGAGTTGAGATCGTCGAACGTCGTCAGCCCACCGACCAGCGGCCCGTCCAGGACCTGGCTCGCTTCCTGCTTGTTGCGGCTGAGGCGGACGCCGCCAGTCAGGTCAAAGGTCTCGTTGAAATGGAAGGTCGCGTTCGCAAAGCCGGCGACTTCGCGATATTTGCTCGGCAGCGTCGCGTTGGCGAGGTTTGGAATGTCCGTGGCAAGTGTGTCGGTGTCGACGTCGAAGGCGTTGATGTCCTGGACGATCTTGCCGCGCTCGTTGGTGTAGTAAGCGCCGAGCAGCCATTCGAAGCGATCGTCGGAAGGCGACGTCAGTCGGAATTCCTGCGTGAATTTCTTGAAACCCGTCAACTGGTCCTGCTGCGCGCCCAACGGCCGGACAAGTCCACCGAAGATGAAGGATACGGCAAAGCCGTAGGTCGTCGTCAGGTCGGTCAGGAAGGTCTGCTTGAGCCGCGCGTAGCTGGTCGAGGACAGCAATGACGCAAAGCCGAAGTCATATTCGGCCGTGCCGTTGAGCACGGTATAGCGCGTCTTGTTGAACTCCGGAATGAAGACCGTCTGGATGTACCGGTCGTCGACCGGGTCGAGCGTGTCGTCGTCGACTTCGATCGCGGACGACGCGTGCGAATGGATCTGCTGGGTGACGGCGGACAGCCGGACCTTGAACAGGTCGGTCGGCTCGAACAGCAATTGCGCACGGCCGCCGTAAACCTTGGCGTCGTTGATGTCGTCGCCACCGATCGACGGGGAGCCGAGCAGGTTCGACCAGCCGGCCTCGGCGTCGATGAAGCCAGCTTCCTTGCGATAGAAGCCGGAAACGCGAAGGGCAGCCGTGTCGCCCAGCGCGGCATTGCCGACGCCGGCCACGTTGAAACCGAGTTCGCCGCCCTTGACGCTTTCGACCGACACGCGCGCCCGTCCACCATTCTGGCCGAGCTGCGGCGCGTTGGTGACGTATTTGATCACGCCGCCAAGCGAGCTTGCGCCATAGAGCGTACCCTGCGGCCCGCGCAGGACTTCCAGCCGGGCGACATCGAACGTGTCGAAGTCGCCGGCGAGGATGGCGCCGTTGACCAGGCCGCTGCTCGATCCGAACGGCGTCTCGTCGACATACACACCGACCGTCTGGCTGACGCCGCCGGTATTGACGCCGCGCAGGACGATGCGGGTGTTGCCGGGATTGGTTTCCGTCAGGCTGAGGCCCGGGACAAGCGCGGCGAAGTCCTGAAAGCTGCTAGCGTTGAGCCGCTCAAGCGTGTCGCCGCCGACGACGCTGACCGATTGCGGAATGGCAAGGATGGACTCCTCGCGCTTCTGCGCGGTGACGATGATTTCCGCCGGGTCGGCATCGGTTGCGCTATCGTCCTGTTGCGGCGGCGGCTGCTGCTCCTGGATTTGCGCGTGGGCCGTGCCGGCCATCAGCATGGCTGCCATTCCGGCCGATGCGAACAACGCCGTTCGTGCGGTGAATCCCAGATTTTTCATTGCCACTCCCCTTCTCTCATTGCCCGGACGCCGCCAAGGCGCCCGAAAATTGCGGTGCGAATTGTTGAACTGCGCGGGCTAGCCATGGCGCTGCCTCGCAAGGCCGATGCCGACATCGGTCAGGTCTTCGTCCGGTCCCGCGTCCGCGGCGGCGGCAAGCACCGCCTTGGTCGGCCGGTCGAGCAGGAACAGAAGCATTGCCGCGGCGGTGGCGATGCCGGCCAGCAGCAGGAAGAAGCTGGTGTGGTCGACGTGGCTCCACAGCCGCCCGACCTGCCCGGCGGCAAGGCTGCCCGCGAAGATCGCGAGATACCAGGCCGCGACCGTGCTGGCCCCAAGCTTAGGGGGGGCGAGCCGGGCGAAGATGCCGAGCCCGTTGGGCAGGATGTACAGTTCGCCAAGCGTGAAGATGAGGAAGAAGGACAGCAGCCACAGCCAGTGCGCGCTGCCCGCGCCGCTGACCGCTTCGGCGGCGGCCACGACGAGGTAGGAGGCTGCGACGATCAGGGCGCCGGTCGCCATCTTGTGCATCACCGACAATTCGGTGCCGCGCTCCGCCTGCCGCTTCCAGCGCGCGAGCAGAAAAGGCGTCATGATCATCACCAGCAGCGGATTGAGCGAGAAGAACATCGCCGCACCGATCTCGATGCCGCCGATGACGCGGTCGACATCGTCGCGCATCCACAACGCGAAGGTGTTGCCGATCTGCTCATAGGCGCCGCGGAACACGGTCACCGCCAGGCCGATGCCCAGCAGCAACAGGAAGGTGTTGCGCCCGCGGTGCGTGATTGGCGCTGGCGTCGCGGGGTGCGCATCGGCCCTGCGTTCGGGCGGCAGGTAGCGCTGGCCCCACAGGTAGATGACGAGACCGGTCAGCATGCCAACACCGGCCGCGCCGAAGCCCCAGTGCCAGCCGTAGGTTTCGCCGAGGAAACCGCAGATCAGCGGCGCCAGGAAGGCGCCGACGTTCACGCCCACATAATAGACGTTGTAGGCCCACGGGCGGCGCGGATCGCCGGAATGATAGAGGTCGTTGATCTGCGCCGGCAGCGTCGGCAGGAACAGGCCATTGCCAAGCGCGATGGTGGCCAGGGCGAAATAGAAAGCCGGTTCGAACGCCATCATGAAATGGCCCGCGGCCATGATCGTCGCGCCGATGATCACGGCTCGTTTCTTGCCCAGCCAGCGGTCGGCGATGGTCCCGCCGATGATCGGCGTGAAATAGGCGAAGGCGGTGTAGAAACCGTAGATGCTGGACGACTTCTCCTGATCGAACAGCAGGGTCGTGGTCATGTAGTAAACCAGCAGCGCGCGCATGCCGTAGTAGGAGAATTGCTCCCACATGTTCGTCAGGAACAGGATCGTCAGGCCACGCGGCTGACCGAACCAGTTCGACGGGGTCGTCATGCGCCGGCAGCCACGGCCTGCGGGGAGCCCCAAACCTCGTCGGGACACCAGATCTTGCCGCCGTCATAACGGGCGGCGGGGCTTCGGTCCTCGGTCAGGAAGGTCGGCCCGTCGAGATCGACGTAATCGCAATATTGGCCAAGGATGAAGGCGGGGGCCATCGCAAGGCTCGTGCCGACCATGTTGCCGACCATCACGCCAAGCCCAAGCCGGCGGGCCTCGCGTGCGATGTCGAGCGCTTCGGTCAACCCGCCGCACTTGTCGAGCTTGATGTTGACCACGTCGAAGCGGCCGGGGAGCGAGGCCATGTCGGCCAGCGACAGCGCGCTTTCGTCGGCGGCGACGGGGATCGGGCTGTCGAAGCCTTCGAGGTCGGCTTCGCGACCGCGCGCCAGCGGCTGTTCGAGCAATTCGACCCCGAGGTCGGCAAGGCCGCGGGCCAGCGCCTCCAGTTCGCCGATGGCAAAACCCTGGTTGGCATCGACGCCCAGCCAGGCATCGGGCCGCGCCTCGCGCACCGCAGCCACCCGGGCAAGGTCGAGGTCCAGGTCGCCTGTCAGCTTCAGCTTGATCGCCCGGGCCTGCGCATAGCCCCGTGCGCCTTCGGCCATCTTCGCCGGATCGTCGGCGCCGAGCGTGAAGGTGGTGACCAAAGGCCTGGGTTCGGCGATGCCGGCCAGCGCGTGCGCGGGCTGGCCCAGGCGACTGGCTTCTAGCTCCCACATCGCGCAATCGACCGCGTTGCGCGCGCCGCCCGGAGGAAGCAGCTGCTGCAGGTCCGAGCGGCTTTCGCAGCCTTCGATCGCGGCGCGGTTGGCGTCCAGCGTGGCGACGATGTTGGCGGCATCGTCGCCCAGATAATAGACGCCGCCTGCTTCGCCGCGTCCGCGATGGTCGCCGTCGGTCAGTTCGACGACGACGACATCGCTGCCCTCGAACACATAGCCCGAGATGCGGAAGGGCGCGGCGAGCCGGAAGGTCTCGACCCGAAAGGCGAGCCTTTGCCTCATCAGTAGTTGGTACCGATGCTGAGCATGTGGAAGGCAAAGCCGACCCACACGACCACGATGCCGGCGAAGACCAGGGCAAGGCTCCACACCTTGGCCGTCCAGCGCCGCTTGCCGGTCCACACCTGCCAGGCATACCAGCAGAAGATCGCGAGCCCGCCGAGGAAGGCGACGAACGTCAGCAGCTGGACGATGATGACGAGCGTATCGAGATTGCCGCCCGTGTTTTCGAGCTCGCCGAACATCACGGTGATGAGGGCTGCCCAGCCGACCAGCACCAGCAGGATCGCGACCGCCGCACTGCGCGACAGGCGGTAGCCAAGCAACTCTCGCCCGGTCAGCGCAAACTCGGCCTTGTGGTAACGGCGAACCGCATGGCGCACCGGCCACAGGATCGCGGTGATCAGCAGGATGCCGATCGCGATCTGCAGCAACGGCATGACCAGCGCGCTGTTCTTGTACCACGCCGGCCGTTCGAACACGGTGAAGGCCGACATGATCGATCCGCTGAAGCGCTGGACCTTGCCATCCTTGACTACGGCGGCAAGCCGCTGGTTGCTGTTGAGGTCGTGCCAGACAAAGGGTTCGGTCTCGACCCACTTGGGTTTGGCCGCGGACAGCGACAGGCCCGACGCGACAAGATTGCCGTCCTTGTCGACCGACACCTTGGTTTGCCCGATCAGCGCCGTGAGGTTGAGGAAGCTGGAATCGGCGCGCCGCGAGGCGACCCAGTTGCCCGCCATCATCTCCGCATGCTTCTTCGCTTGCTCCTTCGGCACGCGGTTCATGTCCGGCTTGCCCGGGAAGTAGCGGTCGGCGAATTGCTCGAAGAGCGCCACCCGCACTCCGTTGACCCCACCTTCTTCGCCGCCGCTGTTGAACGAGGCGTAAAGCCCGGTGTTGCCGTCCAGGAACAGGTGCAAGGAGGTATGGAAGCCTTCGGTATCGCCAAGGTGGGCGATGACGCGCCGGCCGTTGACGTTGGTCTGGAAAAACCCGAGCGCCATCCCGTCCAGCGGCGGCACGTACAGCTTCACGGCGGTGTGCATGTACCTGGCCGTTTCGGGCTTGAGGATGCGCTGGCCGTCAAGCTCGCCGTTGTTGAGATGGGCGATCATGAAGCGCGCCATGTCCGTCCCTGTCGAGGACAGTGACCCCGCCGGCGAGGGGCCGACGATTTCGAACTTCAGCGGGTCGCCGGACGCCGTCTTGTAGCCCGTCGCCATCAGTGGCTGGAACGCTGCCGGCAGCGGCTGGCGCATGGTCGAATGGTTCATCTTCAGCGGGGTGAAGATGTGGCGGTCGGTATAGTCGTAGAAATTCTCGCCCGACGTGCGCTGGACGATGTAGCCGGCAAGCGACGTCCCGTAGTTGGAATATGCGGGCGTGGTGCCGGGCGCGAAGATGCGGTTCGGCACCCAGCGCTTGAGCAACTCGTCATATTCCGGAATGCCTTTGCGGTCCGACCCGATCAGGTCCTTGATCTGCTCTTCGAACCCGGCCGTATGCTGCATCAGCTGCCGCATCGTGACCGGCTGGCCCCGGTACGGTTTGATCTTGAAATCGAGGTATTGGTTGATGTCGGCGTCGAGGTTGATCTTGCCCTGTTCGACCTGCTGCATGACCGCGGTCCAGGTAATCAGTTTCGACACCGAACCCGGTCGGAACAGGGTCAGATCGGGATTGACCGGCTTGCGGCTGGCGACGTCCGCGTAGCCGTAACCGCGCTTGGTCAAAAGCTGGCCATCCTTGACGACGGTGACCACGGCGCCGGCGATGTCATTCTTGCCAAGCGCATAGCGCATGTAGCCGTCGAGCCAGGCGTCGACATCCTCCTTGCTCAGCGATTCCGGGCCTTGGCGCGGGGTCGTCGGCAAATTGGTCCCGGGCCCATCGCCCGCGACCGGAGTAAGCGGGCCGCGCTGGTCCGGCGATTGCGCAACCGCGCTCGACAAACATATAGCCCCGACACATGCCGTCACGAACGCGACCAGTTTCCGCATCTGCTTTCCCCTCCCAGAGAATTTGCCCGAATCGCGCAAATCGCCTTATCATGCGCAGAATATCTATTTAGGCCATTATGAGCCTGATCAGAAAATTGTCAAACTTGCTGTCGGAGTCAGAAGGTTGAGCACGCGTCCGACACTGGGGCAGATTCTCAAGGAGCTTCGTCGGCATCGCAATTGGACGCTGCGCGACATGAGCGAGCACAGCGGCATTCCGCTTTCGACGCTCTCGAAGGTCGAGAACGACAGACTAACGCTGACTTACGACAAGCTCGTCCAGCTAAGCGAAAATCTGGAAATCCCGATTTCGGAATTGTTCGCGGAAACCGAGCCGCCGGAGACGGTCACGGCGCGGCGCAGCATCGGCCGCCTGGAGGATGCGATCCGGGTCAACACGCCGAATTACGATTATTATTATCTGTGCACCGAATTGCGCCACAAGCGGATGGTGCCGATCCTCACCCGGATCCGCGCCAAGACGCTGTCCGAATTCGGCGATCTCGTGTCGCACAATGGCGAGGAATATATTCACGTCCTCGAAGGCTCGATCATCGTCCACACCGAATTCTACGATCCGGTTACGCTGCAGACCGGCGAAGCGATCTACATCGATTCGAAAATGGGCCACGCCTATCTCGCCGCCGAGGGCTGTGACGAAGCGCTGGTGCTCGGCGTCTGCTCGAGCGAGGACGAAGCGCTGCTGAGTTCCCTGATGCACATGCACGAACCGGTGCCCGAATTGGTCGAAGCGAGCGGGGTGGCGCCGCCAAAGGTCCGCGCCCTTCGCCGTCCGGCAATCTGACAGGCGGGCATGACGCGGGCGATTGTTCTCCCTGCGGCGGAAACCGAATGATAGGAGCGCGTTTACCCAGCGGTTAAGCGGACAAAGGAACAGGCATTGCGCGCGTTCATCATGGAGGACGATTATCTGATCGCCCAAACGCTTCAGGATATGCTGGAGCGGATGGGCTATACGTCCTTTTCCTTCGCGCGGTCCGAAGACGCGGCGGTTTTGGGTGCCGGCGGCCAGCCGATCGACCTGCTGACCGCCGACGTTCGCCTGCTGCCCGGCGACGGGCTGAAAGCGGTGCGGGCAATTTGCGAAAAGCGCGATATCCCGGTCGTGTTCATCACTGGCTACGCCGACGAGTTGATCGACCGCGCGCCCGATGTCGTGGTGGTGCAAAAGCCGATCAATGAGGACGAACTCGTCGCTGCGGTGCGCAAGGTTACCGGCGGCCGCGCGGCCAGCTGATCAGGTCGAACTGCGAATGACGCCGGCCAGTTGGGCCAGCGTGAATGGCTTCATCAACAAGGCGACTTCCGCCGGCCGGGCGCCGATTTCGGCTTCGTCGGCATAACCCGTGATGATGATCGCGGGCAGCTCCGGCTTCATCTCGCGTGACCGGCGGACGACCTCGGTCCCGCTCTGCTTGGGCATCGCGTAATCGGTGATGATCAGGTCGAACTCGTCGCCTTGCTCTTCAAGAATGGCGAGGGCTTCGGGGCCGCTGCCGGCCTCGACCGACGAATGGCCAAGCTCGGCCAGCATCGCCGCCGTCGTCCCGCGCACTTCCGCGTGATCGTCGATCAACAGGACGTTCAAGGTCCGCAAGACTTCGGGCTCTGCCTCATCGGTGCGGCGGTCACGCTCGGGGGCATGCTGCGATGCGCGCGGCAGCCACAATTCCGCGCGCGTGCCCTTGCCCACCTCACTACTCAGGCTGAGCGTGCCCGCGGATTGTTTGGCAAAGCCATAGACCATGCTCAATCCAAGCCCGGTGCCCTTCCCAACGTCCTTGGTGGTGAAGAACGGTTCCAGCACCTTGTCGAGCATGTCGGGCGCGATGCCGCACCCGTTGTCGATCACCGCCAGCGACACGTAATCGCCTTCGCTCAAAGGCAAGGGGTCGTCGTCGGTGACGGTGCGGTTTTCGATCGCGACCTGGATCGTGCCGCCTTCGGGCATGGCGTCGCGGGCGTTGATGACGAGGTTCATCAGCGCGAGCTCAAGCTGCGCCTGGTCGGCAAAGGGCTTCCACGCGTCGGCCGGGATCGACCAGTCGAGCTCGACCAGCCCGCCCAGCGTGTGGCGAAGCAAGTCGTCGACGCCTTCGTGCAGCGCCTCGAGGTCGAGCGCGGCCGGCTCCAGCTGCTGCTGGCGCGAAAAAGCGAGCAGGCGGCGCACCAGTTCCGAACCCTGGTCGGCGGCGCGCTTAGTCATCACCATGATGCGCTTGTTGTCGCCCGACAGCTTGGCCCGGCGTTCGATCAGGCCGAGCCCGCCAAGCACGGCGGCCAGGAGGTTGTTGAAGTCGTGCGCGATACCGCCGGTCAGCTTGCCGATCGCGTCCATCTTCTGCGCCTGGACCAATTGGCTTTCGAGCAGCCGGCGCTCGGTGACGTCGGTCAGCGTGCCGGCAAACTCCTGCGGCTTGCCGTCGCCGTCGTTGAGCAGGACCGCCTGGTCGTGAAAGAATTTGTACGACCCGTCCGAACAGCGCCAGCGATATTCGACCGACAGTCGGCCGGTGCGGTTGCGCTCTTCCAGAGCGGCAAGGACTTGCGCCTTGTCGTCCCGGTGCACCCGTTCTATCCACAGGTCGGGGTGCTCCATCACGTCGGCGAAGCTGTAGCCGGTCATCGCGTGGAGGTCGCCGCTGACGAACTTCGGACAGCGCGGCTCGCATTCGAGCGGCTCGAGATAGAGCACGATCGGCAGGGACTGGATGATCGCGGCCTGACGCTGCTCCGCCTGCCGAAGGCCTTTTTCCGCCTTCAACCGCTCGCTGTTGGCCCGCAATGCCGCGTCGAGCAGGGCCTGTTCATGCCGCGCCTTGCGTTCGATCTCCTTGGTCTTGGCGAACAGGTCGACGAACACCGCCACCTTCGACCGCAACACGACCGGGTCGACTGGTTTGAAGACATAGTCAACGGCGCCCATTTCGTAGCCGCGCAGCAGGTGTTCGGCGTCCTTGTTGACGGCGGACAGGAATACGATCGGGATTCGCTTGGTCTGCTCGCGGCTGCGGATAATCTCGGCGGTTTCGTACCCGTCGATGCCCGGCATCAGCACGTCGAGCAGGATGACCGCGAATTCGCCCTTGAGCAGATGGCGCAGCGCTTCTTCGCCGGACGACGCCTCGACGATCTCGCCGACATCCTCCAGCACGGTGCGCACGGCAAGCAGGTTGCGCTGGTCGTCGTCGACCACCAGCACGCGCGCCCGCTCGGCCTGCTCCGCAGCAGGAATCGATCCGGTCGTTGTCACCGGCTCTGCCGACGCGGTCTTCACCGATTTCCCCATGTCTTAAGGTCTACTCTGCAGCCTCAACGACGGAGGGCGGGGTTTGAGCCGTCTCGCGCGACCGGGCGATCCACACGCGCAGCAGGGCCATCAGCAGCTCGAGGTCGACCGGCTTGGCGATATAGTCGGACGCGCCCGCATCCAGGCACTTCTGGCGGTCGCCCTTCATCGCCTTTGCGGTGACCGCGATCAGCGGCAGTTCCCCGATGTCGGGGCGGCGCCGGATCTCGCGCATCGTTTCATAGCCGTCCATTTCCGGCATCATGATGTCGATCAGCGCGACGTCGATGTCGGGAGTCTTTTCAAGGATGTTGATGCCCTCGCGGCCGCGCTCCGCATGAAGCACCTCGACGCCGTAGCTTTCGAGCACGCTGGTCAACGAGAAGATGTTGCGGATGTCGTCGTCGACGATCAGCACTTTGGCGCTGGCCAGTTCGACCGCGTTGCGGTCGGCGGTCTCGGTCGCATCCGCCTTCTTCTTGGGCTTGCCCTTCTTGGCGGCCTTCTCCGCTTCCTTGCGCAGCGCGGTGAACAGTGCCGACAGATCTTCGCGGCTGGCCGGCTTTTCGGTTACGCCAAAGGCGCCAAGGTCGACCGCGGAGCGCATGTGGTCGCGGCCGGAGATCACCTGGATCGGAACGTGCGCCGTCTCCGGGTCATGCTTGAGCAGGTCGAGCAGGACGAACCCGTCGATGTCGCTGAGCCCAAGGTCGAGCGTGATCGCGCCCGGCTTGAGCTTGCGGGCAAGCGCCAAAGTCCCCGCCCCGGCGCTGGACACGACGCCCTTCAAACCGACCTCGCGGGCCAGCTCGAGCAGCAGGGATGCAAAAGTGGTATCGTCCTCGACGATCATTACGAACGGGTCGGTGCCAAGGTCGTCGCGATCGTCGGGAACCTCGAAGCCGGTCGGCAAAGCGGTCGGTACCGACGTGCCGTGCTCGTCCGGCTCCAACGTTCCGGGCCGTGCCGAGATCAGCTTGGCCGAAGACGCCTTGAACGGCACGAACAGGGAGAAGGTCGAGCCTTCGCCGGGTTTCGAGGTGACCTTGAGTTCGCCGCCGAGCAGGCGCGCGATCTCGCGGCTGATGGAAAGTCCAAGGCCGGTGCCGCCGTACTTGCGGCTGGTTGTACCGTCGGCTTGCTGGAACGCCTCGAAAATCAGCTTCTGCTTGTCGACCGGGATGCCGATGCCGGTGTCGGTGACCGAAATCTCGATCGCCGTATCGGCATTGCGCAGCACCGGGTGGGTCGGGCTCCAGCCGCCGGTGGCGCAGCTGACGTCCAGCGTGACGCCGCCCTTGGCGGTAAATTTGAAGGCGTTGGACAGCAGGTTGAGAACGATCTGCTGCAGCCGCTTCTCGTCGGTGCGGATCGCCTCGGGCAGCTTGGGATCGAAGTTGACGTTGAAATCGAGCTCCTTGTCGGCGGCCAACTGGCGGAAGGTCCGTTCCATGTGCTGCTTGAGCGTCGCCAGCGGCATATCGCCGATCTCGATTGTCACCGTTCCGGATTCGATCTTCGACAGGTCGAGAATGTCGTTGATCAGGCTGAGCAGGTCGGACCCGGCGGAGTTGATCGTCTTGGCGAACTCGACCTGCTTGGCGTTGAGGTTGCCCTGCGGATTTTCGCTGAGCAGCTTGGACAGGATCAGCAGCGAGTTGAGCGGCGTGCGCAATTCGTGGCTCATGTTGGCCAGGAACTCCGACTTGTATTTGGACGTCAGCGCCAGCTGCTCCGCTTTCTCCTCGATGGCGCGGCGGGCCATGTCGATTTCGATATTCTTCGCTTCGACCTGCTTCTTCTCGTTCTCGAGCAGCTGCGCTTTCTCCTGCAGCTCCTCGTTGGTGTTGTGCAATTCTTCCTGCTTGGTGGTCAGTTCGGTCTGGCGCGCCTGAAGCTCCTGCGTAAGCAGCTGCGACTGCGTCAGCAGGCCCTCGGTACGCATGGTCGCGGCGATCGTGTTCAACACGATGCCGATCGATTCCATCAACTGGTCGAGGAAGTTCTGGTGGGTTTCGTTGAACTCGCTGAACGACGCCAGTTCGATGACGGCCTTGACCTCGTCCTCGAACAGGGCGGGCAGGATGTTCACGTTGGCGGCCTTGGCGTGGCCGAGTCCGGAGCCGATGCGGAGGAAATCCGACGGCGTGTCCTTGAGCAGGATCGGGCGCTTGTCGGCGGCGGCCTGGCCGACCAGCCCTTCGCGCAACTCGAATTCCTTCTTCAGCTGCTCGGGATTTTCCGCGCCGTAGCTGGCGACCAGCTCAAGCTTGGTGTCCTCCTCGTCGCGCTTGGTGACGTAGAAGACGCCATATTGCGCGTTCACCAGCGGCGCGAGCTCGCTCATGATCAGGTTGGACACGGTGGTCAGGTCGCGTTCGCCCTGCAGCATCCGGCTGAAGCGGGCGAGGTTGGTCTTGAGCCAGTCCTGCTCGGCATTCTTCAGCGTCTGGTCTTTGAGATTGCCGATCATCTCGTTGATGTTGTCTTTCAGCGCGGCCATTTCGCCGGACGCCTCAACGGCGATGGACCGAGTCAAGTCGCCCTTGGTCACGGCGGTGGCCACGTCGGCGATCGAGCGCACCTGGTTGGTGAGGTTGGCGGCAAGCTGGTTGACGTTGTCGGTCAGGTCGCGCCACAGGCCCGCGGCGCCCGGCACCTTGGCCTGGCCGCCCAGCCGGCCTTCGATACCCACTTCGCGCGCCATGTTCGTGACCTGGTCGCCAAAGGTCGACAGCGTATCGATCATGAAGTTGATGGTTTCGGCCAGCGCCGCGATCTCGCCCTTGGCGGCGAGCGTCAGCTTGCGCTTCAGATTGCCCTGCGCAACCGCGGTGACGACGTCGGCGATGCCGCGCACCTGGTTGGTCAGGTTGGTCGCCATCAGGTTGACGTTGTCGGTCAGGTCCTTCCACGTGCCGCCGACGCCCGGCACCTGCGCCTGGCCGCCCAGCTTGCCTTCGGTGCCGACTTCGCGCGCCACGCGCGTCACTTCGGAGGCGAAGGCGTTCAGCTGGTCGACCATGGTGTTGATCGTATCCTTGAGCTGAAGGATTTCGCCCTTCACCTCGACGGTGATCTTCTTCGACAGGTCGCCCTTCGCCACCGCGGTGGTGACGTCGGCGATATTGCGAACCTGACCGGTTAGATTTTCGGCCATCGAATTCACGTTGTCGGTAAGGTCCTTCCACGTGCCGGCGACTCCGCGCACCTGCGCCTGGCCGCCCAGCTTACCCTCGGTACCCACTTCGCGGGCCACGCGGGTCACTTCCGAAGCAAAGCCGTTGAGCTGGTCGACCATGGTGTTGATCGTGTTCTTGAGCTCGAGGATCTCGCCCTTCACGTCGACGGTGATCTTCTTGGACAGATCGCCCAGCGCCACCGCGGTCGTCACTTCGGCGATGTTGCGCACCTGGCCGGTCAGGTTGGCGGCCATGGCGTTGACGTTGTCGGTCAGGTCGGCCCAGGTGCCGGCGACGCCTTCGACCTTTGCCTGCCCGCCGAGCTTTCCTTCCGAACCCACTTCGCGGGCCACGCGAGTAACCTCGGACGCGAAGGAGTTAAGCTGGTCGACCATGGTGTTGATTGTGCTCTTAAGCTCCGCGATCTCGCCCTTCACGTCGACCGTGATCTTCTTCGACAAGTCGCCGCGGGCCACCGCGGTCGTCACTTCGGCGATGTTGCGGACCTGCCCGGTCAGATTGCCGGCCATCAGGTTCACGTTGTCGGTGAGGTCGGCCCAGGTGCCGGCGACGCCTTCCACCTTGGCCTGCCCGCCGAGTTTCCCTTCCGAGCCCACTTCGCGCGCCACGCGCGTCACTTCCGAAGCGAAGCCGTTGAGCTGGTCGACCATCGTATTGATGGTGTTCTTCAACGCCAGGATCTCGCCCTTCACCTCGACGGTGATCTTCTTGGACAGGTCGCCGCGCGCAACGGCGGTGGTGACGTCGGCAATATTACGAACCTGACCGGTTAGATTTTCGGCCATCGAATTCACGTTATCGGTAAGGTCGGCCCACGTTCCGGCGACCCCGGGCACCTCCGCCTGGCCGCCCAGCTTGCCCTCCGTACCCACTTCGCGCGCCACGCGGGTCACTTCCGAAGCGAAACCGTTGAGCTGATCGACCATCGTGTTGATGGTGTTCTTAAGCTCGAGGATTTCGCCCTTCACATCGACGGTGATCTTCTTGGACAGATCGCCCGAGGCGACCGCGGTGGTGACTTCGGCGATGTTGCGCACCTGGCCGGTGAGGTTTTCGGCCATCAGGTTGACGTTGTCGGTCAGGTCCTTCCAGGTTCCGGCGACGCCCGGCACCTGCGCCTGCCCGCCCAGCTTACCTTCGGTACCCACTTCGCGGGCCACGCGGGTCACTTCGGATGCGAACGAGTTGAGCTGATCGACCATCGTGTTGATGGTGTTCTTGAGCTCGAGAATCTCGCCCTTCACGTCGACGGTGATCTTCTTCGACAGGTCGCCCGAGGCGACCGCGGTGGTCACTTCGGCAATGTTGCGCACCTGGCCGGTCAGATTGTCGGCCATCAGGTTCACGTTGTCGGTCAAATCCTTCCACGTGCCGCCGACGCCTTCGACGCGCGCCTGGCCGCCCAGTTTGCCCTCGGTACCCACTTCGCGGGCCACGCGGGTCACTTCGGATGCGAAGGAGTTGAGCTGGTCGACCATCGTATTGATGGTGTTTTTCAGTTCCAGGATCTCGCCCTTCACCTCGACCGTGATCTTCTTCGACAAGTCGCCCGAGGCGACCGCGGTGGTCACTTCGGCGATGTTACGCACCTGGCTGGTGAGGTTGGTCGCCATCGCGTTGACGTTGTCGGTCAGGTCCTTCCAGGTGCCGGCAACGCCCTTCACCCGCGCCTGGCCGCCCAGCTTGCCTTCGGAACCCACTTCGCGCGCCACGCGCGTCACTTCGGACGCGAACGAGGCAAGCTGTTCGACCATCGTGTTGACGACCTTGCCGATGCGCAGGAATTCGCCGCGCAGCGGGCGGCCGTCGATTTCGACGGTCATCGATTGCGACAGGTCGCCCTTGGCGACGGCGCCGATGACGCGCGCGACTTCGGCGGTCGGCTGGACCATGTCCTCGATCAGCTCGTTGACCGAGCGGACGGCGGTTTCCCACCCGCCGCGCGCATTCTTGACGCGCCCGCGCTGCGTGATCTTGCCTTCCTTGCCGACGACGTGGGACAGCCGCTCGAACTCGGCCGTCATGTCCTCGTTGAGCGCAACGACCTCGTTAAACAGGCTCGCGATCTCTCCGTCGGACCCGGTGAAATCTTCGGGCAGGCGAACGCTGAAATCGCCGCGGCGAAGGGCGCGGAGCGCCGAAACGAGCTGCTGGCGCTCAAGGGATTTGCGAGAGGTTTTGGCGTTCACTCAACACTCCGTGTTCGATCTGCCCCGCCGTGGCGAGGCCTGCCTCCCCCCGGCGGCCGTGACCCGTTCCATATCAGACGTTTCGCTTTACGCTCGCTGAAAAATGCCCCGATTCATCGACCTATGGGTTGATCACCCCGCACCGCCCCCGTTAGGTGCCGGGCTCAATTCAGCGGGACCATATTACGCCACAGTGCCTTCCAGCGACGATCTTTCCAGCTTCATCAGTGCCAGCTTTCCGTCTGTCTGGACGCTGGAGCTGCTCCTGCTTCTGAAGAGCGACAAGCGGCCCTGGTCGCGTGGCGAATTGATCGAATCCTTGCGCGCCAGCGAATTGGTGGTGTCCCAATCGCTCGACTCTCTGATCGCCGGAGGACTGGCCAGCACGTCGGAAGGCGGCGCGGAATATACGCCCGTGTCGGATACGGTCGATCGCTTGGTCGCCGATGCCGAACGGCTGTACGCGTCCAAGCCCAATCAGGTGCGGCGTATGATCGTCACGTCATCGGCCGGCGGGATCACCGCGTTCGCCGATGCCTTCAAATTGCGGAAAGATTGATCATGGCCGACCTCTTTCCAACCATCGTCTACACGCTGTGTTTCCTGACCAGCAGCGCCTGCGCCTGGCTGCTGGCGCGCAGCTATGCGCGCAGCGGCGCGCGGCTGCTGTTGTGGAGCTGCCTGTGTTTCGTGCTGCTGGCAGCAAGTAACCTGCTGCTCGTTGTCGACATGCTCGTGGTGCCCGATTTCGACCTGCAATTGTGGCGCCTTCTGCTGGCCGTGGCGGCGGTTGCCGTATTGCTGTTCGGGTTCATCTGGGACTTGGAAAAGGAGTGACGGATGGAATTGCTTAGCTTCCTTTCCGGCGTCGCGGCCTGCGGGTTCGTTATCTCCGGCCTGTTCTTCCTGCGCTTCTGGGACAAGGTCCGCGATCCCTTGTTCCTGCTGTTCGCGTTCGCCTTCTTTCTCCTCGGGCTGGGCCAGACGGTTCTCGCGCTCGGCGGCCTTCCGCTCGAAGAGCGCAGCTCCGTCTTCCTCATCCGGTTGACCGCGTTCCTGCTGATCATCTTCGCCATCTTTCGCAAAAACCGCGCCAGCGCCTAGGCGCTTGCATCGCACCGCCGCGCCCGCTTCCATGCGCGCGCGCCGCACGGGCGTGAAAAGGATCGCAAGGGCTCAGGATGGCGGCTCCCAATAACCCGGTACGAAGCATCACCATCGTCGGCGGCGGCACCGCCGGCTGGATGACCGCCGCGGTGCTGTCGCAATGGCTGAGCAAGGTGAAGATCCGGCTGGTCGAATCCGAAGAGATCGGGACGATCGGGGTCGGCGAAGCGACCATTCCGCACATTCGCAACTATTTCGCGCTGGCCGGGATCGAGCTGCGCGACGTGCTCGAACATTCCATGGCGACGTTCAAGATGGGCATCCAGTTCGTCGACTGGGGCGCGCCGGGGGAAGCGTACATCCACGGCTTCGGCAAGATCGGCCGCGACATGTTGTGGCTGCACCCGCATCAATTGTGGCTGGCTGCTCGGGCGCGCGACCCGGGCCGGGTGAAGAGCTTCGACCATTATTCGCTCAACTGCCTTGCCGCGCTCGAAAACCGATTTGCCTTTGCCGACGCGCGCAATCCGCAATCGCCGCTCGCCGATCTCGATTACGCGTATCATTTCGACGCGTCGCTGATCGCCCGTTTGCTGCGCACAAAATCGGAAGAGCGTGGCGTCGAGCGGGTCGAGGGGAAGATCGTCGACGTCACCAAGGCGGACGACGGCAGCATCGCGTCGGTCACGCTGGCCGACGGGCGCACGGTCGACGGCGACTTTTTCGTCGATTGTTCGGGCATGCGCGCCCTGCTGATCGGCGGGGCACTGGGCGTCGACTATGAAGACTGGAGCCAGTGGCTGCTGTGCGACCGGGCCCAGGCGGTGCCGTGCGAAAGCGTTTCGCCGTTGACGCCTTACACCCGTGCCACCGCCCGTACCGCCGGGTGGCAATGGCGCATTCCGCTGCAACATCGCATCGGCAACGGCCATGTCTATGCGTCGTCGCTGATGAGCGACGATGCGGCGGCCGACGTCCTGCTCGCTAACCTCGACGGCAAGCCGCTGGCCGATCCCCGTCCGGTGCGCTTTCAGCCCGGGCGGCGCGTGCGGGTGTGGGAAAAGAACGTGCTTGCCGTCGGCCTGTCGGCGGGTTTTCTGGAACCGCTGGAATCGACCAGCATCCACCTCATTCAGACTGCGGTGCACCGGCTGCTTGCGCTGTTCCCGGCCGAAGGCATCAGCCAGGCCGATGTCGACGAGTTCAACCTGCAGGCACGGATCGAGATGGAAGACGTGCGCGATTTCGTCATCGCGCATTACAAAGTCACGCGCCGCAGCGGCGAACCCTTCTGGGATTATGTGCGCGAAATGCCGGTTCCGGACACGCTCGCCGAACGGCTCGACCTGTTCCGGTCGTCGGGCCGTTTCTTCAAGCACCAGGCGGCGGAACTGTTTGCGGAGGAAAGCTGGGTTCAGGTGCTGATCGGGCAAGGCCTCGACATGCGCGCCGATCCGGTCACGCAATTCGTGGACGACGATGCGTTGTTCGGCTTTCTCGACGATTTGGCCGACGTCATCGGTGATGTCGCCAGAGATTTGCCGGACCATGCCGCGGTCATCGAGTCGTTGCTGAAAGGCGCCGCGCCGCAGGCTGCGCCAGTCGCGCCGCCGCGCATGAATTTCACCATCAACTATCCCGCGCGCAGTTGAGCGGAGTCACATTCGAGCCATAGCGCGGCCGAAAAATCCCGCAGTTTCAATTTGGCAATTGACAGCCGTCGATTCGCTCGGCTTGTTTGATGGCGGTGCCGGTCTACTCTGTTGTGTAACCGGTTACATGCACCTTTTGGGGAGAGGGCATTGTGAGCATGTTTCAGTCAAAGCGGCGGTATATTTCGAGCGTTTCAACGGGGGCGGTCGTCGTCGCCTTGATGATGGCCCAGCCTGCGTTCGCACAGGATTCTTCGGCCAACCTGCAGGGCCATGTCGATGGCGCCGCGGCCGGGACCACGGTCGTCGCGACCGACACCAACACGGGCCAGACCGTCACCGGCACCGTCGATGCGGAAGGCAATTACGCCATCTACGGGCTGCGTCCGTCGACCTATTCGGTTGCCGTCGACGGCAAGCCGGCGCAACAGACGACGCTGTTGATCGGGCAAACGTCGATCGTCGATTTCGAAACCGCGGCGACGACTACCGCGACCGGTGAAGCCGGCGCGATCGTCGTTACCGGACGGCGCGTGCGGCAGCAGTCGACGCCGCAAGCGGTGTCGACCAACATCACGCCGTCGCAGATCGAAAACCTGCCGCAGAACCAGCGCAACTTCCTCAGCTTCGCGCAGCTTGCTCCGGGTGTCGAACTCATCTCGCCGAGCGGCGCACAGCAGCTGCAGGCCGGCGCGCTCGCGCCGCAGAACGCCAACATCCTGCTCGACGGGATGAGCTTCAAGAACCCGATCAACCACGGCGGTATGCTGGGGCAGAACTTCGGCGATTTCGGTAACCCGTTCCCGCAGATCGCGATCCAGGAATACCAACTTCAGACGCAGAACTTCGGTGCCGAAAACGGCCAGTCGGCGTCGGCCCTGCTGAGCGCGATCACCAAGACCGGCGGCAACAAGTTCCACGGGTCGGTGTTCGTCGACTGGCAGCCGGAATGGATGGTCGAACGACCCTATTTCGACAAGAAGAACAACGTGCCCAAGCGCGATTCCAGCCGCACCCAGTTCGGCGGCGATTTCGGCGGGCCGATCATCCCGGAAAAGCTGAGCTTCTACGTTGCGGTCGAAGGGACCAATCAGAAGCGTCCGCCGGCAACGTTCAACGATGTGGCGACGGTGATCCCGCAGAACATCCGCGACCAGATCAACAGCGCGGTTTCGCTCGAATTCAAGCAGCGACTCTATTTCGGCAAGCTGACCTGGTTCGCGACGCCCGACGATACGGTCAACTTGAGCGCGTATCGCCGCCGGCAAAGCAACCTTGCGGACTTTGGCGGCACCGCCGTGCAGGAACACGGCCACCTGCTTCGAACGAACCAGGATCGCTACCAGCTGCAGTGGCGGCACAGCGCCGGCGACTTCACCAACTTCGTCAACATCTCCTATGACAAGGCGACGCAGGGCGCGCCGAACGTCTCGGACGGGCCCGAATACGTCCTGTCGAACGGGACGGACACGGGGTCGCGGATCGTCGAGCTGGGCGCCAACGGCTTCGAGCAGGACGATACGATCAAGAGCCTGACGCTGCGCGAAGATGCCACCTGGCGTCGCGGCGCCCACACGCTCAAGGCCGGCGGCCAGGCGGTCTTTTACAACTTGAACCGGATCGAGGCGGCCAATTTCAACGGCACCTATTTCGTCTCCAATCCGTGCGACCAGACCGTCTCTTCTTGTGGTCCGTTCGACATCACCACGGCAACGCCGTTTGCCGGGCGTATCAACGTCAACCCGGCGCCGGGCCTGAAGGCCAAGAGCACGCAGCTTGGCATCTACATCACCGACGAATGGAAGCCGGACGACCATTGGACCGTCAACGCCGGCATTCGCTGGGACTTCGAAAGCAATCCCAACAACAAGAATTACGTTACGCCCGCGGCCATTGCCGACGCGCTGCGTAATTATCCGGGCTGGGCCGCGCGCGGCATCGATCCCGAGGATTACATTTCGAATGGCAGCAACCGGAAGCCGTTCTACGGGGCGTTCCAGCCGCGCATCGGTGCAGCCTATGACGTCCGCGGTGACGGCGACCTGATCTTCTTCGGCGGTATCGGCCGCTATTACGATCGCAACCTGTTCATCCAGGGCGTGATCGAACAGCAGCAGAATGCAAACGTCGTCCTGACGGTGCCGCTGACGGAATGCGCGAGCGGTGCTCCGCCCGCTTATTGTTCCGACCCCGAAGCGCTGCGGGCCTATGCGGCCGGCCAGGGCTTCACCGGCGGCGCGGTTTGGGTTCTGCCGAACAAGGTGCGGTTGCCCTATTCGGATCAGTTCGACCTTGGCGTGCGCAAGCGCTTTGGCGAGATCAACACCACGCTGACCTACAGCCACATCGAATCGCACAACATCTCGATGTTCGCGCGGTCGAACTTCTACAGCAACGGCTGGTACACCGTGGTGCTGACGCCGGACGGCTGCATGAACGGCGGCGATCAGTGGATCATCGACTTTACGCCAAACGGGCCGTTCCCGAATTGCCCGGCGACGACCGGCCAGCTGCCCGGCTTCAACGGCAAGCTGAACCGCGGTCTCAACAATGGTCGCGCCCGGCTCGACGCCTTGTTCCTGCAGATCGAGAAGCCGTTTACGGAGCAGTCGACCTGGGGCTTCACCCAGGCGCTGACCCTGCAGCGCGCTCGCAGCAACGTCGCGCAGGAGCTGAACAGCGACGAATTCTACAACGGTCCGAACCTCGACACCTACGGCTGGAACTACGTCAACGGGATTGCCAAGTGGCGGTCGGTGACCTCGGTCAACTGGCGCGCTCCGTTCGGCTTCACCGTGTCGGGCATTCTCAACCTGTCGTCGGGTCCGGCGTTCGGCAACATCGTTGCGCCATGGACCGGGCTGACCGGACCGGTGCCGCAGGGCGCCTGCTGCTACGCCAACATGGGCGGCGTCTATTTCCCGAAGAAGGACATTGCCTACAAGCGTCTCGACATGCGCGTCGCCAAGACGTTCAAGACGCCGTGGGGTCACGAAGCGACGATCGACTTCCAAGCGTTCAATGTCTTCAACTGGCTCAACCGCACCTATTCGAGCTGGGGCGCGGGCGGTGGCAACCCGCCGCCGCTGACCGAGAACGGGCAGGTCGGCAACGACCAGCGTCAGTTCCAGGCCGGCTTCACCTACAAGTTCTGACGGCGATGACTGGGGAAGGGGGACGGCAACGTCCGCCTTCCCGGCAGGGAGTGCAGTGAGGCCAAGCCTTCATCGCTTCGGCGATACGCAAAGCGCGGTCGTGGCAATCGACGAATTCTCCGGCGACGCGGGCGCGATCGCCGCGCTGGCCGACGACCTGGCGCCATTTCCGCCGGTCGACCACGGATATTATCCCGGCGTCCGGCGGGTCATCGGCAGCGACGATGGCGCGGCTTGGGACTATGCGCGTAAAAGCTGCGAGGCAGCTGCGCCGTTCATTGCCGGCGCCTTCGGCATCGAGCGGTTCGAACTGGTCGAAGCCAGCTTCTCGATCGTCTGCAGCCCGCCCGAAAAATTGCGTGTCCCGCAGCGCGCGCCGCATTTCGACACGACCGAGCAGGATTATATCGCGCTGCTCCATTATTTGCGCATTCCCGCGCCCAGCGGCACGGCCTTCTTTCGCCAGCGCAGCACGCGGATCGAGCGGATCGACGACGCCAACGTCGACCGCTTTGTCGCCTTCGCCGAGGCCGAGGGCGGCAAGGGCGAAGAGCCGGCCGGCTATATCCAGGGGTCAAATGCGCATTTCGAGCAGATCGGTGCGGTCGACGCGGTGCCGGACCGGATGGTGATATACCAGGGTAGCCTGCTGCACTCCGGAATCATCACCGACGCCATGCCGCTGACGCCCGATACGCGCACCGGCCGGTTGACCGCCAACTTTTTCGTCAGGGGACAGTGACATGAATTTTCGCACCGCCAGCGCCGCGATCGCCCTGGCTGCCGGCCTTGCCCAAGGCGCGTCGGCGGCCGCGCAGCAGCGCACGATCATCAACCCCGTCGACATCGACTATCGCTACAATTTCGAGCAGGTGAACGGCGACGTTTCCTATCGCACCGGCGCCGACCCCGCGATCGTCAATCACAAGGGGGCCTATTACCTCTTCCTGACGCTCGCCGACGGCTATTGGCGGTCGACCGACCTCATCACCTGGACATTCATTACGCCCAGCCAATGGCCGAACGGCGGCGTGGTGGCTCCCGCGCTGCTGTCGGACGGCGACCGGCTTATTCTCCAGCCCTCGCACAGCTTCACCCAGCCGACGTCGATCTACGTTTCCGATGCGCCGGAAACGGGCAAGCTCGACTATCTCGTCCGCCGCATCGACACCCAGCCGAATACCGCCGACAAGTCGCCCGAGGAGATGAAGCCCAACGAGGTCCCGCCAGGCCCGTGGGATCCCGGCTTGTTCAAGGAAGACGGGCAGATCTACCTTTATTGGGGATCGTCCAACGTATTTCCGGTCTACGGCCGGAAGATCGCGTTCGAAGGCGGGCGGATCATCTACCAGACGCCGGCCGAACATCTGTTCGTGCTCAAGCCCGAAGACCACGGATGGGAGCGCTTCGGTCAGGACCATAGCGGCCTTCTCGCCAACGGCCAGCCGACCAAGCCTTATGTCGAGGGCGCCTGGATGAACAAGGCCGGCGACACTTACTATCTGCAGTATGGCGCGCCGGGGACCGAGTTTAACGCCTACGCCAACGGCGTTTACGTCTCGGACAAACCGCTCGGCCCGTTCACCTACGCGCCCTACAACCCGATCGCATACAAGCCCGGCGGCTTCGTCCAGGGTGCTGGCCACGGCTCAAGCTTTCAGGACCGGTACGGAAATTGGTGGAACAGCGGCACGCCGTGGATCGGCTACAACTGGACGTTCGAACGGCGCATTGATCTCATCCCCGGGCGGATCTATCCCGACGGCCAGATGGCGTTCACGTCGCGCTTCGCCGATTTCCCTTTCTTCGCGCCGACTTCGAAGGTGGAGGATCCGGACAGCCTGTTCACCGGCTGGATGCTGCTGTCCTATCGCGCTGCGGCCACCGCCTCGTCCACTCGGGATACCTTCACCGCCGGCACGGTGACCGACGAAAATCCGCGCACCTTCTGGGTCGCCGCGACCAAGAATGCAGGCGAGACCCTGACGGTCGACCTGGGCACCGAAGCCGTGGTTCGCGCGGTTCAGGTCAACTTCGCCGATTACAAATCCGGCCGCTTCGCCGATGCCCCCGACATTTACACCGAATTCCGGATCGAAGGATCGCGCGATGGGCGGGACTGGCACGAAATCGCGCGGACCGAGCCGCCGCGCCGCGATCGGCCCAACGCCTATCTCGAACTCAAGCAGCCCGAAACGCTGCGTTTCGTCCGTTACGTTCACGGTCACATCGGCGGCGCGAACCTGGCGATTAGCGATCTTCGCGTCTTCGGTAACAGCAGCGAACGCGACCCCGCGCGTCCCGCCAGGATCGTGGCGCGTCGCCATGCCGACACGCGAGACGCGACGATCAGCTGGCAAAAGGTGCCCGGCGCCGTCGGCTATAACATCCGCTTCGGCATTCGGCCCGACCGCCTGACCCTGACCCACCAGGTCTGGGCGGACGAGCTCGGCACCGGTGCTCAACTGACCAAGGAGCTGCGGTCGCTTAACAAAGGCGTGCCTTATTATGTCGCGGTCGAAGCGTTCAATCGCGCCGGCGTTTCGCGGCTCAGCACCACGGTGCCGATCCGCTGATCAGCCCAGCCAGCCGCCGCTGAATCCCGCGCGCTGAAGTCCGCGGCGGATGGCCGGCACGCGCCTCATCACGCTCCAGACGAAATCGTCGCGGTAATTGGCCGCCTGCAACAGGATCGGGCCTTGGTCGATGCCCAGGTAGTCAGTCGCGATCCAGCCGTTCGAGGGATGGACCGAGCCAGTGTCGAGCGGCTGCGGGACGTGGGTCAGCGTGGGGTTGAAGCTGTCGGCAAAACCGTAATGTCGGTATAGGCCAGGCCGCCTTCGAAGCGCCTCGGCGCACGGAATGACGATCTCCGGCGCGAAGGGCAGAGACCCCAGCGCAGCGGTCGGGGCAATGGTGCCGTCGTCCAGCCCGTCCGGCTCGCCGACCGGTCCGCGCGCGGCATAGCCGTAGAATTTGCGCTGCCGTCCGTCGACCTCGAGCGTGAAGCCGCCAGGCCCGTCGCAGGCGGTCAGGCCCCACAGGTCCTTCGAATAGTCGCGCCATCCCATCGGATTGGCCGCGCAATAGGCGCGGTTGCCGTAAGTCGCGCGGCGGCTGTTCTCGAAATAGTCGAAGCCGGCCTCTCGCGTGACGGCGTCGCGGATGCCGCGAAAGTCGATCCAAATATGGCTGTACTGGTGTCCGAACAGCGGCGCGAACGCGATCCGCCGCGTCGGACCCGCACCGCGCCAGAAATTGGGGATCGGCCGGATCCAGTTGGCCCAGCTGTCGTCCGGGGCCGGGAAGCGTGGCGAACCGAGCGCCAGCACGTGAACCAGCATTCCTTCGTTATACCCGTCCCAATTACGTTCGATGAGCCCGGTTTCCGGGTGCCAGCCCATCGATATGCCGCGCCGGCCATCGCTTGAGAAAACCGACCAGTCGGCGCGGGCATAGAGGTCGTCGGCAAGCTTTCGGATCTGCGCTTCGGCCGGGTCGTCGCGATCGAAAAATGCGCCGGCGAACAGCACGCCCATCAGCAACAGCGACGTGTCGACGCTGGATAATTCGGTCTGCTTGTAACGCAGCCCGCTGTCCATGTGCAGGAAGTGATAGAAGAATCCGGAATGTCCGGCGACGCCAGTCGCCGCCGGTCCCTGCGGCAGTGTCCACAGGGTCCGCAGGGTGGTCAGCGTCAGGTCCCGCGCTGCTTCGCGCGTGACCCAGCCGCGATGCACGCCGATGCCATAAGCGGTCAGCCCGAAACCGATCGCCGCGATGCTCGAAAAGGACGGGGTCGGCCAGCGGTCCGGGACCAGACCGTTGCTGCGATTGGTGGTTTCCCAGAACCAGTTGAAGGTGCGCCGCTCGATATCCTCGTAGAACGCAGGCAGCGTCCGTCCCGTGCCGGCCCCGGGTGTCAGCGGGCGCGTCGCGCAGCCCCATGACGCAGCGGCCGCGGCCGTGGTCATTCCGCCAAGCAGCGCGCGCCGGTTGAGCGCTGGTGTCATGCCGAATGCTCCATCGTGGTTGAACGGATCACCAATTCCGGCCGATGATATTCGTCTTCGTGATCGCCGCCGCCTGCGAGCGTCGCGAAAAGCATCGACAGCGCGCGTTCGCCGATTTCGGAAATGCGCACGCGCACCGTGGTGATGCCAAGGTGCTGGGCCAGCGGAATGTCGTCGAAGCCGGTCACCGCGACCTGCGACGGGACGCTGATCCCGGCGGCCTTAAGCGCCTCGAACGCGCCGATCGCCATATTGTCGTTGGCCGCGAAGACGGCGTCGAACTTGGTGCCGTCGCGCAAGACCTTCGCCAAGGCAGTGCCGCCGGATTCGATCAGGAAGTCGCCCTGCACCACGATCGGTTCAAGGCCGTGGCGGGCGATGGCCGTTCTGTAGGCCGCCAGCCGTTCCTGCGCGTCGACGTTGTCGTGCGGACCGGCGATATGGACGATCGACCGGCGACCTTGCGCGACAAGGTGGTCGACGATGAGCGTCGCGCCATGGGCGTTGTCGATATGGATCGCGCCGACCGCGCCCGACTGCGAACGGCTGTTGATCAGCACCGTCGCCATGCGCGGCGGCAACGTCTCGCTCAGTTCCTTGGCGTCAAGGTGCGGCGCCATCATGACCATGCCGTCGACCCGCCCGCGCATCGCGTTGAGCGCATCCTGCGCCTGCCGGCTGCCGGCGGGCAGGTTGCTGAGCAGCAGCAGGTAGCCGTGGCGCGACGCTTCCTGGTCCATGCCGCGGACGATCTCGGAAAAGAACTCGCCGTGCACCGCGGGCAGCATCACGCCGATGGCGTTGGTCCGCGCAAGGCTGAGGCTGCGCGCGCCCGCATGAGGGACATAGCCAAGGCTGGAAATGGCGCCGTTGACGCGGTCGCGCACCGCGTCGCTGACGCTGTCGCCACCGTTGATCACGCGCGACACGCTGGCAACCGATACTTCGGCTTGCCGGGCGACATCGCGAATGGTGACGTTGGCCATGCAAAACCTTATTCCAACCGGCCCGCCAACGCCATCGCCGGAAGCGCCGGAAACGTCCCGAAAAGCGAGTCGCGAGTAAAATTTGTAACCGGTTACACATTGACCGGGGCGGATGGAAAGGGCAGCGTTGCCACTCCGCGAATCCATGAGGCTGGGGGACATGGAAGGTCGATTGAAGATATCTCGTCGTGCGGCGCTGATCGGGGGCGGCGCGGTCGCCGCCTGGCTGGTCAGTCCGGTTCGCGCTCTTGCCGAAATCGCCGCCAAGGCGCCGGTCCCGCCGATGGTCGATGCGTTGATCTCGCGCATGACGCTGGAAGAAAAAGCGGGGCAGCTCAGCCTGATGGCTTCGGCCTGGGGCGGTACCAAGGCGGCCTCGCTCAACCCCGCCGGCGCCGGGGCCAATTTCGACCAGCAGGTAGCGGAAGCGCGGCAAGGTCGCCTGACCGGCGTCTTCAACGGCAACGGCGCGGTCATGTCGCGCATCATGCAGGAAGCGGCAGTGCGCGAATCGCGCATGCGCATTCCGCTGATCTTCGCGGCCGACATTATCCACGGCCACCGCACCATCTTTCCGGTGCCGCTGGCCGAAGTCGCCAGCTTCGAACCGGATCTGGCGCGGCGCACTGCCGAAGCCGCGGCGTTCGAAGCGGCCGGCGCGGGCATCGACTGGAATTTCGCGCCGATGGTCGACGTCGCCCGCGACCAGCGCTGGGGCCGCGGCGTCGAAGGCGGCGGCGAAGACGTGTTGCTGGGCAATTTGTTCGCTGCCGCGCGGGTCCACGGTTTCCAGGGCACCAGCCTGAAATCCGACCGGCACATGCTCGCCTGCGTCAAACATTTCGCCGCTTATGGCGCGGCGGAAGCCGGCCTCGACTACAATACGGTCGACATTTCCGAACGCACGCTGCGCGAAGTGTATCTGCCACCGTACCGCACGGCGATCGACGCCGGCGCGCTGTCGGTAATGGCCTCGTTCAACGAGATTTCCGGAATCCCCGCGACGGCCAATCGCTGGCTGATGCAGGACGTGTTGCGCGGCGAATGGGGGTTCGAAGGTTTCGTGGTGTCGGACTATACCGGCGACGAGGAAATGATCGAACACGGCTTTGCCAAGGACAAGCGGGACGCGGCGCGCCTAGCTTTCCTTGCCGGCGTCGACATGAGCATGCAGAGCGGGCTCTATCGCGACTTCCTGCCCGGGCTGGTCCGCGACGGCGCGGTGCCAGTGGCGCGGCTCGATGAATCGGTGCGCCGCGTGCTCACGCTGAAATCGATGCTCGGCCTGTTCGACAATCCGTTCGGCCGGATCGATCCCAAGCGAGAAATGGCGCGCTCGATGCTGCCAGCGACCCGCGCCCTCGCGCGCGAAGCGGGGCGCAAGTCGATCGTCCTGTTGAAGAACGACGGCGACCTGCTGCCGTTGCCGCGGTCGGGCAAGACCATTGCCGTCATCGGTCCGTTCGCAAGCGGCCAGCACGACCTTATTGGGCCGTGGTGCGTCTATGGCGACGATGAAAAGGCGGTCGACTTGCTGACTGGCATGAAGGCCGCGGTCGCCAATCCGGCGTCGGTCATTGCCGCGGAAGGTTCGGGCGTCGAAAAGCCGCTCGACGGCGGCATCGCCGCCGCGCTTGACGTCGCCCGACGCGCGGACATCGTCGTGCTCGCCATCGGCGAAGCGCAGAACATGTCTGGCGAAGCGCAGTCGCGGACCGACATTGTCGTCCCGGCGCCGCAACAGGAACTGGCCGAAGCCATCGCCAAGCTCGGCAAGCCGACCGTCGTCGTGCTCAAGAACGGCCGCGCGCTGGCGCTCAGCGGGGCGGTGCGCGATGCTCCGGCCATCCTCGTCACCTGGTTCCTCGGCACCGAAACCGGCACTGCCATCGCCGACATCCTGTTCGGCGTCGAAAGCCCGTCGGGGCGGCTGCCGATCAGCTTCCCGCAGGAAAGCGGCCAGCAGCCTTATTATTACGCGCACAAGCGCACCGGCCGGCCCAATCGCAAGCCCGAGCCGGACGAGTATAAGGCGCATTTCCGCGGCATTCTTAATGAGGCGCTATACCCGTTCGGCCATGGCCTGACCTACGGCCGGATCGGCTATTCGGATTTCCGCCTTAGCGCCCCGTCGGTGCCGATGGGCGGGACCGTCAAGGTCGCGGCGCGGATCAGCAATACCGGCCGACGCGCGGCGCAGGAGGTCGTGCAGCTTTACGTCCACGACCGTACCGCAAGCGTCACCCGCCCGGTCCGCGAACTGAAGGCCTATCGCAAGATTACGCTTGCCCCGGGCCAGTCGGAGGTGGTCGAATTCACCATCAACAGCCGCGACCTGTCGTTCATCGGGCCGGAGGACAAGCCGATGGTCGAACCCGGCCTGTTCGACGTGTTCATCGCGCCGTCCGCCGAAAGCCCGGGCGTCAGCGGGCAGTTCGAACTGACCGCCTAGATCGGCGCAATCTCCCGCATCGCCTGCTCGTCGTCCGGATTGGCGGCGGTGCGTCGGCCGATCGGGCAGAATAGCATCGCGACATAAGACACAGCCAGAAACGCGAGCGGCACCAGCGCGGCGGTCAGCCGCATGCCGTGCAGCGTTTCCGCACTCTGCTGGACGTTCGGCACATAGCCCGCCGACGCGAAGCCGTAGCCGAGGATGGCGGTGGCGATGCCGATCGCGATCCGTTGCAGCAGCGCGGCGACACCGAACACCGCGCCCTCGACGTGCACGCCGGTGGTGCGCTCGCCATATTCGATGGTGTTGGGCAGCAGGCTCCAGAACACGAAGTTGAGGCCGACGATGACGACCTGCATCCCGACCAGGAATGTCTGCATGCCAATTGGCGTGCGCAGCTCGACCGCGGCGAAGAAGGTCAGTCCGGCCATGCCGAAGCCTGTCGCCACCAGCCACAGCCGGCGCAGCCCGATGCGCCGTCCGATCAGCATCCATAACGGAATGGCGATGCCGCTGACAATTCCCATCGCCGCGAGCGCGAGCTGGCCGGCGGCGGGATCGTTGAGCAGATATTTGAAATAATAGAGCACCGATTTGCCGAGCACGGTGACGGCAACGATCATCGCCATCGTCGCGATGTTGAGGGCGACGAAAGCGCGGTTGCGGGCCAGTGCGGTCAATGTCGTTCCCCAGCCCTGACCGGGCGGCGGCGGGCGGACGGCATCGCGATAGGCAAGGCCGACGACGATCAGGATGACGGCGCCTAGCGAGGCGAAAACGAGCGCAGCACCGAAAAACGCGCGCGCCCCGCTCGACCCGGTGATCGCGGCGCCGAGCTGGACGGTCGCGAGCGCGACGACGACCGCTGCAGCGGTACCGAACATCATCCGGGCGCCGGCGACGAACGACCGGTCGTGCGGGTGCGCGCTGATCCGCGCCGACATCGCCAGATAGGGCACGTTCAACCCGGCATAAGCGGTGCGGAACAGGATGTGCGCGCCAAGCACGAGCGCAACGCCCCACAAGCCGATGGTGGGCGGCGGAAAGTAAGTGAGGATGAAGCACAGGCCGATGGGAATTGCACCGACCGCGATCAGCCGGCCGAAATTGATGCGGTCGGCACGGCGGTCGATGATCATCCCAGCGAGGAAGTTGGCGATCCCGTCCCACACCGATGCGATCAGGTAGATGGTCGCGGCGACGTGGATCGGAAGGCCGATGGCGTCGGTGTAATAATATAGCAGGAAGAGCATCACGCTCTGCCAGTAAAGATTGAAGGCGAAGTCCCCGAACGCGAACAGGAGGAGTTGCGGGCGGCCTGGACGAGCCGGCGCGGCAGAAGCGGGGGGCTGCATCTGACCGGGATAAAGCGTCGGGGGCAGCCTTGCCTAGGCGGTCTTTCGCGGAATCGGATTTCTCCTTCGCGGCACCGAATTGACTCTCGCTGTAACCGCTTTCACGCTGGCAAGAATGATTGTCCAGATCGGGCTTGCGGAGGTGAAAATGAAAGCAATGGCGGCACTGCTTACGGTCGTCGCGACGTCCGGCCTGTCGGGGCCGGCAATGGCCGCACAGGATCCCGCGCCAGGCGACGCCCCATTGCTGGCGCAGGCGACGCAACCGGGCGCCGTGTTGGCTAGCGCCGCATCGCCCGATGGCCGGACGGTACTTCAGATCACCACCGACAATGACGGCCACATGCTTTACGCGGTCAAGCGCGCGGGCAAAGCAGTGGTTGAGCCCTCGCGACTGGGTTTCAATCTGACCGACCAATATGCCTTGTATCGCAAGATGCGGTTTGAAGGCGCCGAGACGAAGAGCGCCGACAGCCGCTGGGAACAACCGTGGGGCGAGCGCCGGTTCGTCACCGACCGGCACAATGAATTGCTGGTCCGATTTCGCCGCGACGAGCCCGGCCAGCGCCGCATCGCGGTGCGCTTCCGGTTGTTCGATGACGGGGTCGGCTTCCGTTACGAATTTCCCGACCAGGCCAGCCTGAAAACGGTCAATATCGCCGACGAATTGACGGAGTTCGTGCTGCCGCCCGAAGGCAATGCCTGGTGGATCCCGGGCGGGGAGTGGAACCGCTACGAGCAGCTTTACCAGAAGACGCCGATTGCCGCGGTGCCCACGGTGCATACGCCAGTGACGATGCAACTGGCCGGCGGTCCCTATGTGTCGATCCACGAAGCCGCGCTGGTCGATTATTCAGGCTATTGGCTGAAAGGGTATGGCGGCGGGCGGTTCCGCACCACGCTGGCGCCGTCGAGCGAAGGGCCGCGGGTGACGCGGACCGCGCCGTTCAACACGCCGTGGCGGACGATCCGCATTGCGGACACGCTGCCGCAGCTGGTCGAAAGCGACCTCGAACTCAATCTCAACGAGCCGAACAAGTTGGGCGATGTGAGCTGGTTCAAGCCGGCCAAATATGTCGGCATCTGGTGGGGCATGATTTCCGGCAAATGGTCGTGGGCCGAAGGGCCGACCCACGGCGCGACGACGGCGCGGACCCGGGATTACATCGACTTCGCCGCGCGCCACGGCTTTCGCGGCGTCCTGGTCGAAGGCTGGAACAAGGGCTGGAACGGCGACTGGTTCGGCACCGGGGAGGAGTTCAGCTTTACCGAGGCCGTGCCCGATTTCGACCTGCGCGGGCTGGCGGCCTATGCCAAGTCCAAGGGCGTGCACCTGATCGGCCACCACGAAACGGGTGGCAACATTGCGGTCTACGAACGCCAGCTGGACGCCGCTTTCGCGCAGAATGCGGCGCTTGGCATCGACGTGACCAAGACCGGATATGTTGCCGACCTCGGCGGGATCATCGCGCCGGGCGACCGGCCAGGTGAGGTCCGGATGGAATATCATGACGGCCAGCGGCAGGTGCGCCATCATCTCGACGTCGTGAAGACCGCCGCCAAGTATAAGGTCGCGGTCAATCCGCACGAACCGGTCAAGGACACGGGCCTGCGCCGCACCTATCCCAATTGGGTGGCGCGCGAAGGTGCGCGCGGCATGGAATATAATAGCTGGGAGCCGTTCGGGAATCCGCCCAACCACGAGGCCAACCTCGTCTACACGCGCATGTTGTCAGGACCGATGGATTTCACCCCGGGCGTGCTCAGCCTGGTCGGCAGCAACGGCAATCCGCTTGCCTCGACGCTGGCCAAGCAGCTGGGCCTCTACGTCACCATCTATTCGCCGATTCAGATGGCTGCCGACTTCATCGAGAACTTGGAGGCTCATCCGCGCGAACTGGAATTCATCTCCAAGGTCCCGGCCGACTGGAGCGAGAGTCACCTGATTGCCGGCGCGATCGGCGAATATGCTATGTTCGCGCGCAAGGACCGCAACAGCCAGGATTGGTACGCCGGCGGCGTCAACGACGCGACCGCGCGCACGCTGAACCTGGATTTCGGCTTCCTCGATCCCGGCAAGACCTATTGCGCCACGATCTACAAGGACGCGCCCGATTCCACTTATCTTACCGAAGCCCGGCACAAGATTGCCTACGACAGCCGGACCGTGCGGAAGGGGGATCGGCTGGACCTGTTCCTGGCTTCGGGCGGCGGGGCAGCGATGCGGCTGGCGCCCGGCAAGGGCTGCTGACCCGGCCATCGCCGCACGCGGGGGCGTCTAAAGGAGATATTGCATTCGGATCGGGACGTGGTCGGATCCCGGACCGATATGAACGACAACAGCCTTGAACCGCGGCGGGCCGAAGCGAAGCTTGGGATTGCGCGAAAAGCCGAAGCCTTCGCGCGGTATGGCGACCATCGTGTCGAGCTTGCGATTGCCGTTTTCGTCATGGAACACGGATACCGCATAGTCACCGGGCGGGACCTTCGCGAACACCGCGGTCGGGGCGGTCGCCGGCACGGTTTGGCTCAAGGCGGCGGGGTCGCTACTGCATTTGGGAAAGTGCGACGGTTCGCGAGTCATGCATACACGGACCCAACCCTTGGTGTTGCGGAGGCCCGCAAGCTCGATGGTCGCCGTCGCAGGCGCAGATTGGACAGTCGCGGCCTGCGCCGCGGCAAGAAGGAAGATCGCAAGCATTTGAAGCGGTTGTATCATTGGTGGCCCGGCGCCATGCAAATGAAAAAGCAAAACGGGTGAGCCGGCTGCTGATTGCCGGCGGCGGCCTGGCGGGTTGCCTGTGCGCGCTGGCGCTTGCCCGGCGCCGTCCCGACGTGCCGTTCCTGCTGGTGGAGGAAGCGGACCAGTTCGGCGGCAACCACACCTGGTCGCGCTTCGACACGGACGTCCCGGCCGACCTCGCCTGGGTGGGGGAGGGCATCGCCACCCGCCGCTGGCCCGACCACGACATTGCGTTCCCGCGCCGCCGCCGGACCATCCCGATCGGCTACAACAGCATCCGCTCGGCCGACCTCGACGCCGCGGTCCGTGCCACGTTGCGGCCCGACCAGTATCGGCTGAACAGCCGGATCGAGAAGCTGTCGGACGCCGGGCTGACGGTCGACGGCAAATTCATCGCGGGCACCGGCGTGATCGACGCCCGGGGCCCGGTGCCGACCCCGGGGCTGCAGCTCGGCTGGCAGAAATTCGTCGGGCGCTTCGTCCGCTTCGAGAAGCCGCACGGGATCGAGCGGCCGGTGATCATGGACGCGACGGTCGGGCAGCATGACGGCTACCGCTTCGTCTACACGCTGCCGATGAGCCCGACCGAGCTGCTGGTCGAGGACACCTATTACTCCGCCGACATGGCGCTTGACCCCGATACGCTGCGCGCGCGCATCGATGCCGAGGTCTCGGGTTATGGAATCCCTGCGACCGTGATCGAGGAGGAGCAGGGCATTTTGCCGATCGTCATGGGCGGGTCGCTCTACAGCCTGTGGCATGGGTCGCCGGTCGCGTTGCTTGGGCTGCGCGGCGGCTTTTTTCACCCGACGACCAGCTATTCCTCGCCCGACGCCATTGCCAACGCCGCATTGCTGGCCGAACAGCAGGACTTCAGCAGCGCGGCCCTGCGCCGTGTTTTTCATGCCCGCGCCCGCGACCTGTGGAACGAGCGCGGTTTTTTCCGGTTGCTCAATCGCATGTTGTTCAAGGCGGCCGCCCCTGGCCAATCCTATCGCGTTCTCGAACATTTCTACCGGCTTCCGCCGGCGGTGATCGGCCGCTTTTACGCCGCCCAGCTGACCGCGCTGGACAAGGTTCGCATCCTGTCGGGCAAGCCGCCTGTCCCCGTCGGCCGGGCGGTGCGCGCGCTTGCGGGTGCAGTGCGATGACCCGCCGCGCCGCAATCGTCGGCTCGGGCTTCGGGGGCTTGGCGCTCGCCATCCGGCTGCAGTCCGCGGGCATCGACACGACCGTCATCGAGGCGCGGGACAAGCCCGGTGGCCGGGCCTATTATTGGGACAAGGGCGGACACATCTTCGACGCCGGTCCGACCGTAATCACCGATCCGGATTGCCTGAAGGAATTGTGGGCGCTGTCGGGCGCCGACATGGCACGCGACGTCGAACTGGTGCCGGTGTCGCCATTCTATCGCCTGTCCTGGCCAGACGGCACGACCTTCGATTACGTCAACGACGACGACCAGCTGACGGCGCAGATCGCAGCGCTCGAGCCGGCTGATGTCGAGGGATACCGCAAGTTCCTGCGCTACTCCGAAGGCGTGTTCGTCGAAGGCTATGAGAAGCTCGGCGCGGTCCCGTTCCTCGACTTCACCTCGATGATCCGAGCCGCGCCCGCGCTCGCCCGATACCAGGCGTGGCGGTCGGTCTATTCGATGGTGTCGAGCTTCATCCGCAACGAGAAATTGCGCGAGGCCTTTTCCTTTCACAGCCTGCTGGTCGGCGGCAACCCCATGACCACCAGCGCGATCTATGCGTTGATCCACAAGCTGGAACGCGACGGCGGCGTATGGTTCGCCAAGGGCGGCACCAACCGTCTCATCGCCGGGATGGTCCAGCACTTCGAACGGCTTGGCGGGACCGTGCGGCTGGGCGATCCGGTCAGCGATATCGCCACCAGCGGGGACCGCGTCACTGCAGTCCGTACGGCCAGCGGGTGGAGCGAGACGTTCGATGCGGTGGCGTCCAACGCCGACATCGTGCGCACCTACGACATGCTGGGCGCGCCGCGCGGCAAGACCAAGGCCAGGTCGTTGCGCCGCAAGCGCTTCTCCCCCTCGCTCTTCGTGCTGCACTTCTCGGCCGAGGGCGAATGGCCGGACGTGCCGCATCACAATATCGTCTTCGGCTCCGAATATGCCGGGCTGCTGAAGCAGATTTACGGCGGCAAGACGCTGCCGCAGGACCCGTCCATCTACCTTCATCACCCGACCGTCACCGATCCCTCGATGGCGCCGCCGGGGCGATCGACGTTCTACGCGCTGGCGCCGGTTCCGCACCTTGGCCACGCGCCGATCGACTGGGCGGTCGAAGGGCCGTGCTATTCGCGGCACCTGCTCGAGATTCTGGAGCGGCGGGTGCTGCCGGGGCTCAGCGGCAAGCTCGGCGAAGTATTCCACTTCGGCCCCGCCGATTTCGAAAGCGAGTTGAATTCCCACCTCGGGTCGGCCTTCAGCCTTGAGCCTGTGTTGACCCAGAGCGCCTATTTCCGGGTCCACAATCGCGACGATAAGATCGCCAACCTTTATTTTACCGGCGCGGGCACGCACCCGGGGGCAGGCATCCCCGGCGTCGTCGGTAGCGCCAAGGCCACGGCCGGCCTGATGATCGCCGACCTCAAGCTGTGAGCCGCGACGCGATCGTCGCCGCGGCGCAGGAGTCCATCCAGCGGGGATCGAAGTCCTTTCGCGCCGCCAGCCGCCTGTTCGATCCCGTCACGCGCGAACGGGCGTGGCTGCTCTACGCCTGGTGCCGCCATTGCGACGACGTTGCCGATGGGCAGGTATCGGGCTTCGGCATCGGCCAGCATGCACCAGGCAATGTCGCCGGCCTGCGTGAACAGACCGAACGCGCCGTCGCGGGGCTACCGGTAGAAGGCACGGCGTTCGAAGGGCTGAAGCTGCTCCTCAGCGAGTGCCCGATCCCATCGCGGTTCCTCGACGATCATTTGCAGGGGTTCGAACTCGACGCTGCCGGCTGGCAGCCCGACAGCGAGGCCGACCTCATCACTTATTGCTACCATGTCGCCGGCGCGGTCGGATGTATGATGGCGGTGCTGATGGGCGTCGATCCCGACGACCAGCCGACCCTGCGCTCGGCGGCCGACCTTGGCATCGCTTTCCAATTGTCGAACATTGCCCGCGACGTTCGCGAGGATTGGGCGGCCGGCCGCTGCTACCTGCCGCGCCAATGGCTGGAGCAGGCGGGCGTAACCCAAGAGAGCCTGTTCGATCCGGATAATGTCACGGCGCTGACCGCTTTCGTCGGGCGGCTGGTCGACGAGGTCGAGCGGCGCGAAGAGCGCGCCCGGGCCGGCGTTGCGCGGCTGCCCTTCCGGTCGCGGCTGGCCGTGCTCGCGGCGCTGCGAATTTATGGCGCGATCGGGCGGCGGGTCAGGGCGCTGGGCGCCTCGGCATGGGACCAGCGGGTCACGGTCGGCAAGGGCCGAAAGTTGGCGTTCGTCGTCCCTAGCGTGGCCGAAGCGCTCGTCCGGCGCTGAAGTCGCCGAGTCCGCGGTCGGTCCCGCACAGCCGGTCCCAGAAGCGGAAATACAGCCCGAAGTTGCACAGGTACTTTTCGTGATGCTTCTGGTGATGACTGGCGGTGATCAGCCAATCACCTGCGCGGCCGTTGACCAGCCAGCGCGGAAAAATCTCCCAGCCCATGTGATTGGTCACGCCCATGACCGTCATGATCGTCAGCACCGCGAACAGCGCGCCGACGTGGATCGGGATCAGCAGGACGAGTGCGGGAACGAGGATCGCGCCGGTGATCGATTCCCAGGGATGGAAACTCATCGCCGCCCAAGCGGTCGGATTGCGGCTGGCGTGATGGACGGCGTGCATTCGCTTGAACACCGTCGGGCGGTGCATCCAGCGGTGCGTCCAATAGAACCAGCTGTCATGCAGGAAGAGGTAGACGAGCACCGACAGCGGCAACCACCACAATGGATAATCGGCGACGTCGGTGTAGACGCGCGTCCAGCCATGTTCCTGCCAGCCCCAGGCCAGCAGCCCGGCAGGCGCGGCGTAAATGAACGCGCTGGCCAGCGACCACAGGATTTCGCGGCGGATCTGCGCTTCGCGACCGGTGTGCGCGCCGGGCAGGCGGCGGGTGGTGAGGCCGGCGAAAAGACCGCTGACGATCAGATAGCGGACGGCGACGATGAGGGTCATCGCCCCGATCGCGATCGCGATCTGGACCACCACCGGTCCTAGCCCCGCGGCGCGCGGATGGTTGCCGCCGCGCTATCCTGCAGTTCCGCCTTCAACGCCTCGGCAGGCGGGGCGTAAAGGAATCCGAAGCTGACCGAGCCATGCTTGCTGGTAGTCACATGGTGCAGCCGGTGCGCCTGAACGATGCGCTTCATATAGGTCGAACGAGGGACGTAGCGGTGACCGATGCGGCGATGGACGATGACGTCGTGAAAGCCGAAGTAGATGGCTCCATAGGCCGCGATCCCGGCGCCGACCCAGGTCGCCCAATCACCCCAGCCAGCCTGCACACCGCCGTAGAGGAGGACGATCGACGGGACGGCGAAGATCAGCGCGTACAGATCGTTGAGTTCGAACCAGCCGTGGCGCTCGCGATGATGGCTCTCGTGAAGGAACCAGCCTAAGCCGTGCATCACCCACCGGTGGGCAACATAGGCCACGCCCTCCATCGCTAACACCGTGGCGATAAACAATAATATGCCGGAAGCTGTATGCACGGGGGCCACTTACACCCTCTGACGGGTCGCCGACTAGTGGGGTTTGCGACGCGCCCCGGTGGCGAAGGCTAGGGTCGGCGCGTGACCAGTACCGCATAAGGGGGCAGCGAGCTGCGATTCGCGCCGCCAAGGGCAAGGATGACGCTGCCAGCCTCGCCCGCGTCAATGGACCGGGTGCCGCCGCCGAGGTTGAACCGGCAGGTGATGGTCTCGCCATCGCCCGCCCGCTCAAGGGTCAGCAGGTCGCCATCGGCAGTGCAGCGTTCCAGCGTTCCGGAGCGCAACGCCGGATGGTTCTGGCGAAGCATGAGAAGGCGGCGGGTGAGATTCATCAGAGATTGCGGATCGCGCTCCTGGGCGTCCTGCGCCAAGGCGGCATGGCCGGGACCCAGCGGAAGCCACGGTTCGGCGCGACTGAAACCGGCGTTCTGCGCGCTTTCCGACCACGGGAACGGCGTCCGTGCACCGTCGCGCGACAGGGTTAGCGGCCAGTTGCGGACCGCTTCGGGATCCCTGATCTTGTCGAACGGTATGTCGACCTGATCGAGCCCGAGCTCCTCCCCCTGGTAGATGATGATCGAGCCGCGCAGGCAGGCAAGCAGCGCCATCTTCATCGCCAGGAAAGCGCTTGCGTCCCCGTCACCCTGCCAGCGCGACACGGCGCGCGAGGAGTCGTGGTTTTCGAAGGCAAAACACGGCCAGCCCGAATCCAGGCTGTCGGGCCATGCCGATTGGGTTTGGCAGACCAGCTTCGCGTCCAGCCGATCGGCGTAGAGGAAGTCGAAGCTGTAGGCGCTGTCGAGCCGGCCGTCGCCCCGAGTGTAGTCCAGCATCTCCTGAAGCGCACGGTCGCCACCCACCTCGGCCAGCAGGAAGCGGTCGGGATAGTGGTTGGCCAGCGCCTTCACCCGTTCCAGGAACTTCGGGATGTCCGGGTGCGACTGGTTGTAAAGATGCTGCTGGAAATCGAACGGCCGGCCGCCCTTGTGGCCTGAAGCCGCGGGCGGGTTATCGTGCAGCTGCGGGTCGTGCATGGCGAAGTTGACCGCGTCGATGCGAAAGCCGTCGACCCCCCGGTCCAGCCAGAATTGGGCGACACCCAGGATCGCGTCCTGAACCGCCGGATTGTGCAGGTTCAGATCCGGCTGCTCGGGCAGGAAATTGTGCAGATAATATTGGCTGCGGCGCGAATCCCATTCCCATGCCGGACCGCCGAAAACCGATTGCCAGTTATTGGGCGGCGATCCGTCCGGCTTGGGGTCATGCCAAACGTACCAGTCGGCCCGCGGATTATCGCGCGACGACCGGCTTTCCGCGAACCAGGCGTGCTGGTCCGAGCTGTGGGAATAGACCTGGTCGATGATGACCCGCAGCCCGAGTTCGTGCGCGCGCTTCAGCAGGGCGTCGAAATCGGCCAGCGTCCCGAACACCGGGTCGACATCGCAAAAGTCGGCCACGTCATATCCGAAATCGCGCATCGGCGAGGTGAAGAATGGCGACAGCCAGATCGCATCGACACCAAGGCTCGCGACGTAATCGAGGCGGCCGGTGATCCCGCGCAGATCGCCGATGCCATCGCCGTCGCTGTCGGCAAAGCTGCGCGGATAGATCTGGTAGATGGCCGCGCCGCGCCACCATTCCTTGCCGCGCTCGGCAACGGGTGTTTCCCGGATGGCTTCCTCAGCGTGCATCGCACACCGCATAGCTCAGGGCGGGCAGGCTGATCGCGACGGAGCCCGGAGCGACGGGCTTCGCCGGGCACGGGCCGGCCAGCGCCGTGAAGCGGGTCGATCCGACATCTACGCGGACGTTCTGCGCAATCGGTTGCGCCGACGTGTTGTACAGCAACAGCGTCTCGCGCCCGGTCGACGGGTCGAACCGCGACATGGCGAACAGCCCAGGCTTGTCGGACGCAAAGCGGAGCCGTTGCTCTCCCCGGGTCAGTGCCGGGTGACTGGTGCGAATGCGTGCCAGGGTGGCAATCTTGCGATAGATCGGGTGGCCGGTGTCGAAATTCGCCGCCGCGGTGGTCGCCCGTGTGCCGATCAAGCTGTCCTCATTGTAGGTGGCGGTGCGGCTAGCGAACATGTCCTGGCGCGCATCCTGATCGCCGCCCTTGCCGGCGAAGCCCTGTTCGTCGCCCGAATAGATGGTCGGCACGCCGCGCAGCGTCAGCAGCATCGCATGGCCCAGGATCGTCCGCTTGAGCACTTCGTCATCACCTGCCTGCGGCTTCGCCTTGCGGACGAACATGCCAAAGCGGCCGGCGTCGTGATTGCCGAGAAAGGTCGGCAAGCGGCGGGCGGTGGCGACGCCGCCGGCGTAAATCGGGTCGGCGCGGAACAGCTTGGCCAACTGGTCGGTGCCGATATCGCCGGCGACGGTGTCGATCACTGCTCGGCCGAAGGCGAAATCGAGTACGGTGGGAAGCCGGTCGACGATCGTGTTCACGGCCAGGTGCGCCGGATCCATTTCCGAGGTCGCGACCTCGCCGAAAATATGGAAATTGGGAATGCCGCGCGCCCGGGCACGCTCCATCATCGCGGGCACGAACTTTTGCCAGAATTCCGGATTGACGTGCTGCGCGGTGTCGATGCGAAATCCGTCGACGCCGTAATCGTCGATCCACTTGCCGTAGATGTCGATCATGCCCTGGACCACGCGCGGATGTTCGGTGAACAGATCGTCGAGGCCGACGAAGTCGCCCATCTGGCTCGACTCTCCGCGAAAGGTCGTATCGCCGCGATTGTGATAGTAGGCCGGGTCGTTGAGCCAGGACGGGACCTTGACCGTCTTTTCCGAGTCCGGGATGCGGATGGTGTAGGCGTAATCGGGATCGGTCAGCCGTGAGAAGTTGGCTGCGGTCTCCTCTCGCTCACCGGAGAATCCGGAGTTGATCGCGGGGCCGGTCGCGCCACCGCGCCGCTGGTACGGATAATCGGCGATGCTGCGGTACGGACACTCGCCCTTGCCGGCGCACTCCGCGAACTGGATGACGTCGGCAGTGTGGTTGGCGATAATATCCATGTAGACCTTCATCCCGCGCGCGTGGGCGGCGTCGACGAAGGCCTTGAAATCGGCTTTGGTCCCAAGGTGCGGATCGACCTGGGTGAAGTCGGTGATCCAATAGCCGTGATAGCCGGCGCTTTCCTGGCCCGATGGGCCCTGGACCGGCTTGTTCTTGAACACTGGGCTAAGCCACACGGCGGTCGCGCCGAGGCCCTGTATATAGTCCAGCCGGCGCGTCAGTCCATTGAGATCGCCGCCGTGGAAGAAGCCCTTGTGCGCCGGATCGAAGCCGGTGGCGAGGCGGTCGCCGGCGATGCCCCCACGGTCATTGGACGTGTCGCCGTTCTCGAACCGGTCGGGCAGGAGGAAATAGATCACCTCATCCTCCGGCAGCCGGGCGCGATAGTCGGCAGGCGGCGCAGCCGCGGCCGCGGCCAGGGCAAGCGAAAGCGCGGTCAGCATCAGGCGGTTTCCTCCTCACGCCGCATCGGCGCGAATTTCTGCACGTAAGCCCGGTGGTCGGGGATCCGCGATGCATCCTGCACGTAGGCTTGCTCGGTCAGGTCGAGGAAACGGCGCAGTTCTGACTCGGGAAGCTCGTCGGCGATCGGGTGGTAGCGTTCGGGAACCACCCCCTGGCCGATCAGCACCTGCACCCAGCCGCGCTGGTCGAACAGCTCGTCATTGCCGGGAAAGATTGCCGCGTCCGACCGGAACAGCTCGATCCGGTGCGCCAGGCTGTCGGGGATCGGCATCGTGCGCAGACCGTCCCAGAACGGCTCGCCGGTGCGCCCGTTGGCATGGTAATGGAGGATGATGAAGTCGCGCACCGCTTCCATCTCGCGGGCGGTGCGGGCGTTGTAATCGTCGCGCGCGCCGGCATGGATCGGCCAGCGCGGTACCAGTTCCAGCAGCCGATTGATCGCCGTCTGGATCAGATGGATGCTGGTCGATTCCAGCGGTTCGATAAATCCCGCCGACAGCCCGATCGCGACCACGTTGCGAACCCAGGCGCGCGCGCGCCGACCGGTGGTGAAGCGCAGCGTTCGCGGATCGGCCAGCGGCCGGCCGTCGAGGTTGGCAACAAGCCGGTCGGCCGCCCGCTGATCGTCGAGAAAAGCCGAACTGTAGACGATGCCGTTGCCGGTGCGGTGCTGCAGCGGGATGCGCCATTGCCATCCGGCCGGGTGGGCCATCGCCCGCGTGTAAGGCGTCAGGGGATCGGTGCTCTCGCTCGGCACGGCGCAGGCGCGGTCGCACGGCAGCCAGCGGGTCCAGTCCTCGAATCCGGCTTCTAGTTCCTGTTCGATGAGCAGGCCGCGAAAGCCCGAGCAGTCGATGAACAGGTGCCCGCCGACCTGCGTGCCGTCGGCCAGGGTCAGGGCGGCGATGTCACCGTTCGACGGGTCGCGGGAAACCGCGACGATCTTGCCTTCGACCCGGGTGACGCCGTGGCGTTCGGCGAAGCCGCGAAGGAACCGGGCGTAAAGGCCGGCATCGAAGTGGAAGGCATAGGGTATGGGCGGCAACGGGTTGCCCGGTTCGCGCTCGACATGGGCGAACCGGTTACCGGCCAGCACGATGGTGTTGAGAATGTAATGGCCAAGCGGCTTGGCAACGCCGAGATTGCGGCCGCGCAGCCAGAACTGGTGGAAGGGCAGCAGGCCAATCCCCCGCCCGACCTGGCCGAAGGCATGGACGTAGGCATCGTCCGGCGCCCCCCAGCCTTCGAAGGCGATGCCGAGTTTGTATGTGGCACCGGTCGCGGCGACGAATTCCGCCTCGTCGATACCCAGCGCGTCGTTGAAAATCTTGATGTGCGGGATGGTTGCTTCGCCCACCCCGACGGTGCCGATATCGTCGGATTCGACGAGCGTGATCGACGCCTGCTTGCCGAGGAAGCGGCCGAGCGCGGCGGCCGTCATCCAGCCGGCGGTGCCGCCGCCGACGATGGTTATGGTGATCGGCGCCTGTGGTTCCATTGTCCCGATCTTCACACTGGCCATGGGGGCAGCGTGCCGGCAAGCCGGCGGCGGATCATTACCGCCGGCTTGCGCGGTTCAGTTCAGCCGCGTTCCGGGGCCGGCGCTGGCGGCGGCGGCGGTGGCGGCGGAGCGGGACAGACCTCGGTCGCGAGGATGACGGTGCCATCCGTGCAGGTCTGCGTGGCCGGCGCGGGCGGCGGCGGCGGCGGCGGCAACACCACCGGTAGCGCCGGCTCGGGAGCACCGAACTTGTACGACGCGCCAAGCAGGAAGCGGCGGCCGTAGGTCTGGTAGTCGATGACGTGCAACGTGTCGTTCTCGCCGTATGTCTTGAACGGCTCGTTGGTCAGGTTCTGCCCCTGGAGGTAGAGCGACAGGCCGGCAAGGCTGCTGCCAGGCTGGAAGTCGTAACCGATCTGCCCGTCGACCACCGTTTCCGGAGCGGCCTGGCGGCGCGCGCGATTGGCGCCGAAGCCCGACACTTCACCGATGAACTTCGACCGGTGACGAACGCTGCCGCGAATGTTGAAGCCGGCCCGTTCGTAATAAGCGGTGCCGTTGGCCACCCACTTGGAATAGCCCGGAAGCGCGCTCGCCTCCTCGTTCGGCGACGGCTTGATCTTCGACTTGGTGTAGCTGACGCCGCCCGTCACGCCGAAACCGGTCAGCGCAGGGGTGAAGGTATCCAGCGGCAGCGTGCCGGCCAGTTCGACGCCGTACAGCTTGCCGCCCTTGCCATTGACCGGGATGTTGAGCACCGCGATCGGGAAGACCGTGAAGCCCGGATCGACGGGGGCCAGGACCAGCTCCTCGATCGGGATTTCGGTATCCTGGTTATAGATGTAGCTCTTCAGGTCCTTGTGGAAGAACTGCGCGGCCAGATAGCCCTTCACGCCGAAATACTTTTCAATCGTGAAGTCGATCGCATTGGCGCGCCACGGACGCAGCTCGGGATTGCCCGAAGCGCCCTGGCCGCCCGTCACATATGCGATCCCCGTGCCGTCGGGCTGGACGATGTAATTGTAACCGTAATTGAGCGTCGCCTTCATGTCGTCGAGACGCGGGCGGATGATCTCGCGCGCCGCGGCGAAGCGGAAGACGAAGTCCGACGCCGTGCGCAGCGACAGGTTCAGGCTGGGCAGAACGTCGACATAGGATGCGTCGATGTCGTTGACGGTAGCGCCGATGTTGGGCGAGCCGTTGGGATTGGTGCCCAGATACAGTGCGCTCGCGCCGACCGACCGCTGTTCGGTGAAGATCGCCTGCACGCCGATGTTGCCGGTCAACAGGCTGGTGCCCAGTTCGGTCTTGATGTTCGCCTGGACGTAAGGGGTCAGCAGGCGCTCGGTGACGTTATAGGCTTTGACGACGACATCGCCGTACGGGTTCGGCACCAGATTGTAGATGCCGTCGTTGATCATCGCCAACGGATCGTAGGCGACGACCGGCCCGAGGCCGAGGAAGTCGAGGTTAGCGGTGCCTTCGCGATATTGTTCGGGCACCGGGATGCTGGTCAGGCCGTCCGTGTTGGCGGCCAGGCCGATGAAATATTCCTCCGGCGTCAGGTTCTTCTTGCGGTGCGTGAAGTTGATGCCCGCCTGGACGGTGTCGAGGAAGGTGCCGAATACGTCCTTGGTGACGTCGCCGCGCAACTGCCACAACCGGTCGTTGATGTGGCGGTCGTTATAATAGCCGTCCTGGCCGCCGACGACCGCCGTTCCGTCCGGCGCGATCTGTGTCCCGCCCCAGCCCTGCGGAGAGGTGAGAAGGATGGTGTTGAAGTCGCCGTAGTCGAGCGTCGGAGTCAGCACCGTTCCGTCCGGGCCGCTGACGAATGTCAGCGTGTCGGTCGCGCCAAGGCCGCCGCGACCGGTGCCCGAATAGGTTTCGACCGTCAGCTCGTTGCGCTTGGTCCGCGAATAGCTGACGTCGCCGGACAGGTGCCAGCCATTGTCGGTGTTGTAGGTGTTGTTCCAGCCGAACGAATAGAGCTTGGCGCGACGCTGGAAGACGTCGTTGCGGACCACGCCCTTGACGTTGGTGTAGGTGCCGTTGGTGACGAGACCGTCCGTGACGGTGTAGCCCGGTTGAAGCTGGGCCGCGGACCAGAATAGCGGCAGTTCGACACCGCGCTTGATGCTGTCGTCCTTGAAGTTCGAATAGAAGGCATCGAGCGTCGAGGTGAAGTTCGGGATCGGCCGGAATTCCAGCGTGCCAAGCAGGCCAAGGCGCTTGAGGTTGGTCGAGGTGGCGTAGGATTTCTCGCCGCCGATGACCGATGCGCCCGGCGCCGCTTCGGGATAGCCCCAAGAATTGAATTCCTGAGTCTGGTACGGTTCGTCGAGATAGCTCGCAGCCAGCGCGACGCCGATGGTGTCGCCGGCGAACTTGTCGACGAACACGCCGTTGACGCGATAGCCGTAGCGATCGACGTCCGGGTTCAGCCGGTCGAGGTCGTTGAACGACCCGCGCGCGCCGACCGAAATGACGCGGCTGCTCGCTTCCAGCGGGCGAATGGTGCGCAGGTCCACCGTGCCCGACAGGCCCTGGCCGATAAGGCTCGCCATCGGCGTCTTGTAGACGTTGACCTGGTTGATCACTTCCGACGGATACTGGTCATATTCGACGGCGCGGTTGTCGCCGGTCGACGTCTGTTCGCGACCGTTCAGCAGGGTGGTCGAAAAGTCGGGCGCAAAACCGCGGATGGAGATGACGTTGGAGCGGCCGGACAGGCGCTGCGACGTCAGGCCTGGAAGGCGCGAAATCGATTCGGCGATCGACGCATCGGGCAGCTTGCCAATGTCTTCGGCCGACACCGATTCGACGATGGTGTTGGACGATTTCTTCTTGTTGACCGCATTTTCGAGCGAGCGGCGATAACCGGTAACGACGATCGAAGCGGTGTCGTCGGACTGCGGCTGGGCCGTGGCGTCGGTATTCTCTTCTTCGCCCTGGTTCGGCACCGGATCGGGCGCCGGAAGCGTGCCGTCGGTTGCGACGGGGGCATCCTGCGCAAATGCCGGCGCGGCGGGAACCATGAGGGCGAAAGGACTTGCGGCCACGAGAAGCCAAGATGCGCTGCGAATTTTCATAAAACGTCCCCTTGTGCCGCCGGCGCATGCCAGGTCGACAGTTCAAGCAATCCGATTGTGGGGCGTGCCCCTCTCCCAGCCTGCAAAATACATGAGCTTTTGCGCAGGGGAACCGGGTGCGCGGCTATACATACGTATTCAGCGCGCTAGAACTTCGCCATTACATGCGCAGACCGACGTCGTTCGACATCGCGGCACTTGCCGGCGTCTCCCAACCGACCGTTTCGCGCGCCCTCAACAATAATCCGTCGGTCAGCGAATCGACCCGCGCACGCGTTCTCGCCGCGGCCGAGCAGCTCAATTACAAGGTCGACAAGAACGCGTCCGCGCTGCGCCGCCAGCAGTCGCAAACGCTGGCCTTGCTGTTCTTCGAGGAAGAGGGGACAGCGACCGGCGCGCATATCAACCCCTTCTATCTGTCGATGGTCGGTCCGATGGTGCGCCGTTGCGCCGATCGCGGGTATGATTTGCTGATTTCCTTCCAGCAATTGTCGAGCGACTGGCACGTCGATTTCGAAGACAGCCGCAAGGCCGACGGGATCGTCCTGCTCGGTTACGGCGACTATCTGAAATACCGTCCGCGGCTGGAAGAACTGGTCGAACGCAACACGCATTTCGTGCGCTGGGGATCGGTCGAAAGCCAGCTCGGCACGACCGTGTCGTCGAACAACGAACAGGGCGGGTTCGAAGCGGTTTCGCACCTGCTGGAAGAAGGCAATCGCAACATCGCCTTCGTCGGCACGGTGTCGCCGGCCTATCCCGAATTCCTCGATCGCTGGCGCGGCTATTGCCGGGCGCTGTGGACCGCGGGCCTGGTGCCGGACAAGCAGATGCAGGTCGAAGCCGCGCCGACCGAAGAGGACGGCCGCAAGGCGGTCGAGGAGCTGACCCGGCGCGGGTGCACATTCGACGCAATTTTCGCGACCAGCGACCTGGCTGCGATCGGCGCAATGCACGCGCTGCAGATCGCCGGCCGGGCGATCCCGGACGATGTCGCGGTGGTCGGGTTTGACGACATCGACTCGGCCCAACTGACCAGCCCGCCGCTGACCAGCATTCGCCAGAACGCGCGCGTTGCCGGCGAAGCGCTGATCGAGACTCTGCTGGAGGCGGTCGAGCATGGGTCGGCCGAGGACCGCCTCCTTCCCGTCCAGCTGATCGTCCGCCAGTCGAGCGTTCGCCGCCGCTGATCGCGGCTTTCAAGTATTCGTATGCACGCCCCGCCGGCGATTGTCGGCGGCGCGGCCATCTGCCAGCTTCCGGGGTGGGGAGAGACTATGGCAAGCCTTGCAGAAAAGCCGCGGCAATCGATCGCCGGACTATGGAATATTTCGTTCGGCTTCTTCGGAATCCAGATCGGTTTCGCGCTGCAGAACGGCAATATGAGCCGGATCTTCCAGACGCTTGGCGCAAGCGTCGACGATCTGCCCTGGCTGTGGACCGCAGCGCCGCTCACCGGACTTCTGGTCCAGCCGATCATCGGCCATTTGAGCGACCGCACGTGGAATCGGCTGGGTCGCCGCCGGCCCTACTTCCTGACCGGCGCGATCCTGTCCGCGCTGGCGCTGATCCTGATGCCGCTCGCTCCGGCAGTGGGCGCGCCGCTGTTGTTCGCGGCGTTGATGCTGTGGCTGCTCGACGCCAGCCTCAATATCTCGATGGAGCCATTCCGCGCCTACGTCGGCGACATGCTGCGGTCCGACCAGCATGCCGCGGGCTATGCGGTGCAAACCGCTTTCATCGGCGCCGGTGCCGTTGTCGGGTCGATCTTTCCCTATCTGCTCGACGCGTTCGGCGTGTCGAACAGCGCGCCTGACGGCACCCTTCCGGACACGGTTCGACTGAGCTTCTGGTGCGGCGGCGCGGCGTTGCTCGCCGCCGTGCTGTGGACGGTCATCTCAACGCGCGAATACAGCCCCGAGGAAATGGCCGCCTTTGCCGGGCCGGGCGACGAGGGCGAACAGCCGGTGCGCGCGCTGGCCGCCAAGACCTTTGCGTCCAGCATCGCGTGGCTCGTCGCCGGCATCGTCGTCATCGCCGCGGTCGCCCAGTTCGGGCTGGAGAAGGAAGTCTATCTCCTCGGCGGCCTCCTCGCCGCTTACGGCCTGTTAAGCGCTGCGGCGATCGCGCTTGCTCGGCAGGGACGGACGAGCGGCATGCTGACTCAGATCGTGGGCGATTTTTCCGGCATGCCGACGATCATGAAGCGGCTGGCCGTGGTCCAGTTCTTCAGCTGGTCAGCGCTGTTCATCATGTGGATCAACACCACGCCCGTGGTGGCGCAATATCATTTCGACAGTCCCGACCCGGCCAGCGCGGGCTTCCAGGAAGCCGGCAATTGGGTCGGTGTCCTGTTCGCGACCTACAATGGCGTCGCCGCTGTCGCTGCCCTGGCGCTCCTCCCGCTGCTGGCGCGGCGGATCGGCAAGGCGCGCACGCACATGGTCGGGCTGGCGGCCGGTGCCGTCGGCTTTGCCAGCTTCCTGCTGATTACCGATCCCAACTGGCTGCTGCTGTCCGAAATCGGCATTGGCATCGCCTGGGCATCCATCCTGGCCATGCCTTACGCCATCCTCGCCAGCGCGCTGCCGCAACGGAAGCTGGGCGTCTACATGGGGCTGTTCAACGTCTTCATCGTCATTCCGCAATTGCTGGTAGCGACGGTGATGGGGTCGATCATGAAGGCCTTTTTCCCCGGTGAGCCGATCTGGACGATCCTCGCCGCCGCGCTCGTCATGGCGGCCGCTTCGCTGGCCATGCTAGCGGTCAGGGACGCGCCGCAAGCCGGACGGTAAACCTAAGCGGTTGATGGCGGGGCACCAATCGGCCAAGCCGCGGGCCGATGGACGTCCAGATCGAACAACCCGCCGAAGTCGTCGTGATCGGCCGGCGGCTGGAAACGCAGGCCGACCAGCCCGTTGCGGGCGCCATAGTCCTTGATACCAAAGCGATCGACCGGGCGGCGTCGGGCCGGCTTGAAGGCGTCCTGGCGCAGGTGCCCGGCCTCCAGTCCTTCCGCCGCAGCGACAGCCGGTCGGCCAACCCGTCGGCCCAGGGACTGACGCTGCGCGGGCTTGGCGGCAATGCCAGCAGCCGGACGCTGGTCCTGCTCGACGGCATTCCGGTCGCCGAACCCTTCTTCGGCTTCGTGCCTTTCTCCGCCATCGACCCGCTGCGCATCGACCGCATTTCGATCCTGCGAGGGGCAGGCGGCGGAGCCTTCGGCTCGGCGGTGGCAGGTACGATCAACCTGTCGACGCGGCCGCCGGACCGGCGCGACACGGCCGACGCCACGGTGGCCATTGCATCGCCGGCGGCCGCAACGATCAGCGCCGGGGCCGTACTTCGCCAGCCCGGCTTCGTCCTGACTGTCGACGGGCGGGGCGACTGGGGCCGGGGCTTCTGGACGACGCCGGCGGACCAGCGCGTCCCCGCCAGCGTTCGAGCCGCGTTCGAGTCTCGCTCGCTGGACGTGCGGGCGATCGGCCAGGTCGGGAGTGGCGAGGTGCAGGCGCGGCTGCGCCGGTTCGACGACGAACGAACGCTTCGCTTCAAGGGCGCCGACAGCAGCATGGACGGCACGGACCTCAGCCTGCGGTATGCCTCCGCCGACGACATTGTGACGCTGGCCGCCTGGCGGCAAAAGCGCGACTTCACCACGGTCGTGATCAGCGGCACGTCCTTCGTTCCGGTGCTCGACCAATATGCCACGCCCGCAACCAGCATCGGCGCGCTGGCGCGATGGCGGCCCGTGCAGGGCCTGGCGGTCGGCGGCGACATCAAGACGAGCAAGGGCACCGCCTTCGAACGCGCCTTGTCCGCGCAAAGCGGAATGGTCACCGCGGATCGTGCCAATGGCGGGCGGGTCGTCGAAGCGTCCGCCTTCGCGGAAGGGGAAGAGCGGTTTGGCGCGATTACCCTGGCCGCGTCGGGGCGCGTCACGCGATGGACGCTCGATCGCGGGCGGTCGTCGGAGCGCGATGGCAGCGGCGCCCTGCAATTCGACCATCGGTTTGACGAACGCCACGGCACCGCGCTCAGCGGTCGCGCGACCGCTTCATGGAGTACCGACCGCTGGACCGCCCGGGTGGCCGCCTATCGCGGTGAGCGGCTGCCGACCCTTAACGAACTTTATCGCGGCTTCACGGTCTTCCCGGTGCAGACGCTCGCCAATCCCGCGCTCGATCCGGAACGGTTGGTCGGGGCGGAAATCGGCACGGAGTTTCGCCCCGTGCCGGACGCGCGCATCGCAGCAACCGTCTTCGCCAACCGGCTGAACGGCGCCATCGCCAATGTCACCATCGGACCCAATCTGCGCGAACGACGCAACATCGACGCGCTCACGTCGCGCGGGATCGAACTGGACGGTTCGATCCGGCGCGGGCCGTGGAACGTGCAGGCGTCGGCCAGCCTGTTGCGCGCCCGCGTGCGCGACGGCGCGCTGCCGCCCGGCCTCGATCCGGCGCAGGTTCCGCGGTTCACAGCCAGCGCAACCGTCCAGCACACGGCCGGACCGTGGACAGCTGCGGCCACTCTCCGTCATTTTTCGCCTGCCTACGAAGACGACCTCAACCTGCATCGCCTGCCCGCTGCGACCACGCTGGACGCGGTCGTGCGGCGGCGGATCGGGGAGCGCTTCGAGATCGCGGTCCGGGCCGAGAACATGTTCGATACGCGGGTCGTCACGCGCAACCAGGCGGGGTCCATCGACCTCGACGCACCGCGCACCGTCTGGCTGTCGCTGGGCTTTGCGCCGCCGCGCTAGGCGATAACGACGAGAGCCTGGAACGCCGTCGACATGGCCGCGATACCGATTGCCGTATTGATCATCACCGCCTCGCGCCGGCCCTTCGCCTGGCGGGCGATCCACACGAACAGCGGGATCGTCGCCACCGCCGTCGCCGCGATGATCGCCTTGGCAACGAGCCCGGCAGGATCGAGCAAGGCCGCGGCGTAGCCGATGACGAACACCGCCGCCCAGGCCGCGAAGGCGAGGGTGACGAGCCGCCACGGCGTCGGTGAGCGCATCGCCCTCACGATATCGCGACCAGTCGCGACGCCGCGGCGACGATGCTTCCTTGCAGGGCAGTAAAGACCATGAAGCGCGCGATGACGTCGACCGTCGCGCTGCGCGGGCCGACGAGCAGGCCACGCCCGCCGCGAGCAATCGCGTACATCCCCATGAGCAGCGCAAAGCCAACCGCGGTGGCCTGTTGCGCGATCATTGCAAAGGTCGTCGCGCCCTGTCCGCTGGCCGTCGGTGCAAGGCCAGCGGCCTGCCATGCCGAAGCGTCCATCCACGTCCCGATCGCAAGCGCGACGGGAGCGATTGCGAGCAGGAACCACACCGATCGTGCCCCTTCCGGCCAGCGCCGGAGGAGAGCTTGACCTCCAACCGCAAGTGCCGCGGCAATCCCGTTCAGCCCGAAAATTGCGGCCAGCGGCCACCAGCTTTGCGTGGGAATCCAGCCTTCGGGGTGAACGCCGCGCAGGTAGGCGATCGAAAAGACGAGGATGAACAGCATCATCGCCATGACCACGAACAGGATGTTCAGCGCCCACCAGCCGTGACTGTCGCGACCGGTCGCGTAGGTGGGAAGCATGATGCCCGCGCCGACGTCCGCCGTCTGCTGGCGGATCGGGCGGTCGGTTTCCCACAGCCACCGCATCGTCGACAGGATCATCACGATCGCCGCGCCTGCGGCAACGGCATAGGCCTGGACGGTCAGCGACAGGAAGAAGACCGCGGTCGAAACCGCCGCCCAGAACGGCCACGGCGACGGGCCCGGCATGATCTCCACATATTGCGGTTCGGCCTGCACGGGGCTGGTGACGATCGTTTCACGCAGCCCGGTCGCGCTGTTGGGCAAGAGATAGCGGCCGGCCTCCACATGACGCGCCATATCGGGATCGTCCCACAGCGGATAGCGGCTGCGCACCACGGGGATCGAGCGCGTCGAATAAAGGCCCGACGGCAACCATTCGAGCGTTCCGGAATCGAAGGTATTGCCGGCGCTGCCCTCCGCCGGCGCCCAGCGGAACGAGCGGACCAGATCGACCAGGAACAAGGCAACGGCCGACGCGAACAGAAACGCGCCCAGCGTCGACATCAGGTTGAGCAGGTCGAGCGGGCTCGAAGGCAGATAGGTAAACACGCGCCGCGGCATTCCCAGCAGGCCGGACAGGTGCATCGGGAAGAAAGCGAGGTGGAGGCCAGCGAACATCAGCCCGAACACCCATTTGCCGATGCTTTCGGACAATGGCCGCCGGCTGACCATCGGCGTCCAGAAATAGAAGGCCGCGAACATCGGGAAGACCATCCCGCCCATCAGCACGTAATGGAGGTGGGCGACGATGAAATAGGTGTCGTGCGCCTGCCAGTCGAAGGGCACGAAGGCGACCATCACTCCGGTCAGCCCGCCGATGGTGAAGATGAACATCGCGCCTAGCGTGAACAGCGCCGGTGTCGACCAACGGATGCGCCCGCTGGCCAGTGTCGCGATCCATGCGAACAGTTGCACGCCCGCCGGAATGGAAACGGCCATGCTGGCGGCCGAAAACATGCTCGTCGACACGCGTGGCATGCCGACCGAGAACATGTGATGCGCCCAGACGCCGAAGCTGAGGAAGCCGGTACCGACCATCGCCATCACCACCAGCCGGTGACCGACCAGCTCGCTCTTTGCGATCGTCGCGACCATCATCGAGGTGAGACCCGCGGCGGGCAGGAAGATGATGTAGACCTCAGGATGACCGAAGAACCAGAAAAGGTGCTGCCACAACAGCGGGTCGCCGCCGCGCAGCGGATCGAAGAACGGCCAGTTGAAGGCGCGTTCCAGCTCGAGCAGCAGGGTACCGACGATCACGCTGGGGAATGCGACGATGATCATCACCGCGAACACCAGCATCGCCCAGGCGAAGATCGGCATCCGGTCGAGCGTCATGCCCGGCGCCCGGGTGCGCATGACGCCGACGATGATCTCCACCGCGCCGGCGATCGCGCTGATCTCGATGAAGCCTATGCCGAGCAGCCAGAAGTCGGTGTTGATGCCCGGTGAGTAGGCGGTGGACGTAAGCGGCGGGTACATGAACCAGCCGCCGTCCGGCGCGAGGCCCACAAACAAGGAGGCGAAAAACGCCAGACCGCCGACCAGATAGGCCCAGAAGGCATAAGCGGACAGGCGCGGGAAAGGCAGGTCGCGTGCCGCCAGCATCTGCGGCAGCAACAGGATCCCGATCGCTTCGACCATCGGTACCGCGAACAGGAACATCATCACCGTGCCGTGCATGGTGAAGAACTGGTTGTAGGTTTCGGGCGACAGGATCGACTGCAGCGGCGCGGCCAGCTGCACCCGCATCACCAGTGCCAGTACGCCCGCCAGCAGGAAGAACAGGAAGGCGGTCGCGACGTAATAGAGGCCGATGTAATTGTTGTTGACCGCGGCAAAATATTGCCAGCCGCGCGGCGCGCACCAGATCTTTTCGAGCTGCTCCAGTTCGCCGTCGGGCCGCTTGCCGCTGGTCGGGAATCGATCGAGCAGCGCCGGATCGAACCCGGTTTCACTGGTCACTTCAGGGTCTCGAGATAGTCGACGATGGCCTTGAGGTCTTCGGGAGGTAACCGCTCGTAACTGGGCATGCGGTTGCCGGGCTTCAGCGATTGCGCATCCGCGACCCAGCCGGTCAGCGTTCCGCGATTGTTGGGCAGGATGCCTCCGCCCAACGTGGTGCGGGCAGCGACATTGGTCAGGTTGGGCCCCGCCTTGCCGACCGCGGCGGTCCCGTCGATCGCGTGGCAGGCCGCGCAACCGGCGGCGGCAAAGGCGGCCGCCCCGGCACCGCCGCTTGTGCGACCGGCGAGCGCGGCGCGGCGATCCCACCATTGGGCAAAGGCGCGTTGTGGCTGGGCGATGACGGTCATGCCCATCAGCGCATGCGCGCGGCCGCAATATTCGGCACATACCCCGCCGAACCGTCCGGCACGGTCGGCCTGGATCGTCAGGTGGTTGATGCGACCCGGGATCATGTCCTTCTTCCCCGAAAGGTGCGGCACCCAGAAGCTGTGGATGACGTCGGCGGAGGCCAGTTCGACCACCACTGGCTGCCCGACGGGAATGCGAAGCTCGTTGGCGTCTTCAGCCAGCACGCGCCCGCCGGACCCGAGATACTGCACCCGGAACCACCACATCTCGCCGGTCACTCGCACGCGCATGGCGCCTTCGGCGGGCGGCCGGTCGAGCCGGGCGGTAAGCGTCAGCCCCCAGACGAGCAGGCCCGCCAGCACTAGCGCGGGCAGGCCGACGCCAAGCACGAGGATCGAACGCTCCCCGCCCAGCTGCTTGCGCCAGCGCGCCGGGCCCTTCCACGCGATGAACAAGGCCAAGACGACGAGGGCCGTGACCACTGCGCCCATCGCGAACAACGCCCAGGCGACCGTCCGTACGGGCGACGCATAGGGACCCATCGGATCCAGCACCGGTGGCGGCCAGCCGAACAGGGCTTCGATCACGACGCGTCCTCTGCGAGCAGGTAATAAGCGACGTCACGTGCCTCGCGCGGCGTCAACGGCATCGCGGGCATCACCGTGCCCGGCTTGGCCTCGGGCGCGTTCCGGATGAACCGCGCCAGCGTGTCGGGGGTCAGCGGCAGCGTGCCGGCAACGAGCGCCCGGTCGCCGTAGTTTTCCAGAGAAGGCCCAAGCTCGCCGCGCGGCCAGTCGATACCCGGCATCTGGTGGCAAGCGCCGCACTGCACGCGCTCGACAATGGCTCGACCGCGCGCGACCGACGCGTCATCGGGCAGCACCTTGTCGTCGGGCACGGGCTTACACGCCGCGAGCGTCATCGAGACCGCGACCGCCATCAATGCCCCCCCGTTCCTCATGGCTATTGGAACCAGCAGTTGGCGCGGCATGTTCCCGCTGACATGCGATCGCTGCCGGCGCTGGCCGCCGTGTCCCTTCTCGCCGCTTGCTCCGCCGACAGCGACGGGCCCGCGCGTTTTAACGCGTCCGGGGAGTTGATCGCTGTGTCCGGCGGCGACGCCGGCGCGCAATTCGCCTGCCTGTCCTGCCACGGTGTGAAAGGCGAAGGCGACGGCGACCTGGTGCCGCGCCTCGCCGGCCTGGACGCGGGATATCTCGTCCGCCAGCTCGACCTTTATGCCGACGGGCCGCGCGCCCATCCGCAAATGGCAGCCATCGCGCGCAAGCTGCGATCCGAAGACCGGCTGGCCGTGTCGCATTACTACGCCGGCCTGCCCGCGCCGGTCACCGCCGCTCCGCGCGGTGCGCTTTACCAGCGCGAATGCGCGGCCTGCCACGGCGCGGCCGGCGAAGGGCGTCCGGGCGTCCCCGCCGTCGCCGGGCAAAGCGCAGCCTATGTGGAACGGCAATTTGCCGCCTGGGCGTCGGGTGACCGGCGCGGCGATGCGGACGGGACGATGACCAGGATCAGCCGCCAATGGTCGTCGGCCCGGTTGGCGGCGGCGGCGGCAGATGTTGCGGCCCTTGCGGATGCGAATGACTATCGGGGACTTCCGGCAGCATGCCCTCCAGAACGTCGTGCCGATCCCAGAAATGGTGCTTCAGCGCCGCCCCAATGTGTAGCGGGACCAGCAGAGCCAGCCCGATAATGCCAAGGCCGTGCGCGCGCTCGGCCCCCTCCAGCAGTCGGATTTGCCAAGTCATCGAAAGGCTTTCGAACGGCAGGGGCGGCACCGGCACGACGCCAGCGATGTGGAGCGGCGCGGCTGGTGCGACGGCCGACCACATGACCAGCCCGCTCAACGGGAGGAGCGCGAAAAGCAGGTAGAAGAGGATGTGCGTCAGGTGCGCCGTCTCGGCCTGCCAGCCCGGCGTGTCCGCGTCGTTGATCGGACCGGGGACCATCAACCGCCAGACCCCCCGCAGGAGCGCCAGAAGCAGGATCAGAAGCCCCATTCCCGCATGCCGCCCGTACGCCGCCAGCCGATCGGCGCCGACGTCGAGCCGCTCGAGCTCCCAGCCGGCGAGCAACTGGTAGATGACCAGTGCGGCCATGATCCAGTGGAACGCGATGCCGACGGGCGTGTACCGCTTGCGCCGCGCATGACCGCGCGCCCAGCGGCGCAGGGCGCGGATCAAGCCATCGCCTCGCCGGTGGCAAGATGGCGGACCCGCGCCAGTGCGGCGACCAGATACACCGCCGACGCCGGCGCCCACATGACCAGACCGCCCAGTTGCTGGTCGTCGAGCGGTGCCATGCCCCAGGCGGCGGTGCTGGCGAAATGCGCGGCGTAAAGGGGCAGCTGCGACAAGGTGATGAGGGCGCCGAGCGCCCCCATCGCGACCATCGCGGCCAGCAGAGCGGCGATCGCCACCGGACGCGAAGCATTGTCCAGGCGATGCCAGAACAAGGTCGCGGTCGCGGCAATGGTGCCCTGCATCAGCCAATAGCCCGCGTCATGCGTGACCGCCCAATGATAAAGGTTCGGCGCATGCCACGTCCACATTGCCACCGCCGACAGCACGGTCCACACCGCGATGCCGCCCGGCACCTTGCCCAGTGGCCGGCGCGCCAGCGCGGCAACCAGCGGCGCGACCAGCAGGCCGAGTGCCAGGTGATGAACCACGCGCACCGTGAACAGGGATGAGCCCCAGGCGCAGAAGGGCGAGATGTAAAGGAAGGCCAGCAGGCCAATCAGCAGTGCCGATTGCCGCGCGGCGGGCCTGTCGCTGCGGACGCGCGCCGCCCACAAGGTCAAGGCGCCAAGCGCAAGCAGCAGGATGGGGTCGAAATTCCAGCGCGTCAGGAAGTCGCCAGGCGACACTGCCGGACCGCAATATGCGATCGCATCAAGGGCAGTCGGGGCGGTTGCGGGCATGTCGGGGCAATCTCCGGCGTGGGGCTTGGTTCCGCCATCGTGGGGCGCTTTGCAACCCGTTGCAGCCGGGCGCGTTCACTTTCGGCTCGCCAGGCGACACTCAAGGGGACCTCGATGACGGAAAGATACGCGAACGACCACCCGGAGTCGGCCGCTTATGCCATCATTCTGGGGTTCATCGTTCCCTTGGCGCTCGGCGCGCTGCTGAGCGATTGGCGCTTCGCGCTGACCTATGAAATTCAGTGGCTCAACTTCGCCGACTGGCTGGTAGCCGGATCGCTGGTCGGTGGCGGTATCGCGCTTGCCTGGGCGCTTATCCGGACGACGCTCGCGGGCCGCTGGAGCTATCGGCCGGCAGCTATCGCGGTCTTGTTGCTCGCCGCCTTCATGGTGATGCAGTTCGTCAACGCGCTGATCCACTCGAAGGACAATTTTGCGACCATGCCGGGCGGGCTGATCCTGTCCATCATCACCACCATCCTCGCCATTGCCGCGGCGTGGACCGGGTTGCGCACCGACCGCCGGGGGATTGTCCAATGACCGCTCGTTTCCTGGCTCTTGGCCTGCTTTCCGTGTCGCTTGCCGCCTGCGGCGGCGGCGATCCCGATCCCAACCAATACGGACCGTCGCCAGACCTGCCCAGCCAGCAGCGCGGCCTGTTCCCAAACATGAACATCACCAAGCCAGCGGGCTGGGGCAGCGACCTGCCGACCGTGCCCGAAGGCTTCAAGGTCGAAGCGATTGCCACCGACCTCAAGGTTCCGCGCCAGACGCTGGTCCTGCCCAATGGCGACATCATCGTCGCCGAAGGCAAGGGTGGAGGCGCACCGCCGCTCAGGCCCAAGGACTTTATCGCAGGGGCGATCAAGAAGAAGGGCAACACCAGCGTCAAGCCGGGCGACCGGCTGACCATCCTTCGCGACGCAGACGGCGACGGCAAATATGAATCGCGCGGCGTTTTCGCGGACAAGCTCAACGCGCCGTACGGCCTCGCCCTTGCCGGCAATTATCTTTACGTTGCCAACCAGGACAGTGTGGTGCGCTTTGCATACCAGCCGGGCCAGACCACCGCGGCCGGGCCGCCGCAACTGGTGACCAAGCTGCCGTCGCAGATCAATCATCACTGGACGAAAGCGATGACGGCCAGTCCCGACGGCCGGTACCTTTACGTCGGCATCGGATCGAACAGTAACATCGGCGAACGCGGACTGATCGCCGAAGTCGATCGCGCCGTCGTGTGGCAGATCGATGCGCAGACCGGCATGCACAAGGAATATGCCTCGGGCCTGCGCAACCCCAGCGCGCTGGCGACCCAGCCGTTTACCGGGACCATCTGGGCAGCGGTGAACGAACGCGATGAACTTGGTCCAAACCTCGTGCCCGACTACATCACGTCGGTGCGCCCGGGCGGCTTTTACGGATGGCCCTATTCCTATTGGGGACAGAACGTCGATCCGCGCGTGAAACCGGCCAAGCCCGAACTGGTGCAGTCCGCGATCAAGCCGGATTACAGCATCGGCTCGCACCGTGCGCCGCTCGGACTGGCCTTCTCGGTACCCGCGCTCGGCGCGCGCTTCGCCGATGGGGCATTCGTCGGCGAACATGGCAGCTGGAACCGTGAAGACGTCGTCGGATACCGAGTGTCGTTCATCCCTTTTCGTGGCGGCCGCCCAGCGGGCAATCCGGTCGATTTCCTGTCCGGCTTCCTCAAGGACGGCAAGGCCCGCGGCCGGCCCGTCGGCGTCACCGTCGATCCGCGCGGCGCGGTGATCGTCGCCGATGATCTGTCCAATACGGTATGGCGCATCACGCCGCTTCAGGCCACGGCGCCAACCACGACCGCGCCTGTCCCCGTGCAACGTTAGTGGGACGCAATTCCGGCCTGCATCCGAGATAGCAATTCGGAGCGCGCCGGAGGGCTATCTGAAGAGCCACACGACAAGCCAAATCGGAGTGCGCGACTCCCGTCATTGCATTCTCTCCCAAAGCCGCCGATGATCGATTGGTAGCGCTACCAATTTGATGAAGCGTGTCAGGCGGGAGTACTAGGCTTTGCGGAATCCTTTCCTTTGTCTCGGCGTCTCGATGCTGGCTGCCGGCGCTGCATCATACAACATTCCGGTCTGGGCAGGACAGGCCGCCGCAACGGGTGGAACCATGTGGCAGGCGCCGCCGAGTCCGGTCGGGCTCGACGCGGCATCGGAAGCGCGAATCGACGCGATCCTTGCGCAAATGTCGGTGGAGGAAAAGGTCGCGCAGACCATTCAGCCGGACATCAGCAGCATCACGCCGGCGGACCTTGCCAAATACAAGTTCGGTTCCATCCTGGCGGGCGGCAACAGCGCGCCCGGCAAGAATGAAAAGGCGCCCGCGCCGGAGTGGCTGAAGCTGGCAGATGCCTTTTGGCGCGCCGCGGACACGGCCGACTGGAAGGGGCCGAAGATTCCGCTGATGTGGGGCATCGATGCCGTGCACGGGCATGCCAATATCGTCGGCGCGACGATCTTTCCGCAGAACATCGGTCTGGGGGCGACGCGTAATCCCGACCTCATCCGCAGGATCGGCGAAGTCACGGCACGCGAAATGGTCATCACCGGGCTGGACTGGGATTTCTCGCCCACGCTCGCCGTTGCGCGCGATGATCGCTGGGGGCGCTCGTACGAAAGCTTTTCGGAAAATCCGGAGATCGTGAAAGCATATGCCGGCGCGATTGTCGAAGGCCTGCAGGGGAAAGCCGGGACGGATGCCTTCCTTGGCGACGGCAAGGTCATCGCGACCGCCAAGCATTTTGTCGGCGACGGCGGCACCGCCGGGGGCAAGGACCAGGGCGACACACCCGGCGACGCCGCCACGCTGCGCGACATCCATGGCGCGGGCTACCCGGTGGCCATCGCCGCCGGGGTCCAATCGATCATGGCATCCTTTTCCAGCGTCGGCGGCAAGAAGGTGCACGGCGACCGCGACCTTCTGACGGTCGCGCTCAAGGACCAGATGCGCTTCGACGGCCTGGTCGTTGGCGACTGGAATGCGCACGGCCAGGTCGAAGGCTGTACGAACGTCAATTGCCCGGCATCGATCAACGCCGGGCTCGACATGTACATGGCCCCGGACAGCTGGAAGGACTTGTACGACAATACGCTCAAGCAGGCTCGGTCGGGCGAAATTCCCGCGACTCGCCTGGACGATGCGGTGCGGCGCATTCTGCGGGTCAAGATGCGGGCCGGCCTGTTCGCCAAGGGCGCGCCGTCGACGCGGCCGCTTGCGGGACAATTCCAGCTGCTCGGATCGCCCGAACATCGCGCTGTCGCTCGGCAGGCCGTGCGCGAATCGCTTGTGCTCCTCAAGAACAACGCGAATGTCCTGCCGATCAAGCCGGGCGCGAACCTCTTGGTTACCGGCGCCGGTGCCGACAACATCAGCATGCAATCGGGCGGCTGGACGATTACTTGGCAGGGGTCCGACCTCAAGAACGCCGATTTCAAGAACGCGCAGTCGATCTTCGCCGGCCTGAAAGAAGCGGCCGCGAAAGCGGGCGGCAGTGCGCACTTGAGCGCGGACGGCCGCTACGCCGCGAAGCCCGACGTTGCCGTGGTCGTGTTCGGGGAAGGGCCCTATGCCGAAATGGTCGGCGATCGGTCCACGCTTGAATTCAGTCCGCGCGACAAGGCGGCGCTGGAAACGCTGAAGCGGCTCCGCGCCGCGGGCATCCCAACCGTCTCCGTGTTCCTCTCCGGCCGGCCGATGTGGGTCAATCCTGAAATCAATGCGTCGGATGCGTTCGTCGCTGCATTCCTGCCCGGCAGCGAAGGCGGCGGCGTGGCCGACGTGTTGCTGGCCGGCGCGGACGGAAAGCCGCAGTCCGACTTTCGCGGCAAATTGTCGTTCAGCTGGCCCAAGCGCGTGGACCAGACACCGCTAAATGTCGGCGATCCCGGGTACGATCCGCTGTTCGCTTTCGGCTACGGCCTGACCTACGCCGAACGCGGCGACTTGCCGCAATTGTCGGAACAGCGGCCCGCGGCGTCCGCGAGCGGCGCGGACGGCGATTACTTCGCGCGCGGGACCTTGCCGCCCGGCTGGACCTTCGCTGCCAGCGACAGTGTCGCGATCAGCGCCATCGACCGAAGGGCACAGGAAGATTCCCGGCGGATCGACTTTGCCGGCGGTGCTGCCCAGTCGGTCCGCTTGCAGGCCGCGCAGCCGATCGACATCAGCCGCGAGGCCAATGCCGAGCTGAGCGTGCAGGTGGAATATCGCGTTGACCGCGCCCCCGATGCTCCCGTCACGCTTGGCGTCGATGGCGTGTCGGTTCCAGTGACCGATGCGCTGCGCAAAGCCCCGCCGGGCGAATGGCAGCTGCTGACCGTGCCGCTGCGTTGCCTGAAGACCGCCGGCGCGAACATGGGCAAGGTCGGCGCTCCGTTCGTTTTGAGTACGAACGGGAAACTGACGGTGGTCGTATCGGACGTGCGCGTCGCCAGCGCCGCCGTACCGCAGGACGTTTGCGCCTTTTGATGATCGACGGGTTGCGCTGCCCTAGCTGGTAGCGCTAACACATTTTGGTGAGGGGTCATTGTTCGTGAGCCCGGCGTTCGCGCCGGAAATGCTTCCCGTGGATACGGCGAATGCCGTCCTGGTCGGGCGCTTGCTGCTCGACGACGGGCCGTCCGTCGTCCTCATCCGCGACGGCAAGGTCAATGACGTTACGCGCGCCGCGCCGACAGTCGCCGATTTGCTGGACCTCGACGATCCGGCGGGCGTGGCTGGCGAGCCGCTGTTTGAAATCGCCCAGCTCGATCAGCTCCAACCCACCAGTTTTCTCGCTCCATTCGACCTGCAGGTGATCAAGGCCGCCGGCGTTACCTTCGCCATCTCCGCTATAGAGCGAGTCATCGAGGAGCGCGCCCGCGGCGACTATCGCGCCGCCGCCGCAATTCGCGAAAAGGTCGAATCCGCCATTGGCGGCGCAATCCGCTCGCTCGTACCGGGCAGCGACAGCGCCGAACGGCTCAAGCAGACGCTGATCGCCGACGGTCTGTGGTCGCAATATCTCGAAGTCGCGATCGGGCCATATGCCGAGATCTTCACCAAGACCGCTCCGCTCGCCAGCGTGGGTTGGGGCGCGGACATCGGCGTGCGGTCGGATTCCAGCTGGAACAACCCCGAACCCGAAGTCGTGCTCGCCGTGGACAGCCGCGGCCAAGCTCGCGGCGCGACGCTTGGCAACGACGTCAACCTGCGTGACTTCGAGGGCCGCAGCGCGCTTCTGTTGAGCAAGGCCAAGGACAATAACGCGTCCTGCGCGATCGGTCCGTTCATTCGCCTGTTCGACGACAGTTTCACGATGGACGACGTCCGCAATGCAGAGGTCGACCTGGAGATACGCGGGGAGGACGGTTTCGCTCTGAGCGGGCGCAGCCTGATGAGCGAGATCAGCCGCGATCCCGAAGAGCTCGTCCGCCAGGCACTGAGTGAACATCACTATCCCGACGGCTTTGCGCTTTTCCTGGGCACGCTGTTCGCGCCAACCGATGATCGCGACGAACCCGGTCGAGGCTTCACGCACAAGCCCGGCGACATCGTGACGATTTCCGCGCCCCGGCTTGGCGCGCTCGTCAACCGGGTGACGACGTCGCAGCTGGCGCCGGCCTGGGAATTCGGGACGCGCGCGCTGATGCGCAATCTGGCGGGACGCGGGCTGCTGTCCGCCCGGCCGCACATACAATCGGAGATCAACGCATGACGGACACGCTCACCCACCTGATCGGTGGCGAGGAGGTCGGCTCCGACGCCAGCGGCGAAAGCGTCAATCCGTCCAACCTGGACGAGATGGTCGCTCGTTTTCCCAAGGGCACTGCCGCGGATGTCGACCGGGCAGTCTCGGCCGCACGCGACGCCTTTCCCGGCTGGTCCGGCGCTTCGCCCGAAGTTCGTTCGGACGTGCTCGATCGCGCCGGGACCCTAGTGATGGAACGCGCCAAGGACCTTGGCCGGCTGTTGTCGCGGGAAGAGGGCAAGACGCTCGCGGAAGGGACTGGCGAAGTCATGCGCGCCGCCCGGATCCTAAAATATTTCGCCGGCGAAGCGCTGCGCCGGCACGGCCAGACGCTCAATTCGACACGGCCCGACATCGACGTCGCCACCTATCGCGAAGCGGTCGGCGTCGTCGGCCTGATCACGCCGTGGAATTTCCCCATCGCCATCCCGGCATGGAAGGCGGCGCCGGCGCTGGCATTCGGCAATACCGTGGTACTCAAGCCTGCAACGCCGACGCCGGCGATTGCGCATGCGCTGGCCCGGATTATTCAGGAGGCCGGGGCGCCCCCAGGCGTGTTCAACCTCATCATCGGCGACGGCGATGTCGGCCGCGCGATCGTCGAACATGACGGCGTCGATGCGGTGTCCTTTACCGGCTCGCAAGGCGTCGGCGCGTCGGTTGCGGAAAGCGCGATCAAGCGGCAGGCGCGCGTGCAGCTGGAAATGGGCGGCAAGAACCCGCTGGTGGTGCTCGACGATGCCGATCTGGAACGCGCTGTGGCCTGCGCGGTAGACGGTGCTTTTTACGCAACCGGCCAGCGCTGCACGGCTTCGTCGCGAATTATCGTCACGGACGGCATTCACGACCGCTTCGTCGACGCGATGGCGGAACGGGCGCGGGGCCTGAAGGTCGGCGATGCGCTCGACCCCGGCACGCAGATCGGCCCTGCCGTGACCGACACACAGCTTGAACAGAACCTGCGCTACGTCGAGATCGCGCGCAGCGAAGGCGGCAGGGTCCTGACCGGCGGCGAAGCGCTGAAGCTCGACCAGCGCGGGCATTATATGGCGCCGACGGTCATTTCGGACACCGCGCCCGACCAGCGGATCAACCGGGAAGAGGTGTTCGGACCGGTTGCGAGCATCGTCCGGGTCAAGGATTATGAAGAGGCGCTCGACGTTGCCAACATGGGCGAATTTGGCCTGTCCGCGGGCATTGTTACCAACTCGCTGAAACATTCGCGCGACTTCCGCAGCCGCATCCGCGCGGGGATGGTGATGGTCAACCTGCCAACCGCGGGGGTAGATTATCACGTGCCCTTCGGCGGCAGCCGCAAGTCCAGTTACGGCGCGCGCGAACAGGGGTTCGCCGCGGTCGAATTCTATACGCAGATCAAGACCGTTTACGTGGGGGGTTGAAACCATTGGATGAGGTTGCAGGCAGTCGCGCGGTCTATCCCAGTTTGCGGGACAAACGCGTGCTCGTCACCGGCGGGGGGTCGGGGATCGGTGAAGGCATTGTCGAAGGCTTTGCGCGCCAGGGATCGAACGTCACCTTCTTCGATATCTGCGAGGATGAGTCCCGCGCGCTGGCGTCGCGAACGGGTGCGCAATTCGTCTCCAACGACCTGACCGATATCGCCACGACGAAGCGGACGATCGGCAAGCTGATCGAAGACGGCGGCGCGTTCGACGTGCTGGTCAACAATGCGGCCAACGACGATCGGCACGCCTTTGTCGATGTCACCGAAGACTATTGGGACAACCGCCTCAACGTGAACCTGAAGCACCTTTTCTTTTGCGCGCAGGCGGCGGCTCCGGCGATGCAGGCGAAGGGCGGCGGAGCGATCCTCAACCTCGGGTCAATCAGCTGGCACCTCGCGCTTGAAGACCTGGTTCTTTATCAGACCTGCAAAGCGGCGATCGAAGGCATGACGCGATCGCTGGCGCGCGATCTCGGCAAGGACAATATCCGCGTCAATTGCATCGTCCCCGGCAACGTCCGCACGCCGCGTCAGCAGAAATGGTACAGCGAGGAGGCAGAGGCGGAGATCGTCAGTGCGCAGTGCCTGCCGGGACGCCTGGTGCCGGAAGATATTGCGGCGATGGCGCTGTTCCTGGCGTCCGACGATGCGCGGCTGACCACCGGCCACAATTACTGGATCGACGCGGGTTGGCGGTGATCGCCGGCGAACCCGAACTGGTTGCAGATCTTGGCGCCGAGCTTGGCGAGGGGGCGCTGTGGGACGGGCGCGACGCCAGCCTGTGGTTCACGGACATCAAGCGGCGGCGCGTCTATCGCTATCATCCAGCAACCCACGATCTCTCCAGCTGGAATGCGCCAGCGGAAATCGGGTTCGTCGTGCCTGCACAAAGCGGCGGTTTCATTGCCGGGTTGCAGGGCGGGTTGCACCGCTTCGACCCCGAAAGCGGACGGTTCGAATTGCTCGCAGCGGTCGAGGCCGACCGGCCAGGTAACCGGCTCAACGATGCGGCCGTCGATCCTGCTGGGCGCTTGTGGTTCGGATCGATGGACAATGCGGAGGAAGCAGACAGCGGCGCGTTCTACTGCTTCCACCGCGGCGAGTTGCACGTCACCGGGCTGGACGGAATCTGCATCACCAACGGCCCGGCGATCTCCCCGGACGGGTCAACGCTCTACTGGGTCGACACGCTGGGGCGCGCGATTTTCGAATGCGCGATCCGGGCGGACGGCGCGCTTGGCGCATCGCGGCAGCTAATCGCCATCGCCCCGGCCGACGGCCACCCCGACGGCCCAACCGTCGACAGCGAAGGCTGCCTGTGGATTGGCCTGTACGGCGGATGGGCGGCGCGCCGCTATTCCCCAGCGGGCGACTTGCTCGAAAGCGTCGCCTTCCCCGTCGGCAACATCACCAAGCTCGCGTTCGGAGGGGACGACATGCGCACCGTTTTCGCGACAACGGCCAGCCAGAAGCTGACCGCGGACGAATTGTCCAAACAGCCGAAGGCCGGCGGGCTGTTCCGCTTTCGCACCGAGGTTGCGGGCCTGGCGTCGCCGGCGGTCGCCGACCGATGAAACCCGTTGCAGCAATCCTCCTGTTCGGCACCGCATCCACTCTTCACGCGGCGCCCAAACTCGACCCGATGTTCGCCACCCACTCCGTCGTTCAACGCGGGGCCAAGGCCGCGATCAGCGGCACCGCCGCGCCTGGCGAACACGTCAGCGTATCGCTTGGCCGGCAACGGGCGGACGGGCGCGCGGACGCCAGCGGGCGCTGGCTGGTGCGGTTGCCTGCGGTCCCGTCCGGTAGGCCGACCCAGATCGAGGTGCGCGCGGCATCGGGCACGGATCGCGCGGACGACGTGCTGATCGGCGATGTCTGGTTGTGTTCGGGCCAGTCGAACATGGAACTGCCGGTCAGCCGGGCACTGAACGCCGCGGACGAATTAAGCGGGTCGGCCGACACGCAGATGCGCCTGCTGACGATTGCCACCATGACCGCGACCGCACCCCGATTGAGCTTCGAGAAAGCGCCGGCTTGGGAGGTTGCTTCGCCCGACACCGTCGCTCCATTCTCCGCCGCTTGCTATTTCATGGGCCGGGATTTGCGCCAATCGCAGGACGTGCCGATCGGGCTGGTCGATGCCACCTGGGGTGGGACGGCGATCCGTGCCTGGCTGGATTCGGCCAGCGCGGCCCAATCGGCACCGGACGACGTGGCTTTGCTGACGCAGTTCGGAACCGACCCCATCGCCGCCAATCGCCGGTTCGGCGAACGATGGCAGCAATGGTGGGCGCGAACGCAATCGACCCGGCCATGGGCCGAACCGGACGCGCTCAACTGGAAACCGATGAAAGTCGGCTTCTGGGAAAATTGGGGCGACCCCGCTTTCGCCAGCTTCAACGGCCTGGTCTGGGCGCGGGCGACGGTGACACTGACGGAGGCCGAGGCAGCGCAGGGCGCGCGCCTGACCCTTGGCGTCATCGACGAGATCGACGAGACCTGGGTCAACGGCGTGGCCGTCGGCTACACCTTCGGTTGGGACGCGAAGCGCGATTATCCGCTGCACACGGGGCTGCTCCGTCCGGGTAAGAACAGCATCGTCGTCAATATCAACGACAGTTACGCGTTTGGTGGCTTTCAGGGGCCGGAAGGCGAACTTGCGCTTCGGCTGGCCGACGGGACGGTCAAGCCGCTGGCGCCGACGCTGGAATATGCGCGCGTACCGCCCGAAGTCGGGTCGCCGCCGCGCGCCCCGTGGGACCAAGCGGCCGGCCTTTCGCTGATCTACAACGCGATGATCGCCCCGCTGGGCGCAACCGGGCTCAAAGGTATCGCCTGGTATCAGGGGGAAACGGACGGCGGGAGCGCGACCGGCTATGCCGAGCGGCTCGGTTCACTCGTGTCGGGATGGCGGGCGCAGTTCGAAGATGCGGGGCTGCCCTTCCTGGTCGTCGGGCTGCCCGGCTGGGGCTCGCCGCCGGTCGAGCCAAGACCAAGCGGCTGGGCGGAAGTGCGCGATGCGCAGCGCCGCGTGGCCGCAGGCGATGCCAAGGTCGCGCTGGTACCGGCGATCGATGTCGGCGACCGGCTGGAACTGCACCCGCCGCAGAAACAGGCGATCGGCCATCGCCTGGCCCGGGCGGCGGAGGCGCTTGCCTACAGCGCGGATCATGCGCGGTCCGGTCCGCAGGCCGACGCGGCCATCCGGTCGGGCAACGACGTGATCGTCACGTTCGGCGGGATCACCGGGAAACTTCGCGCGTGGAGCGGCGCCCCGCTCGGGTTCGAATTGTGCGGACCGGCGCAGGACAGTTGCCGATATGCCCGGGCAACGATCGAAGGATCGGCGGTGCGCGTGACCGGCGATGGACGACCGGTCACCCGTGTGCGCTTCGGGTGGGCCGACGCGCCGATCGTCAACCTGTTCGACGATGTGCCGCTTCCAGTCAGTTCCTTCGAACTGCCCGTCCGCTAATCGATCGACCGCCCGCGCGTTTCGGGCAGCAACAGGGCGCCGATGATTGCGGTCAGCGCCGCGATCGTCACCGGATACCACAGCCCCGCGTAGATATTGCCGGTCGCGGCGACGATGGCGAAGGCGATGGTTGGCAGGAACCCGCCGAACCAGCCGTTGCCGATATGGTAGGGCAGGGACATCGACGTGTAGCGGATACGCGCCGGGAACAGCTCGACGAGCAGGGCGGCGATGGGGCCGTAGACCATCGTCACCAGCAGCACGAACGCGGTCAGGATGGCAATTGCCAGCGGCATGTTGATTTCCGCCGGATCGGCTGCGGCGGGATAGCCGGCGGTCTTCAAGGCATCGCCTGCCGTGGCCTGGAAAGCCTTGATCGATGCGGCTCGGCCGGCCGCGTCCAGACCGCGCGGGTCCGGCACGGGCAGGGTCGCTTCGCCGATGCGCAAGGTCGCCGCCCCGTCGCGCGACGCCACATTGGCATAGTTGACGCCGCTCCTGGCCAGGAATGCCTTGGCAATGTCACAGGACGACTGGTCGAACTTGTTCTTGCCGATCGGGTCGAACTGGAAGGAACAAGTGGCCGGATCGGCGGCGACCGTCACCGGGGCCTGCGCCTGCGCCGCGTAGAGCGCCGGATTGACCGCCCGGGTGAGCGCCGCGAACAGGGCGAAATAGCTGACCGCCGCCAAGGCGCAGCCGGCAAGAATGATCTTCTTGCGGCCGATGCGATCGGACAGCCAGCCGAACAGGATGAAGAACGGCGTGCCGATGATCAGCGCGACGGCAATCATGATGTTGGCGGTGGCGCCGTCAACCTTGAGGATCTTTTCGAGGAAGAACAGCGCGTAGAATTGGCCGGTGTACCAGACAACCGCCTGGCCCGCGACGGCCCCGAACAGGGCGATCAGCACCAGCCGCAGGTTGGGCCAACGGCCGAACGCCTCGGTCAGGGGGGCGCTGGACGTGGTGCCTTGCGCCTTCATCCGCCGGAACACCGGGCTTTCTTCGAGCTGGAGGCGAATCCACATCGAAACGCCGAGCAACAGCAGCGAGATGAGGAAGGGCAGGCGCCAGCCCCATTCGGCGAAGGCTTCTTCCCCCATCAGCGTGCGCGTGACGATGACCACCAGCAGCGCGGCGAACAGGCCGACGGTGGCCGTCGTCTGAATGAAACTGGTGTGCAGGCCGCGGCGGCCGGGCGGGGCGTGTTCGGCCACGTAGGTTGCCGCGCCGCCGTATTCGCCGCCAAGCGCGAGGCCCTGGACCAGCCGCAGGGTGACCAGCAGGGCCGGCGCCGCGACTCCGATCGACGCGTAACTCGGCAACAGGCCGACAGCGAAGGTCGACAGGCCCATAAGCCCCATGGTGACGAGGAACGTGTTCTTGCGGCCGACAAGGTCGCCGATCCGTCCGAATACGATCGCGCCCAATGGGCGCACCGCGAAGCCCGCGGCGAAAGCGGCCAGCGCAAGGATGAAGCCGGTGGTTTCGTTTACGCCGGAGAAAAATTGCGCGGACAAAACTGTTGCGAGCAGACCATAAAGGTAGAAGTCATACCATTCGAAGATCGTACCGAGGGACGAGGCGGCAATGACGAGCTTGCTGTCCTGCTGATCGGCGCGATCGGTCAATGGTTGTGCCTTGGGGTCTTGTTGCTGGTGCCGCGATACTTGACCGCGAAATCGAGCACCGCGCCATCGCGCATCTGGCCCGTCTTCTCGCGATACAATTCCTCCCACGGCGTCCGACTTTCCGGCACCGCCGGCGGCGCTTCGGACTGACGCCGGGCGATCTCTTCGTCGGACACCAGCGCGTCGCAGCGGCCGGTATTGAGATCGACGCGGATCATGTCGCCGGTGCGCAGCCACGACAGGCCGCCCCCAGCCGCGCTTTCGGGCGAGGCATTGAGTATGCTGGGGCTGTCGGACGTGCCAGACTGGCGCCCGTCGCCAAGCGTCGGCAGGCTGGCGATGCCGCGCTGGATCAGCGCGTCCGGCGGCTGCATGTTGACCACTTCGGCGGAGCCCGGCCAGCCGATCACGCCGGCCCCCCGGATGACCAGGATACAGCCTTCGTCGATGTTCAGCGCCGGATCGTTGATCCGCTCGTGATAATCGTCGGAGCCGTCGAACACGATCGCCCGTGCCTCGAATATGCCCTCGCGGCCGGCCTCGCTTAGATAGCGCTTTCGGAAATCGTTGGAGATGACGCTGGTCTTCATGATGGCGAAGTCGAACAGATTGCCGCTGAGGACGAGAAAGCCGGCCTTTTCCCGCAACGGCGCTGCGAAGGCCTTGATCACCGCCCGGTCGGTGCTTTCGCGTGCGTGCAGGTTCTCGGCCTGCGTGCGGCCCGTCACGGTCAATTCGCCGCCGTCGAGCTGACCGGCTTGAAGCAGTTCCCACAACACCGCCGGGACGCCCCCGGCGCGGTGGAACCGCTCGCTCAGATACTCACCCGCGGGCTGCATGTTGACCAGCAACGGAAGGTCGTAACCGACGGTCGTCCAATCGTCGGGTCGCAGGTCAACGCCGGCATGGCGGGCCATCGCCATCACGTGCGGCTGGGCGTTGGTCGAGCCGCCGATCGCGGTCACCAGGCGGATGGCGTTTAGAAAGGATGCGCGGGTCAGGATCTTCGACGGGCGCAGGTCTTCGTACGCCATGTCGACGATGCGCCGCCCGGTTTCATAGGCCATCTGCCCACGCTCGCGATATGGCGCGGGGATCGCCGCGTTGCCGGGCAGCGAGAGGCCCAGCGCTTCGGACACGGCGTTCATCGTCGAGGCCGTGCCCATCGTGTTGCAATGGCCGAGCGAAGGCGCGCTGTCGGTGGCGCGGCGGAAGAATTCCTCCTCGTCGATCTCGCCCGCGGCGAGCTTGCGGCGCGAGCGCCAGATGACGGTGCCTGAACCGACCAATTCGCCCTCATGCCAGCCGTCGAGCATCGGACCGCCGGACAAGGTGATCGCAGGAATGTCGACCGTGCAGGCGGCCATGATGCTGGCGGGCGTCGTCTTGTCGCAACCGGTGGTAAGGACGACGGCGTCGATCGGATAGCCATTGAGCGTTTCGACGAGACCCAGATAAGCGAGGTTGCGGTCGAGCGCGGCGGTCGGGCGGCGACAATTCTCGAAGATCGGGTGCATCGGGAATTCCATCGGCACGCCGCCGGCGTCGCGAATGCCCGCCTTCACCCGGTCGACGAGCGACAGGTGCACGCGATTACACGGGACCAGGTCCGAACCCGATTGCGAAATGCCGATGATCGGCTTGCCCGAGCGTAGCTCGTCCGGGGTCAGCCCGCTGTTCATGAACCGCTCGAGATAGAGCGCGGCCATATCGCTCCGGCCCGGGGCATCGAACCAGTCGCGCGAACGGAACGGGCGGGCGGGTTGGCGGCTCATGGGTTCCTCGTGAAGCTCCCCGCCCGCATGGGACGGGGAGGCTTATCCATCAACCCTGCATTTCTTCCAGTTCCTTGCCCTTGGTCTCATGGATGTACTTCTGGACAAGGAAGAAGCTGATCACCGCGCAGACAGCGTAGAAGGTGTAGCTTCCGGCCAGGCTCCATGCCGCCATCATCGGGAAGGTCTGCGCGATCAGATAGTTCGAAAACCACTGGGCGAAACCGGCCACGGCCAATGCCGATCCGCGGATCTGGTTGGGGAACATCTCGCCCAGCATGACCCACATCACCGGACCCCAGCTGACGTTGAAGAAGATCACGTACAGGTTGGCCGCGACCAGCGCGACGATGCCCAGTTCGTCGGACAATTGCAGCTTGCCGGCCGGATCCAGCGTCCCGTTGGCGAAGGCATAGACCATCGCGAACAGCGTGACCGCCATGCCCGCGGAGCCGATCAGCAGCAGCGGCTTGCGGCCGATCTTGTCGATAACCGCGATGGTCACGAAACAGGCCGCAATCGAAACCGCGCCCGACACCATGTTGATCTGCAACGACTGGTCTTCGGTAAAGCCGGCCAGCTGCCACAAGGTCGCGCCGTAATAGAAGATGACGTTGATGCCGACGAGTTGCTGGAACACCGCAAGCATGATGCCGACCCAGACGATCGGACGAAGACCAAGGACCGGCCCCTTGATGTCGCTGAAGCGCGGCTGGTGCTCGGCATTGAAGGTTTCGCGAATCTCGCGCAGCTTGGATTTGGCGACGCCGCTGCCGAACAGGCTGGCAAGGACGCTTTCGGCCTGGTCGTCACGACCCTTGGAAACGAGATAGCGCGGGCTTTCCGGAATCGCGAACAGCGCGACCAGAAAGATCACTGCCGGGATGGCCTGCATCAGGTACATCCACCGCCAGGCTTCGATCCCAAGCCAGTAGGTTGCGGTCGATTCTCCGGCCGAAGCGGCGAGGAAGTAATTGACCACGAACGCAGCGGTAAGGCCGGTGATGATCATGATCTGCTGCACCGTCGTCAGCCGGCCGCGGATATTGGCCGGCGCGACTTCGGAAATGTAAGCTGGAGACAACACGCTGGCCGCGCCGACCGCCATCCCGCCGACCAGCCGGGCGGCGACGAACACCGCCTGCGTTTCCGCGAAACCCTGGACCAGCGCGCCGACCGTGAAGAAGACCGCGGCCAGCATCATCACGTTGCGGCGGCCGAACATGTCGGCCAGCCGGCCCGCGCTGAACGCGCCGATGAAACAACCGATGAGCAGCGACCCGACAGTGAAGCCCAGGCCAGTGTCACTTAGCGCGAACGCCTCACGCAGCCCTTGCTGCGTGCCGTTGACCGCACCGCTGTCGTAACCGAACAAAAAGCCGCCGATCGTTGCCACCGCGACGATGGCGCCGATGAACCCAATGTTGGCGCCTTCACTTTTTGCAACCATGACAAAGCCTCCCTGCTCCGCTTCGGATGTTAGCGGTAACGGAACTGCCGTCCATGATTATTTTTCAGGCTTGCGGATCAGCGCGGCGGGGCTGTCGATTGACGGACGACCAGCCGGTAATCGAGCACACGTTCGACCGGATGCCTGACTGGCGAATTGATATTTGCGAGCAGCAGGGCGACTGCGGCCTCGGCCATTTCGCAAATCGGCTGACGGATGGTGGTCAGTTCCGGCCACACGTTGGTCGCAAGCGCGGTATCGTCGAACCCGGCGACGCTGAGATCGCCGGGAACGTCCAGCCCGCTGCGGTGGGCGACGCTGATAGTGGCGGCCGCCATGTCGTCGTTGCTGGCGAAAATGGCCGTCGGCCGGTCGGCGCGATTAAGCAGCTTTTCCGCTGCGATATGTCCCGACTTATATTCGAAATACCCCTGCTCGACGAGCGTCTCGTCGATCGCGATCCCGGCCGCGTTAAGCGCGTCGACATAGCCTTGATAGCGAAGCTTGCTTGCCAGCTGGTTGGGGTCGCCGAGGATCATCCCGATACGCCGATGGCCAAGCCCAATCAGGTGGCCGACCATTTCCTGCCCCGCCGCGCGGTCGTCCATGCGCACATTGAGCGGGTTCTTGTAATGCTCACCCATGACGATCGTGACGCTCGGGATTTCGGCCTTGGCCAGCGCCGACAGCACGATCTTGGATTCGGACACCGGCGGCGGAATGACGACGCCCAGCGCGCGTGCGTTGATTGCCCGACGAACCGCGTCCTCCTGCTCCTGCTTGCTGCTCAGGTCGCAGGTTTCGATGATCAGGTGATGGCCGCCGCGGCGGGCGCCGTCGAGCGCGCCGACCAGGATCTCGCTGAAATAGGCATTCGACGGATTGGAATAGAGCAAGGCAATATGCGCGTCCTTGCCCGCGGCAAGATTGCGCGCCGCCGTGTTGGGGCGGAAGGACAGTTTCTCGATTGCTTCCTTGACCCGATCGCGGGTGGCGTCGCGGACATTGTTCTCGCCGTTGATGACGCGCGACACCGTCATCGCGGAGACGCCGGCGTGACGCGCGACGTCGTCGATCGTTACCCCTCCGCGGCCTCTCCGGCTCTGCTTCATGCGCTCTCCTGCTTGCGCTGTAAGAAGCGGCGGCATGCATTGCAACGCCGGTAAAGACCGATATGGTAGCGCTACCAAAAGGGGAGAGAGACATGATCGGGATGCAGGGCTTGCGAAGAGTTGCGTTCGGCACCCTGGCATTGGCCACCATGGCGACGGCCGGATCCGCGCACACCGCGCCCACTGCGCAAGTCCCGTACAAGAACCCCAGTCTGCCGGTAGAACAGCGGATCGACGACCTTTTGGGGCGGATGACGCTCGACGAAAAGGTCGCGCAATTGATCGCGGTGTGGGAGCAGAAGGGCAAGATCCAGACCGATGCCGGCGTCTTTTCGCCGGAAGAAGCGACTCAGAATTTCCCCCACGGTCTGGGTCAGATCGCGCGCCCGTCGGACAAGCGCGGCGTGGACACGTCGAATGCGGGCGATGCGGGTGCATCGGCAACCGGGGTCAACCGCGACGGCCGCGACACCGCCGAATATGTCAACGCGGCGCAGCGCTGGGCGGTGAATAACACCCGGCTCGGCATTCCGATCATCATGCACGAGGAGGCGTTGCACGGGTACGTCGCGCGCGGCGCGACCAGCTTCCCGCAGGCGATCGCCCTGGCCAGCACCTGGAACCCGGCGCTGCTGGAAAAGGTGTTTTCGGTCGCGGCACGCGAAATGCGCGCGCGGGGCGCGACGCTGGCCCTTTCCCCGGTCATCGACGTTGCCCGCGACCCGCGCTGGGGACGGATCGAGGAAACCTATGGCGAGGATCCGTATCTGGTCAGCGAAATGGGGCTTGCAGCGATCCGCGGCTACCAGGGAAAGACGCTGCCGCTGGCGTCCGACAAGGTGCTGGTGACCCTCAAGCACATGACCGGCCACGGCCAGCCGGAAGGCGGCATCAACGTCGGCCCGGCGCAGATTTCGGAACGCACGTTGCGCGAAGTTTTCTTCCCGCCGTTCGAACGTGCGGTGACGGAGCTTCCCGTGCTGTCGGTGATGCCGTCGTACAACGAAATCGATGGCGTTCCCTCCCATGCCAATCGCTGGCTGCTGCGCGACGTGCTGAAGGACGAATGGGGCTTCAAGGGTGCGACGGTCAGCGACTATTTCGCGATCCGCGAGCTGGTGTCGCGGCACAAGATGTTCGGCAACGTCGCCGATGCCGCCGAGCGGGCGATCAAGTCCGGCGTGGATGTCGAAATGCCCGACCCCGAAGGGTATGTGCATCTGCCCAAGCTGGTGACGTCCGGGCGCGTTCCGATCGCCCTGGTCGACGATGCGGTGCGCCGCGTGCTGCGGCAGAAATTCCAGTCCGGCCTGTTTGAAAATCCCTATGCCGATCCGGCCAGCGCGGAAGCGGAGACCGCCACGCCGGATGCGGTCGCGCTGGCGCGGCAGGCGGCGCGCGAAGCGGTCGTCCTCCTCAAGAACGACCGGGGGCTTTTGCCCTTGAACGCGGCAAAGGTCGACCGGATGCTGGTCGTCGGCCGCCATGCGAAGGAGACGCCGATCGGCGGCTACAGCGACGAGCCGCGCCATGTGGTCAGCGTGCTCGAAGGCCTGCAGGCGGCCGGACAGGGCAAATATTCGGTCGATTACGCCGAGGGCGTCCGCCTTACGGAAACGCGGTGCTGGTCCTGCGACGAGGTCAAGGTCATTCCCGCCGAGGTCAACCGCAAGCTGATCGCCGAAGCCGTCGCCAAGGCGCGGCAGGCCGACACCATCGTCATGGTGCTGGGCGAAAACGAGCAATTGAGCCGTGAAGCATGGGCGGGTACGCACCTTGGTGACCGGGCCTCGCTCGACCTTTTCGGTCAGCAGAAGGACCTCGCCCGCGCAATCCTTGCGCTGGGCAAGCCGACGGTGGTCGTCCTGCTCAACGGCCGCCCCCTGTCGGTGAACTATCTTGCGGAGAACGCGCCGGCGTTGCTGGAGGGCTGGTATCTCGGGCAGGAAACAGGGCACGCCGTCGCCGACGTTTTGCTGGGCGCTTACAACCCGGGCGGAAAGCTCCCGGTGACGATCGCCCGATCGGCCGGGCAACTGCCGGTCTATTACAGCCAGAAGCCGAGCGCCCGCCGCGGCTATCTGTTCGACGAGGTGAAGCCCCTGTTCCCGTTCGGATACGGGCTCAGCTACACCAGCTTCGATATCTCCGCGCCGCGGCTTGCGCAGGCCAGTATCGCCAGTGGCGAGAATGCGCGCGTCCTGGTCGACGTGACGAACACCGGCCGGCGCGCGGGCGACGAAGTGGTGCAATTGTACCTGCGCGACGACGAAGCGTCGGTCACGCGCCCGGTGATTGAACTGAAGCGGTTTCAGCGGGTCACGTTGCAGCCGGGCGAGCGCCGCACGGTCACATTCGAACTGACGCCGCGCGACCTGTCGTTGTGGAACATCGACATGAAGCGGGTCGTCGAGCCGGGCACTTTTACCGTGTCGGCGGGCCCGAACTCGGCAGCGCTGAAAAGCACGAAACTGACCGTCCGCTAGCGCAGCGCGCCAAGCGGGGCACCGGCCCCGACCTGGTCCAGCCAGGCTGCCGTCCACAGCAGCGGCGCGTTCCAGTTGATCGCCACTTCGTTGGTGGTGAACGACCGGTAGTCATCGACCCAGCAGGTCTGTGGAGCGCATCCCTTGGCGGGTCCGACCGGCTCGTCGCGTCGCGGGCTGCTGGTGCTGTTTGGACCGCCAGAAACGATGCCCGGAGGCGGCGGGGGGAAAGCAGGATCGGCAGCGCGCGCCCAGAAGCGATGATGCGGATTGGCCATCGGATGTTCGCCGTAGCCGGTGACGTAGGACCGGCTGAGCGGATTGCGTCCGAGCACATAGTCCATCGCGTCAATCACGCCGTCGCGATATTTCGTGTCGCCAGTGAAGTCGGCGGCCAGTCCAAGGATCATGGCCCGGTTCAGCAGGCTGGAGTTTGAGCCCCACGGATAGCCTTCGGCCGGCGCGTACGGGATCGCGTAGCCCACCCCGGCGCGCTCGCCGAGGAAGCCGTCGGCGGCGCGGGTGATGGCGGTGCGCAGCCTTGATCGTTCGGCCGGATCGACGGCACCGGGCAACAGCGCCAGCGTGATGGTGCCGAGCGGCGCGACGGCCGGCCAGCCAGGTTCGCCGACGGTTGCAAGCCGGTAGAAGGCAGAGCTTTCGACGGTGCTCCGGTAGGCCGGCCGACCCGTCGTTGCCAGCAGCTCGGCCGCCGCCCAATAGAATTCATCGGCCAGATCGGCGTCGCCATAGCCGCCGCTGCCGGGAAATTCGTCGATGGCATGGATTGCCGGGTTTCGCGCGGCGGCTGCCCAGGCGCGCTCCGCGGCTTGAAGGCATCGTGCGGCAAAGGCGGGATCGATGGTCTTCCAGATGCGCGCGCATTGCGCTGTGACCGCGGCAAAGTTGAGCGTCGCGGCCGTGCTCGGCGGAAACAGCACGCGCGGTTCGCGGTCTTGGTCGGGACGCAGCGGGATGCCAGTCCACTTGTCATCGCTGACCTTGTGATGGACCATCCCGGACACGTCGACCGGGCTGAACTTCAGCTTCGGCTGGTTGCGCTTCGCGCCGACGGGGAGCTGCATCGTTGTGCTGTCGGGCACCTGCATGCGGAAGAAGAATTCGAGTTGCCAGCGCGCTTCGTCGAGCAGGTCGGAAACACCGTTTCCGGCTTCCGGGATGGCCGCCCTGCCGTCCGCGAATTGCGCGGGCGTGCCGGCCAGCTGGTTGCGTTCGTGCAGGTTGAGCAACGTCCACAGGCTGATGCCGCCGTTGACGACATATTTGCCGTGGTCCCCGGCGTCGTACCAACCGCCGCGCACGTCGAGGCTATAGACGCAGCCCGGCCAGGCGTTGCCGTGCCCATCCGTGCCCGCGAGGCATTTCGCCGCTTCGGTCGCATGGCCCGCCGGCCGCGCCCATTGCGCCCCGGCAAATCGCGCCTCGATCGGAATGCCGGCACGTGTCTGATAAAAATAGCCCAGCGCATCGCGAGCGAGCGGAGCATAGGTCGCGGCCGAAATATCGAACGGTTCGCTAGTCGCTTCTCCGACCACCAGCCGGTATGCGGGCCCGGCACTCGTGAAACTTGAGAAATCGATGCGGTGGATGGCTTGGCCCGACCAGCGGTCGGCGCCGAACGGGCTGGTCAATCCGCTTGCGCGCGTCGTGCCGTCGGTGTCGAGCAGGCGCCATGGAAGCGGCTGCTTGGACGCGCTGGTGACGATCGCGCGCTTGGCGCCGGCGGGCAACATGCCGACCTGATTGGCATGGACCGCCAACGGCTGCGCAAACGCTGCCTGCCCTGTGACCAACATTACAAGGGCGGCCCCGATCGCGCGCATCGTCATCTGGCTCCTCCATCGTAGGCGTAGAGTCCGAATACGGCGCCGACGAAGCCACCAGCCGTCTTCGTGCTGAGGATCGTTCCGTCCGCCTTGTCGACCAGGGTCGTCCAGGTCGTGCCATCGCTGCTCCAGTCGAAGGCGTAAGCGGGACCATCGGCGCGGATGCGAAGCTGGACGGGCAAACCGGGCTGTGTCGCCAACCGTCGGCTGGCGACAACCTTGCCGACCTTGGGATCGTCCGGCCCGGCGCGGCGCTTGACGGTGATCGTTGGATGGCCGCCGTCGTGGCCGACCACGATGGCATACCAGTAATCGTCGTTCTGCAGCGCGACCAGCCCCGCTTCGCCCGTTCGCGAATCGATGCGAACGCTGGTGGTGGCGCTGGCCTGCAGATGCTGCTGGCGACGAGCGAGAAAGGACGGATTGCCCTGATCGCCAAGCGCCACGGCGCGCGGCTGCAGCAGCAGTTGGCCGGACTGCAGCGACCACCACAGCTGGCGCGGGTTGCGCATCATCATCCAGCCGGGGGGAAGCCGGGCGCCGTCGAACTCCTCGCGGACGGTGAAGGTGCCGCGCGTGGGCGTTGCCGGCGGCGCGGTCGCCGGGAGGTCGGGCCGCTTGAGAATAGTGGGAATGCGCGCGCCCGGTTCGGTGATCCGCGGCCATCCGTCGACCCAGCGCACCGGCAGCAGGAACGTCTCGCGGCCGGTATTGTAATAATCGCCCGAATAGGGCCGCGTGGCGAGGAAAGTCGTCCACCATTCGCCGGACGGGGTCGTGACGAAATCGGCATGGCCGGCGGATGTGACGGGCAGGACGCGATCCTCGGGAAGGTCGCGCTGCGTCAGGATGGGATTGCCGGCGAACGGCTCATACGGTCCGGTCACCGCCTTGCTGCGCAAGACCACCTGCGAATGATTGACGCTGGTGCCGCCTTCCGCGGCGATCAGATAATAATAGCCGTCCTTCGAAAAGATGTGGGGCCCCTCGATCCAGATCGGCTTTTCCTCCGGCCGGACGCCCCCGTCGAGGAGCAGCGTCCGCGGCCCAAAGGTTTTGAGCGTCCGGGTATCGAACCGCTGGATCCAGATCGCGCGGTGCCCGTCATATTTGGGCTCGCCGGGGGGCGGCCCGTTGTTGAGGATGAAGGCCTGACCGTCCTCAAACACCAACGACGGATCGATGCCGCCTTCAAGGTCCGGTAGCCAGGCCGGGTCCGACCAGGGTCCGGCCGGATCGCTGGCGGTGATGACGAAATTGCCCCCGCAATCGACGCAGGTGTTGGCGATGTAGAAGGTGCCGTCGTGCCAGCTGATCCCGGGCGCGAAAACGCCGCGCGACAGTCCCAGCGCCTTGAAATCGAGCTGGCTGTTACGGTCGATGGCGTTGCCGACCTGTGTCCAGTTGACGAGGTCGCGGCTGTGAAAGACGGGCAGGCCGGGAAAATAAGCGAAGGTCGAGGTGACGAGATAATAATCGTTGCCGACCTGGGTGATGCTGGGATCGGGGTAAAAGCCCTGCAGGATGGGGTTGGAGAACTCCCCGGGGCCGGCGGCTGGGCCAGCTTCCGTGCCTGAATATTCGAACCAGTCGAACGCCGCCGGGGCCGCCGCCGCCGCGCTGTGAGCGCTAACAAATGTAAGCCAGAGCATGGCGCTGCGGATGTTCACGCTGCAAGCTCCTCGGCGGCGCAATTCTCAATGATGAATTGCTTGTGGGATGGCATGTAATCCGCGCTGTTGTGGACTGTATCGGCGATGTGCCGGAGACGGGCGCGGGTCTCGTCCACCGACAGGATGTCAGCCACCGGGTCGTAGGTGCGCGGCCGCATCAACTGGCCAATCATCACCGCGAACCAGCTGGTGTCGTTGAACAGTTCGTCATTCTCGCGGAACGTCCGCCCGTAGGCGTTGAACACGCGGATCTTCTCCTCGAGCCGCTCAGGGATCGGCATGTTCCGGCAATATTTCCAGAACTCGGAATCGTCGCGCTCGGTCGCCTTGTAATGCAGCACCAGGAATTCGCGCACAATTTCATATTCGTTGGAAACGATGCGATTGTAACGGTCGATGTCGGCCTGCTGGAAGGTGCGGTCGGGGAACATTGTCATAAGCCGCGACAATCCGCTCTGCACCAGCCAGATGCTGGTCGATTCCAGCGGTTCCAGAAACCCCGCGGCAAGACCCAGCGAAACGCAATTCTTGACCCACATCTGCTTGCGCCGACCGGTCGTGAACGGCACCACGCGCGGGTCCGCCAACGGCTTGCCGTCGAGGTTGGACAAGAGTGTGTCCGCCGCGTCCTCGTCGCTGATGAAGTCACTGGCGAAGACATGGCCGTTGCCGATCCGGTGCTGCAGCGGAATGCGCCATTGCCATCCAGCCGATCGCGCCGTGGAACGGGTGTAGGGGACGATGTCGTCCGTGCTTTCGCACGGCACCGCGATTGCGCGGTTGCAGGGAAGGTAATGCGACCAGTCTTCATACCCCGCCTTCAGAGCCTGCTCGATGATCAGTCCGCGAAAGCCCGAGCAGTCGATGAAGAAATCGCCCTCGACCTTGCTGCCGTCCGCCAGTGTGACGGACTCGACGAAGCCGTCCTCGCCGCGCAGGTTGACGTCGACGATCTTGCCTTCCTGGCGCTTCACGCCGCGGGTTTCGGCATAATCGCGCAAGTAGCGGGCATAGAGACCGGCGTCGAAATGATAAGCGTAGGCGATTTGCGACAGTGGCGAGTTGCCGGCGTCGAAAGGGCGCATGAACTTGCCGCGTTGTCCTGCATAGGCCGGCAGGGACCAGGGATCGAGCGTCTCCGCTTCGCCCAGTTCGTGCATGCGCAACCAGTGCGAATGAAAGGACACGCCCTTCATGTTCAGCCCATAGGATCCGAACGGGTGGAAATAGGTGTGACCTTCACGGCCCCAGTTCACGAACTGGATGCCAAGCTTGAATGTGCCCTTGGTGCGGCGGACGAAATCGTCTTCGTCGAGCTCAAGCATGCGGTTGAACGTCGCCATTTGCGGGATCGTCGCTTCGCCGACGCCGATGATCCCGATCTCGTCGCTTTCGATCAGGACGACCTCGCAATATTCGGTGGTAAGGATCTTCGCGAGGGTGGCCGCGCTCATCCACCCGGCGGTGCCGCCGCCAACGATGACAACTTTACGAATGCGCTGGTCGGTCACTGAAGAGATCCTGCTGAAATGGGCTGCCGGGCCTGACGTTGCCCGTCGTTGATGGTGGCGGCGAGGAATTGTGCGTGCGTCGGCATGGCCCGGGCGGCCTCATTCATCGCCTTGCCCATGCGATCGAAGATTGCCGACAGGTCGCCGATCGGGACCGCGTCGGCAAGCGGGTCCCAGCGGCGCGGGACAATGTTCTGCCCAAGCATGACCGCCAGCCAGCTGGCCTCACTGAACAGATCGTCATCATGCCAGAAGATACGGCCGCATTCGCGAAACAGGTCGATCTTGCGTTGCAGGGTGTCGGGGACGGCCATTGCCGCCACTGATCGCCAGAAGGCGGAATCGTCCCGTTCGGTCGCCTTGTAGTGCAGGATAATGAAATCGCGGACCTGCTCCATCTGGCCGCTGGTCAGCCGATTATATTCGTCTTCGAGCACCGGCGTGAAACGACCATCGGGAAGCATCGCGAGGAGCTTGGAAATGCCGGCCTGGACGAGGTGGATACTGGTCGATTCGAGCGGCTCCAGAAACCCGGAGGCAAGGCCCAGCGCGACGACGTTGTGGCTCCATGCCTTGCGCAGCCGGCCGGCCGTGAAGCGGATCAGCCGGGGCTCGCCGAGCGCTTCCCCTTCGGCCCGCGACACCGCGGTGTCGGTCGCTTCGTCATCGGACAGATGGTGGCTGGAATAGACATAGCCCGTGCCCAGCCGATGTTGCAGCGGGATGCGCCAATGCCATCCGGCATCCAGCGCCGTGGCCCGAGTGTAGGGTAGCGGCTGCGCGTTCCCGCCCACGGGCAAGGCGACCGCCCGGTCGCACGGCAGATATTCGCTCCAGTCGTCGTAACCGACCCCCAGAGCCTGCCGGATCAGCAAGCCGCGAAAGCCGCTGCAATCGACGAAGAGATCGGCCGCCAGCCGCCGCCCGTCGCTGAGCGTCACCGCAGCAACGAAGCCGTCTTCGCCGCGTCGTTCGACGTTCTTGACCATGCCCTCGACGCGGCTGACGCCGCGCGCTTCGGCGTTGCCGCGCAGGAAAGCGGCATAGGCGGCCGCGTCGAAATGATAAGCGTAATTGAGCGTCGAGAGGATGGAGCGGGGATCGCGCTCGGGCAACTGGAACCGGCCCAGCCGCGCGGCCTGCGCGCACAGATTGTAGTCTTCGATCGACCCACCCAGCCCGTGCGCTTTCAGCCGTAGCCAATATTGGTGGAAATTCACGCCGTCCATGTCGGCGCCGAATGTGCCGAAAGGATGCAGATATCGATCGCCGCGCCGTGCCCAATCGACGAATTCGATGCCCAGCTTGTAGGTTGCTCCGGTCGCGCGGACGAAGTCGCGTTCATCGACGCCGATCATCGCGTTGAAGGTGCGAATGGGCGGGATCGTCGCCTCGCCCACACCGATCGCGCCGATCTCTTCGGACTCGACCAGCGTGATTCCGACCCCGGACTGGGTCAGCCGCGAAAGGGCAGCAGCGGCCATCCACCCGGCAGTTCCGCCGCCTACGATCAATATGTGAGACAGGGGCTGGCTATCGCTCATGCCGCCGCCTCCCGGCCCAGCGACGCCAGATAATCGCCATGCCTCGGCGCGCTGACCACGGCCCTGATCATTGCCTCGCGCAACCTCGCCAGCTGCCGACGCGCATCCTCGGCCGGGACGCTTGATGTCATCAGTCCGACTTGCGCGGGTACGACGCCGAGCATGTCGAGCAACGTCGCCCATTCTTCCTCGTCGGCACGATCGCCGTCGACCAGCGGAACCCGGCCGCGCGCTCGAAACGCCGCGATCTTCGCGGCGAGCGAGGGCGAGGGGTCCGCCTTTGCGCGATCGGCCCAGAATGGATCGCCGGGCCGAGCGCCAAGTATGTAGCGCGCCGCCGCAAAGTCGCGGGCGCAGTCGAGGGCGTTGGCGGACAGGCGGTTATATTCGCCGGCTTCCGTGACCGCATCCGGCGATCCGGAGTAGAGCGTTAGGAAATTCTCCAGGGCGGACACCAGAAGATCGGCCGCCTCTGCCGATCCCGGCTCGGTCACGGCCGACGCACTGCCGATCGCAACACAGTTTCCGCTCCACGCACGATCCAGACGGCCCGGTGCGCAGGCGGCGAAATGCATGGCCTCACGCGGCTCGCCGTAGCTGTTCGCGACCAGTTTTCCGGCGATGTCCGAATCGCTGGCGCGCGCGGAATCGAAACTAACAACTTCGCTGACCATCCCCTGCGCCGGGCAGCTCAGGCGCCAACCGCACGCGTGGGCTGTCATCATCGCGAACGGGGACGGCGGAACGTCGGTCGCAAAAGATTGCGCGCCGACCCGATCGTAGCCGAAACTTTCCGACCAGCTGCAAAAGGTTGCACCGAGCCGGGAGGCAATCCGGCGTTGCGGTCCGCTGGCATCGATTACGAAGTCGGTGGCGACGCGCTCGCCGTCATCCAGGACAAACTCCGCCACGCGACCGTCCGTGATGGTTGCATCCCGAACGACGCCAAGCGACTGGACCCCGCCCCGTCTGGCGACCGAGCGCAGCTGCGCCAGGTACGGCTTGCGGAGCACGTGCATCCCGTAGTCGAAGGACGACATTGGCGAGCGCGGATCGGGAGACGGACGCTGAAAGCGGCCGGATCGCGCAAGCAGGGTGGCGACGGAAAAGTCGGACAGCAGGAACTGGTCCGGGCTTTGGCGCGCATGCAGGGCGACCGGTCCGAACGGGAGTCCGAAGAGCGGAACGCCGATGTCGCCGAACGGCAGAAAGCCTTCGCCCCGCGCGCCCCAGTTTGAAAAAGCGGTGCCCAATGCAAAGCTGCCGCCGGCAAGATTGATCAGGTCGTTTTCGGCGATGCCGGTACGGGCGCACAGCCGGCCAATGCCGGGCGAAAGCGGCTGCACTGCCGCAAGGTCGTCCGGATCGTCACCGCTCGCTGCGCAAATGGAAACGGCGAAGCGGTCCGCAGGCAGGGCACAGGAGAGCATGGCCGCGGCGGTCGAGCCGGCAAAGCCATCGCCAACGATCACAAGCTGCTGCTTCCCGGCGGACATCATGCAATGGCCGCCGCGCCGATCTGGCGCAGATAATCGCCGTGTCTGGGTAGCGCGACGGCTGCTCGCTCAACCTCGTTGCGCATGGCGTCAAGCGCCTTGCCGGCGACGGTTGCCGGAACGCCGGCCGCCGCCGCGGACGAATGGTGCGGGAAGATGCGCTGCCCGGCGAAAACTGCGATCCAGCTTGGCTCCAGGAACATGCCGTTACGATAGCTGGCAACCAGCCCGCGGTCCCTGAACAACGCAATCTTCTCATCGAGGGAAGGCGGCAACTCCATTGTCCGGCAATAGTCCCAGAACGGGCTGTCGTCCCGCTCGGTCGCGCAATAGTGCAGGATCAGGAAGTCGCGGATGCGTTCGTATTCCACGTCCATAATGCGGTTGAACTCCGCGGCGGCGGAAGCATCGCGCAAATCGTCCGGAAGAAGCTCTAGCAGGTTGGTGATCGCCAACTGGATAAGATGGATGCTGGTCGATTCCAGCGGTTCGAGAAATCCCGCGGACAAACCGATGGCAACGCAATTGGCAACCCATTGCCGGTCCCTCCGCCCGGCTTCGAAACGCAGTCGGTTCGGTGCTGCCAGAGCTTCGCCTTCCAGCTGGTCCAGTAGCAGACGTTCGGCTTCTTCGTCGCCGACAAACTCGCTGGCATAGACGTGTCCGTTGCCGACACGATGCTGCAGCGGAATGCGCCAGATCCAGCCGGCGGATTGCGCGGTGGCCCGTGTGTACGGATCGATTTCGGGCCCAGCCGAGCGGCACGGCACCGCGACGGCGCGATCGCACGGCAACCAGCGGCGCCAGGATTCGAAGGTGCTGCCCATCGCCTGTCCGATCAGCAGGGCGCGAAACCCGCTGCAATCGACGAACAGGTCGCCGGCGACTTCCTGTCCGTCTTTCAGCGTGATCGACCGGATGCCGGACTCAGGATCGCTGTCGACCGCCACGATCGTCCCTTCGGTACGGACCACACCGCGCTCTTCGGCCAGGTCGCGCAGGAACCGGCCGTAAAGCCCGGCGTCGAACTGGTACGCATAGGAATAGGTGGATTCGATGCGCCGCGGGTCGGATGCCGGATGCGCGAACCGGCCCTTGCGCGCTGCGGCGACGGGAAGCGAATAGGCTTCGAGAGAACCGCGCGCTGGCCCTCCCGACCTAACCCATTGCTGCAGGAAGGGAGTGCCCGAAACATCCGCGCCGAAAGCGCCGAACGGATGGATATAGCTGTCGCCGATCTGCGCCCAGTTGCGAAATTCGATCCCCAGTTTGAAGGTCGCTTTCGTCCGCCGCATGAATTCGGCTTCGTCGACACCGAGGGCCGAATTGAAAAATCGGATGTGCGGGACGGTCGCTTCACCGACCCCGACCGTTCCGATCTCGGCCGATTCGACCAGATGGATTTCGGCTGCCGCCGGCGACAATTTGCTGCGCAGCGCAGCGGCGGTCATCCACCCTGCAGATCCGCCGCCGACAATGACGATACGGATAGGTCTGCCGGCGATGATTGCCCCCTCCAGATTGCTGCATTGCACAATCGAATGTGCATTGATTGTTCGTGAAATAGCAGATTACGTTACCGCTAACAGCGCAAGAATCATCGTCAAGTGTTAGCGCTAACGTTTTGTTCGAGGGGGAGGTCAAGTTGCGCGATTCGTGGAATAGCCGGGACCGGCGAGCACCGGCTGCGCTTAAAGCCAGCGTATCGATTCTGGCGCTGTGTATTTTTGCAAATCCCTATGTGGCCATTGCCCAGACCGTGCCGCCGGCCGATCCGGAAGCGCCGACCAACGACGTGTCGACGACAGCCGCGGAACAGCAGGAAGGCACGTCCTCCAACCCCAGTTCGCCGACCGAAGAAGCGCAGCCTGTTCCCAACGCCGACACGATCGTCGTGACCGGCATCCGGCGCAGCTTGCAACGGTCGCAGGACATCAAGCGCAATTCCGACGTGGTGGTCGATTCCGTGACTGCCGAAGACATTAGCGCGCTTCCCGACCGCTCGGTCACGGAGGCGCTGCAGCGCATCCCTGGCGTGGCCATCGACCGCTTTGCCGCGGGCCGGGATCCGGATCACTTTTCGACCGAAGGCAGCGGCGTCGTCGTTCGCGGCCTGACCTATGTCCGCAGTGAGTTGAACGGGCGCGACACCTTTAGCGCGAACAACGGCCGCGGCCTTAGCTTCTCCGACGTTCCGTCCGAACTTCTTGGCGGCGTCGATGTCTTCAAAAGTCCGTCGGCCGACATGGTCGAAGGCGGCATTGCCGGCACCGTCAATCTGCGCACCCGCGTCCCGTTCGACCAGAAGGCGGGCTGGGTCGTCGCCGGTTCGGCTGAAGTCAGCTGGGGCGATCTTCGTCGTGAGGCCGCGCCGACGTTTTCGGTCCTTGCCGCCAATCGCTGGGACACGCCGATCGGAGAATTCGGCCTGTTGGGCAGCGTCGCTTATTCGAAACTGAAGTTCCGCAGCGACGGCATCCAGATTTCCAACTACGGCGCCCGCACGCTGTACAGCGACGGTTCGCGGACCGACGTGATTCCGTTCGACGGCGCCACTGCACAGGGCACCGGTTATCTGCCGCGCGGCGCCGCCATGCGCAGTCAGGAAACGGACCGCACGCGCCGCGGCTATTCCGCCGCCGCCCAGTGGCGCAGCAACGACCAGACGATGCTTGCGACGCTGCAATTCCTGCGGTCGGATTCGCGCGAATCCTGGACCGAGCACGCGATCGAAATCGCGACCGACAACGTCACGTCCAACGGCGACAGCCGGGCCGTCCCCGGAACGACGCTCGACTTCGACGACGACGGCCTGTTCGACAACGGGGTCATCACCGGCCCCACCGGATGGCGCGACGACCAGCAGAACACGACCGCCTGGGGCGGCAACGGCGACGTGCGCACGCCGATCTACGGACTGCAGAGCAACAACATCAAGCGATCGGTCGAACAGCGCTATGTGACGACGGATATCGGCGCGAATTTCAAGTGGGACGCGACCGACCGACTGACCCTAAACCTGGACCTCCAGCGGGTGTCATCGCACGTCAACAACCTCGATGTCGGGATCTGGGGATCGACGTTCCAGAACGCGTCCATCGACATGAACGGCAGCGACCTGCCCGACATTGTCTTCCTGCCCCCGGAAGTCTGTTCGGGGCCCGATGCGAACAGCCCGTGTACCGATCTGGCCGGCGGTGCCGTCCCCGATCCCCCAAGCTATTTCGGGGTCGATCAGAACGGCAATGTGCACAACAGCTTCTCCGACCCGTATAACAACTTCTTCCGCAGCGCGATGGATCACATCGAAGACAGCGACGGCAAGGAGCATTCGGCGCGGTTCGACGCGGATTATGCCTTCCCGGAGACCGATTGGTTGACCTCGATCCGGGCCGGCGTCCGCTACGCAAAGCGGGATAACGTCGCCCGGTTCTCGACCTACAATTGGGGCGTGCTCAGCGAGATCTGGGGTGGCCGCGGGCCAGTCTGGATGGACGACCTGGTCGACGGTTCGCCCAACACGCCGGGCGGCTTCCCGGCCGGCCAGCAAGCGGGGCCGTTCGATTTCCCGCGCTTCTTCCGCGGCGATGCCGGCGATCCGCAGAACGGCGATCCGCGCCTGTTCTATAGCGGCGATCCGGCTGGCGATTACGAAGCGCTGGCCCAATATGCGCTGCTGATCGGCGATGAATGGCGCGACCGGCTCGTCAACGGCTGTCCGCAGAACTGGGTGCCGCTCGCGATGCGATGCGGAACGGTCAACGGCACACCGTTCCTGCCCGGCGAAATCAACCCGGTCGATGAACGCAACAAGGCGGCGTATGTCATGGCCCGCTTTGGCCACGAATTCGACGGCGGCCAGAAGCTGAGCGGCAATATCGGCGTCCGCTACAGCCATACACGCCGATCGTCCGAAGGCAGCCAGGTATTCAACCTGGTCACTTTCTCGACCGAGGCGGATTGCAACACTCCTGGACCGTCCGGCCCGACGCCGTTCTGCCAATTGCCGGCGAACGTACGGGAATCGGCGCGGCAGTTCGCGAACGGCGCTATCGCCACCGACACGGTGACGGTGAATTACGATTACTGGCTGCCGGCGTTCAACGCCAAGCTGGAAGTCGGCAACGGACTGCAGTTCCGCGCCGCTTTCTCGAAGAGCATCACGCCGCCCGAATTCGGCCTGACCCGCAACTATTATCTGCTCACGCTGGCGGCGAACCAGGAAGACATCGAAGCCGGGGGCGGCTTGCCGATTGCCCGGGCCACGGTCGGCAATCCTTATCTGAAGCCGATCGAAGGGACCAATTTCGACTTAACGGCGGAATGGTATTTCGCCGGCAATGGGCTGGGCCAGCTCAGCGCGTCGCTCTTCTACAAGCGGCTCAAGGGCGTGCTGACCAACGGCGTCGAGCGCATTCCGTTCACTAACAACGGGGCGACTTTCGATGCCCTCGTCACGACGCCCGTCAACTCGGAAGACACTGGCAAGATCAAGGGCTTCGAGCTTGCCTACCAGCAGGTCTACAACTTCCTGCCGGGCGCATTGTCGGGCCTCGGTTTCTCGGCCAGCTACACGTTCGTCGATTCCAGCGGCGTCAGTCAAAGCACGCTGTCCGAAACCGATCCGGACGTCGCGGCGGGCAACCAGTCCAACGTCGACACCGGCCTGCTGCCTTTGCAGGGCCTGTCGAAGCACACGCTCAACCTGTCCCCATTCTATGAATATGGACCGTGGTCCGTGCGCCTCGCGTACAACTGGCGTTCGAAATTCCTGCTGACCGCCCGTGACGTGATCGTGCCGTTCGCGCCGATCCTCAACAATGCGACGGGACAGCTGGACGGGTCGATCTTCTACTCCATTAACGACAAGGTGAAGCTCGGCGTGCAGGGCGTTAACCTGCTCAACGAGGTCACCAAGACGTCGCAGGTCCTCAATAACGACCTGCTAACGGCACCGCGTTCGTGGTTCATGAATGACCGGCGCTTTACCGGGATCCTTCGCGTCTCCTTCTAGGGGCGAGGTTTCGGCCCTCTCGAGGGTCCAGCCAATCGACCGGCGGCTCCGCTCCAAGGCGGTGGCCGCCGGTTGTCGGTTCAGGCGGGCGCGAAGTTGACGAATATGTTCGCGGTCAAGCGGCCAATGCGCGGATCGTCGCTGAGGGCGGAGGCCTGAGAGATCTGGCCCGAGTGAAGCAGTCGGCTGCGATAGATCACCAGCCGATCGAACGCGGCCTCGACCGCGCCGATCTGCTCGTAATCTCGTGAAGTCCGGGTGACGTAGGCCGATGGCGGCGGAGCGGCCGCGATCTCCGCGTCGCGCGCGGCTTCGAAAGACCTTAGACGATCTGGCGTAATCGCCTCGAATCCGGTTGACCGGTGGCGATAGAAAGCGGTGCCGCCATGTTCGGGCGCGCACAGATAATGCAGCACCGCGAATTGCATCGGGCTTGCGGTATCGAAATGCGGCACGCGTTGCTGCACGTGCAGCGCGGTCGGCGGCAGCACGACCATCGACAGGTTGCATTCGGCCCGCACCAGCTTCGCATCGCTCAGCCCGAAGGCGCGGTTGATTGACGGGGCGAGCGCGCGAACGACCTTGTTGACGTAATTCAACGGAGCTGGCGCCCGCACGCCGGGATAGCCGCCGTTGGCGCCCCAAGCAGGCGCAAACGTCACCTCGGTCGCGGCATAATCGACCAGGCTTTGCGGGTCGGCGAGCACGCCCTCTACGGTCAACACCGGCTCACCTTCCCGGCCAACCCGGTCGAGCCGCATGTCGAAGCTGCGGCGAAGCGCGAAGTCGTAGCGGCTGTCGTCCATGACCTAGTTCCCAGGCGCGTACGGAAAGCGTAGCGACTTGTAATGCTCAAGGGCATGCTCGGGCGGCGCGTGCCCCGGCGGCAGCGGCAGACCGTTGATGCTCTGAAAATAAGCGATCGACGCGTCGCGCCACCACTTCGCCTCCTGCTCCTGGATCTTCAGGAAAGCCGTCACTTCGCGATACCGTTCGGCGTCGATCCGGCCATTGAGTGACGCCCAGTCGCGCCGCATTTCGCGCACGGCGGAGACACCGTCATCGTAGCGTTTGACCATGTCTGCCCATAAAGTGCGTCCTGACCGCAAGCGCTTCGTCCACGGGACGTGGTGAAACCACAACAAATAGCGGTCTGGGACGCACTCCAGGCTCGACCAGCAGTGTTGGACGGCGCCGGCATATTGGCTGACGGCGTTGCTGCCGCCGGCCGTTCGATCGAACCCGATCCCGTCCCTTGTCGCGCGGTGATAATAGGTCGGGTTCCAGTCGCGCCGTTCGAGGTCGTCGACCCACGGGCCGGGCCCGTAGTGATGACCAGTCGCCATCAGATGCGTCAGGCCCAGCGGGGTCATGTAATCGACCACTGCGTCCCGCGAGCGCAACATCATCGGAACGACCGTTTCGGTAACCTGCCGGTCGTTGCCCCAGGTCATGCGCGACCATTCCTGCGCGATGTCGCTGGACCGGAGCGTCGGGTTCCAGGCCAACCGACCGAAGGCATACCAATTGGCCTGATCGAAGTGCGAACCGGTCCAGTTGCGGTCGGTGCCGATGTTGGCCACGCCAGCCAGCGCGGAAATCTCCCCGGCAACCCTGGCGCGTGGCGTCGCAGTGCGGCTGTCCAGTACCTCTTCCCACAAGGCACCGAGGAAGGCGAGGTGGGTGGCGAAGCCCAGATATTCCTTGGTGATCTGCACTTCCATGCCAACGCGCGTCGCGGGCATCTGCCCGAACAACGGATGGAATGGTTCGCGGGGCTGGAAATCGATGGGACCGTTCTTGACTTGAAGAATGACGTTGCTGCGGAATTTGCCGTCGAGCGGTTTGAACTCGTCGTAAGCCGAACGCGCGCGGTCTACCTCTTCAGGCGAGTAGATGAAGGCGCGCCACATCACCGTTCCACCATGCGGGGCAAGGGCATCGGCGATCATGTTGGCGCCGTCGGCGTGGCTCCGCCCGTAATCCTGCGGACCGGGCTGACCTTCCGAATTGGCCTTGATCAGGAAGCCGCCGAAGTCGGGTATCAGCCGGTAGATAGAGTCGGCCTTCGATCGCCACCACCGTTGCACCTGAGGATCGAGCGGATCGGCCGTTTTCAAGCCGCCGATGGCGATCGGTGCCGTAAAGCGCGCGCTGAGATAGGTGCGCACGCCCCACGGGCGAAGCACGCCGGCGATCGCGGCCACTTTTTCGAGATAAGGCGGCGTCAGGATTTCGGCCGAGGCGTTGACGTTGTTGAGCACCGCGCCGTTGATGCCGACCGATGCGTTGGCGCGAGCATAATCCGTGTAGCGCGGGTCGACCCAGCCGGGCAGCTTGTGCCAGTCCCATAACGACTGGCCGGCGTAACCGCGCTCTACCGTGCGATCGAGATTGTCCCAGTGATTAAGCAGCCGGAGCGCGTAACGCGGCGCTTCCACCACGTTCAATGATTCGAGAGGCTGGCCGGTCTGGATGCGCCGAAGCAGGGCGAAGATCCCGCGCAGCACGCCGACGTCGCTGTTCCCGGCGACGACGATAACGTCGCGTCCTTTCCAAGCGATGCGGCGAAGCACGAACCCTTCCGGGCCAGCCGCATTGAGCGGCAATCCAAGCGACTTGAGGGCAGGCAATGCCGCGGGCGTGCCGACGATAAGATCTGCGTTCCCCAACGAAGCGACAGCGATTGGCGCCGCGCCGACCATGGCGCCAACACCGCGTTGCAATTCCTCCCTCGCGGCCTGCATCGAACCGCTGTCGCCGGCGAAGAATGCTGACCTCAGGAGTAGCCGGTAAGACGCTCGCTCGGCTGGCGGCAACGGGTCGTATCGCAACCACAGGTCATAGCCGTCACTCCGCTGCGCCGCCGCAGGCGCGGCCGAATGCGCCAGCGCCACGGCTGCAACCGCGCGCATGGTTGCGCTCGCTGCTCGCATTGTGCGACCTCCTCTCCTCTGTTAGCGCTACCACGTTGATGTCGAAGATTGGAGGCTGCTATTTCCAACGGCTTGGCAATTAGTCGCCGGACGATGTTGGCGGGAAGCGTCGCGGCGACCGCCGCCTCCGCAGCACGGGCACTTCCCCTTTCGCCGCCTTCCCTCGATGCGATGGCCCATTACAGCGGACGGCGCTTCGGATCGGCGGTCAACTGGGGTAAGCCCGGCGAGGATCGGGGCAGCTTCGCCAACCCGGCCTACGCGCGCATCCTTGAACGTGAATGTTCGGTGCTCGTCCCGGAGAATGAGCTGAAATGGCAATGGGTCAGGCCGAGCCGCGACAGGTTCGAGTTTGCCCAGTTCGACGCCATTGCCGAATATGCGATGGCCAACGGCTTTTCGCTGCGCGGGCACACGCTCTTCTGGCTGCCGCAGAAATGGTACCCGGACTGGCTCGCCAAGATCGACTTGGGATCGCGGCCCGCGTCGGCGGCCGAGGCGCTCCTTGCCGATCATGTGCGGACAGTGTGCCGCCGCTACGGTGCCGCAATCTATTCCTACGATGCGGTCAACGAGGCGATCGAGCCGGAGACCGGACAAATCCGCGACACGGTGTTGACCCGCGCGCTCGGCGGCGAAGCGCTGCTCGATCTCATGTTCCACACCGCGCGGGCCGAAGCGCCGCATGCCCAGCTAGTCTACAACGATTATATGAGCTGGGAACGGACTGCGGAGGATCCGGTGCACATGCGCGGTGTGCTGCGCCTGCTCGAAGGATTTCGCAAGCGCGGAACGCCGGTCGACGCGCTGGGCGTGCAATCGCACATCCGCCTGCTGAAGAAAGAGCCCGTCGCTGCCATTGTGCGCGAATCCGAAGGTCCGTGGCGCGCGTTCCTCGACGAAGTGGTCGCCATGGGATTCGACCTGGTGATTACCGAATTCGACGTCAACGACCAGCAGGCGCCCGACGACATCGCCGTGCGCGATCAGATGGTGGCTGACTATGCCAAAGCCTATCTCGAGGTGATGCTCGACTATCCGCAGCTTCGCGACATTCTCGCCTGGGGCATGGTCGACCGGTACAGCTGGCTAACCGGCTTCGACCCCCGCCGCGACCGCTCGATCAAGCGCGGCACCCCGTATGACGAAGCATTTCGCCCCAAGCCGCTTCGCACATCGCTTGGCGCGGCCTTCGCCAACGCGAAGAAGGGTAGTAGTTAGACAAGGGCAGGCAGCGCATCATTCTCTCCGGCATATCGGCGGAAGCGAAGTGTGCCCCGGCATCGCCTGACCGACTGAAAACTATAGATGGGCCGCCGAGATTGGCGGTTACAGTACGAAGTCGCCCACCACGAAGGCGTGGGCTCCATCCACGCGGATCACGAAATCGGCGGTGCCATCGCCGTCGACATCGCCGCTGATGTACGTATTCCCGCTAACGACCTGATAGCGCAATTGTCCGGCGGCGCCGGTGAAGGCGCCGGTGCCGATGAACGCGAAGGCGTCGTTCGACGCTGCCCCGTTCGTCGCGTTGGCGTCGATTGCATTGAGCCGGATCTGGTCGCCTTCCGACCGGCTGAAATCCACGATGCGATCGCTCGTGCCGGCCGTCGCGCCCGCGTCGCCGCTATTGAAGACGAAGCTGTCGGCGCCGGCCCCGCCGGTAAATTGGTCGCGCCCAGCGCCGCCATCCAGGAAGTCGTCGCCGGTGCCGCCGTCCAGCAAGTCGGCCCCGTCGTTGCCGTAAAGCAAGTCCGTGCCGCCATTGCCGGTCAGGATGTCGTCTCCGCTCCCGCCAGCGAGAATATTCGACTGGCCGTTCCCTGAAATACGGTTGGCAAGGCTGTTGCCGACCCCATTGATGTACCCTCCGCCCGTAAGCTGAAGGTTCTCGACGTGATCGCCCAGTTCGTGGGACAGCGACGACCGTACGGTATCGATCCCGTCTCCGGCGCCGGTTTCGATCACCCGGTCGCCGCCATTGTCGATGTAATAGATGTCGTCGCCCGCGCCGCCGCGCATGATGTCCGCTCCGGCACTGCCGTTAAGCAGGTTGTCGCCCGAATTCCCGGTCAGCTCGTTGTTCAAACGGTTGCCGATGGCGTCGACCGATGCCGTTCCCGCCAGCTGCAGGTTCTCGATGTCTGCAAGGTTAGGCTGTGCAAGCAGCGAATAGCTGATCGTCGACCGGACCTCGTCGATCCCGCTTCCGGCGCTGCCGGTACGGGTCAGGTCGTCGACCTGATCCCCGACGTTGTCGACGAAAAAGACATCGTTGCCATGACCGCCGTGCACGGCGTCCGCACCCGCGCCCCCGTTCAGATAATCGTTGCCGTCGTCGCCATACAGATAGTCGGCCGTGCTGCCCCCATACAGCGAATTGTCGAGAGTATTGCCGAATATGATCAGCGGCGCCCCGCTCTGGTTGCGCGCGCTCTCAACGAGCTCCGCGACCGTGTAGGTCACGCTTTCCGGGGTATAGCGAATGAGGATCGTGTCGAACCCGCCGGTTTCCGTTAATTCAAGGGCGATGTCCCCGTCCGAACCAACGATGAACGTGTCGTCGCCGGAGCCGCCGAGCATCTGGTCATCGCCGGCGCCGCCGTCCAGGATGTCGTCGCCGGCTTGTCCCCTCAAAACATCATTGCCGTCGTAACCCAGCAAATAATCGTTGAAGCCGCTCCCGTAGACCGAGTCGTCGCCGGTCATAATAAGACCTTCAAGCAGGTCCGCGATATTGTCGGAAAGGACGTAAGAAGCGAACAGATACGCAGAGACAGAAAATGAGAACATCGAAAAGACGCCAGCACCATTAGACTGGTAGTTATTCCATGCGATGATTGTTCCGTCGACCGGCATGTTATTGTCGACTTGACCGAGATTATTTCCGAAAAAGAAATTTCTGTTGCCGTCCTGGCTGTACACTCGATATTCGTCCGCGGCCGATTGAGCCAGGATGCCGCCCGCGATCTGCTCGTTCCAGTACGTCCCGCTATTGGCGAAATCGCGCATGTCGAAGGCGAGGTAGAAGTTGATGTTCATTCGATCGGCCCCTTACACAGCGTCAGCCAGCAGTTGTTCTCGTCGGGTTACGCGTTGTCGGCACTGGCCGAACGTCGGCGATAACAGGTCATAAAACGAAATCGCCAGCGACGAGCGCGTGCATTCCGTCGAGGCGAATCATGAAATCCGCGATGCCGTCACCGTCCACGTCACCAGTAATGTAGGTGTTTCCGCCCGCCTGTTGGTAGCGCAACTGGCCAGCAACGCCGGTGAATCCGCCGGTGCCGATGAAGGTGAACGCATCGTTCGACGCCGCGCCGTTGGCGGAATTGGCGTCGATCGAATTCAGGCGGATCTGGTCGCCTTCCGCTCGGGCGAAATCCAGGATGCGGTCGCACGTCCCGGTGCTCAGGCCGGCAAAATCGCCGGCGTTGAAAACGAAACTGTCGGCACCCGCTCCGCCCGTGATCAGGTCGCGCCCGGCGCCGCCGTCAAGGAAATCGTCGCCACTTCCCCCGTCGATCTGGTCGATGCCCGCGGCGCCGTAGAGCAGGTCGGTGCCGCCATTGCCGGTCAGCACGTCGTCGCCTTCCAGACCGGACAGGATGTTCGCCTGGTTATTGCCGGAGATGCGGTTGGCCAGGCCGTTGCCCGTTCCGACGCTGACGGCGCTGCCGGTCAGCTGCAGATTCTCGACATGGTCGCCTAGTTCGAAGGAGGTTGACGACCGGACGGTATCCGTCCCGCCCGCCGCGCTGCTTTCGATCACCCGGTCGCCGCCGTTGTCGACATAATAGATGTCGTTGCCCGAATTGCCGCGCATGATGTCCGCGCCGGCGCTGCCGTTTAGGATGTTGTCGCCGGAATTGCCGGTCAGTTCGTTGTTCAGGCGGTTGCCGGTGGCGTCGACCGAAGCGGTGCCGATCAGCCGCAGGTTCTCGATGTCGGCCAGACCGTCGCTGGACAACAGCGAGAAGGCAATGCTGGAACGCACTTCATCCGTCCCGCTTCCAACGTCGCCGGACAGCATCTTGTCGTCGACGATATCGCCGGCATCGTCGACGAAAAACACATCGTCACCCGCACCGCCGTGCAGGACGTCCGGACCAGATCCGCCGGACAGCACGTCATTGCCCTCTTCTCCGAACAGGATGTCCGACCCACTGTTGGACCCGAACAGCGAATTGGACAGCTCGTTGCCGAGCATTGCGATGCCGACACCGCTATTGTTGCGAAGGATTTCGAAATGGTCCGGCGTCCTGATGAAACCGCCAGGGGGAACCACGGTCAGGATTAACGTGTCGATGCCCTGGTCGGCATATTCGACGACATCGTCCTCGACTGAGTCCACGAAGTAGGTGTCGTCCCCGAAACCGCCGTACATCAGGTCGTCGCCCGTGCCGCCATCAAGGATATCGTTGCCTTCGGCGCTTTGCAGCATGTCGTTGCCACCGTAGCCGAGCAGGACGTCGTTGCCGTACCCGGACAGGACAGAATCATCGCCCGTCATGATGTAGTCGGCGAACAGCGTATCGAGATTGTCGTTCAAGATCAGGGACGAAAAGGTTGCCGCGGAAACCGAGAATTCCGTGATTTCCCACCCCGGAATAAAGACTCCGGGTTCACCACCGTAAACTTCATGCTCCCAGGACGTTATCGTTCCAGCGGTCGGCATGTTCTGGGACGTCGCCCCCAGGCCGGAGCCCCAGAAATATTCCCTGGACACATCACCGGCCGTCTCCACCGTGAAAACGGAAGAGTTCGCTCCGACGAGCGTCCCGCCCGTGATCAGGTCGTTCCAAGTCGTCCCGGTGTTTGCAAAACCGCGCATGTCGATTGGCGCAGCACATACGATCAAAGCCATCAGACGACCCCTCTCCCCAAGTCAGCCGAACCTTTGTGCAAGGCGGCAGACAAGCCCCGTGCGCGCTAAAATAGCGGCTGGACGCTCTGGTGAAAAGCAGAGTTATCACAGCACTTTGAGGATCGGCGGTGGAGGCAGTCCAAGACCAACTCTTCTCTGCCTGCGAGATTGGTGGAGTACGCCGCTGGCGCCTCAGTTGGTTGGGGAACGCACAAACTCGCGAGCGAAGGCGGAGGACAAGGGCGAGCGCCGTTTTTCATTCAAGCGAAGTGAGGCCTAAACTTGCTTGAAACGGACCTTCGGCCCACTTCCGATGTCTCTCCAGCGGCCCTGGCGAACGACGCTCACCTCCAACAACACGGTGAGGTCTGAGCTGGAGAACACCGAAAAGCAGGAACGCTGCGCGACTAAGCCCAGTCCGACCTCAAAGGCAAAAAAACCGCATGTCTCCTTTCGGAGCTCATCCTCCGATTGCGGATCGTCCGCTTCCGGCCAAGTCGGGCCGTCGTAATTGCATGGTCGGCGCGCTACGAGGTGCCATGGAAGATGATAGAATACATTCGGCGCTTGCCGAAGCGCTGACGGCGCGCGGCTTCGAGGGTCTAACGGCGGTTCAATCGGCGGTGCTTGCCGAGGAAGCGCAACGACGCGACCTTGTGGTCTCCGCCAAAACTGGATCCGGGAAGACCGTCGCCTTTGGCTTGGCGATGGCTGACGAGCTCCTTCAGGGGGATCGGCTGACTTTCACCCGCGAGCCGCTCGCGCTCGTGATCGCGCCTACGCGTGAGTTGGCGATGCAGGTGAGCCGAGAGCTTGAGTGGCTTTATGCCCATGCGGGCGGGCGTGTCATATCCTGCGTGGGTGGCATGGACCCGATGAAGGAGCGCCGCTCGCTGGCTGCAGGGGTTCATATCGTCGTCGGGACACCCGGGCGACTGCGGGATCATCTGGAACGGGGGGCGCTCGAGCTGTCCTCGCTTCGCGTCGCAGTGCTCGATGAGGCGGACGAGATGCTCGACATGGGCTTTCGGGAAGAGCTGGAAGAGATCCTCGACGCGACGCCGCAGGGCCGGCGCACGTTGCTGTTCTCCGCCACCATGCCGCGGCCGATAGTGGCGCTGGCCAAGCGCTATCAGCAGGACGCGCTGCGGATCGAAACGCTGGGCGACAAGGAGGGTCACCACGACATCGCCTACCAGGCGGTCGCAGTGTCGCCGACCGACACCGAACATGCGGTGGTCAACCTGTTGCGCTTCCACGAGGCGGAGACGGCTATTCTGTTCTGCGCGACGCGCGACGCGGTGCGGCGCCTGCACGCCAGCCTCACCGAGCGCGGCTTCGACGCGGTCGCGTTGTCCGGCGAGCATAGTCAGAGCGAGCGCAATCATGCGCTTCAGGCCCTTCGCGACCGGCGGGCGCGGGTGTGTGTCGCCACGGATGTCGCCGCACGCGGCATCGACCTTCCCTCAGTGTCGCTCGTGATTCATGTCGAGCTGCCGCGCGATGCGGAAGCGCTGCAGCACCGATCGGGGCGGACCGGCCGCGCGGGCCGCAAAGGAACGGCGATCCTGATCGTGCCATACCAGCGGCGGAAGCGGGTCGAAGGAATGCTCCGCGGAGCCCGCATCAACGTCGAGTGGACCGGCGTGCCGACCGCCGCCGAGATCCGCGAGCGGGACCGGGCGCGGCTGCTCGCCGCCCGGTCCGAACCGGCCGAGTTGGAGGAGGAAGACCAGGAGCTTGCGCGCCAACTGATGGCCAAGCTGTCGCCCGAAGCCATCGCTAGCGCGCTTGTGAAGACGCTGCGCAACGACATGCCGGCTCCCGAAGACATCTTGTCGGCTGCGGCGCGGACTCAAGCGAAGGGCGCCGACGGTCATCGCCCCGGGTTCGAAGGCGCCAACTGGTTCCGGATCAACGCCGGCCGCAGCCATAATGCCGATCCGCGGTGGCTGCTGCCGCTGATCTGCCGGTACGGACACGTCGGACGCGGCGACATCGGCGCGATCCGGATCGCTGCGAATGACAGCTATTTCCAGGTGACTCAGCGAGCCACGCCTGGCTTCATCAAGGCGCTAAAGCGCTCCACGCTTGCGCCCGAAGACGAAGGGATGATCATTGAGCCGGCGCCGCCGCGCGATGCATCGCAGCCGCGTCCGGCCTCCACCTACCGTCCCGAGCGGGCCCACGAGAAGCCGCGCTCGAGGAAGAAACCAAGGAAACCAAAATCCGCCTAGGCGGCAGCCTGATCGAGCTGTTCGCTGACCTCCAGCCAGCGCGCCTCGGCGGCTTCCAAATCCGCGGCGACCTTGGCGCGTCGGCGGCTCAGCTCGCTCATCGGCAACGAGGCGAGCTCCGGTCGCGCGCACGATGGGTCAAACATGGCCCGGTCGATCGCTGAACATTCCAATGTCAGCCGCGCGCTCGCGGCTTCTGCTTCAGCCACGGCCTTCTTGAGCGCTCGCGCATCTTCGCGCGCCTTGGCGGCTGCCTTGCGGTCCTGCTTGGCGGCCTTCGGCTTGGCGTTGGCGGACGGCTGGTTCCGGCCAAGCACGAGGTCGATATAATCGTCAATGCTGCCGGTAAATTCATTCGCGGCGCCGTTGTCGACCAAGACCAGCCGGTCGGCGGTGAGCTCGATCATGTGGCGGTCGTGGCTGACGATGATGACCGCACCATTAAAGCCGTTGAGCGCCTGGACCAACGCTTCGCGGGCGTCGACGTCGAGGTGGTTGGTTGGTTCGTCGAGAATCAGCAGGTGCGGCGCATCGCGGGTGATCAGCGCCAGCGCCAACCTTGCCCGCTCTCCACCTGAGAGCTTGGCGACCACCGTGGTGGCCTTGTCGCCTGAAAAACCGAAGCGGCCGAGCTGGGCACGGACGGCCGCTGGCGTTGCAGAATCCATGGCGCGCGTCATGTGCTGCAACGGCGTGTCGCTGCCGTGCAGTTCTTCGACCTGGTACTGGGTGAAGTATCCGACACGCATCTTACCCGAAGCGCTGATGCTGCCTTCCATCGGCTTCAGCTGGGCCGCCAGAAGGCGCGCTAGCGTCGTCTTGCCGTTGCCGTTGCGGCCGAGCAGCGCGATGCGATCGTCGGGATCGATCCGGAGATTCAGCTTCCGCAGGATCGGCACGTCGTCATAACCGACCGCGGCCATGTCGAGCGTGATCAGCGGCGGTCTAAGCTCGGTGGGGCTGGGAAAGTCGAAGCTGAGGCTGGGATCGTCGACGAGCGCCGCGATGGGCTGCATCTTCGCGAGCATCTTGGCGCGCGACTGCGCCTGCTTCGCTGTCGACGCTCGGGCGCTGTTGCGGGCGATATAATCCTGAAGTCGGGCGCGCTGGGCATTCTGCGCGGCCGAAGCGGCGGCAGCCTGGGCGGCGCGTTCAGCCCGCTGCCGCTCGAAGCTGTCGTAGCCGCCGCTGTAGAGCGTGATTTTACCGCGCTCGAGATGAGCGATCGTATCTACGACGTTGTTGAGGAGGTCGCGCTCGTGACTGGTGACGAGGAGTGTGCCGGGATAGCTCTTGAGGAAACTCTCCAGCCACAATGTCGCCTCGAGGTCGAGATGGTTCGACGGCTCGTCGAGCAGTAGCAAGTCGGGTTCGGAGAACAGCAGCGCGGCAAGTGCGACGCGCATCTTCCACCCGCCCGAATAGCTGTCGAGCGGGCGAGCCTGCATCTCCTCGTCGAAGCCGAGGCCGAGCAGGATCCGCGCGGCGCGCGCTGGGGCGGTGTAGGCGTCGATAGCCAGCAGCCGCTCGTGAATGTCGCTGATGCGGTCGGCATCGTCGCAATGCTCGACCTCTTCCATTAGCTGCGCGCGTTCGACGTCCGCCGCGAGCACCGTTTCGAACGGCGTCGCGGTGCCGGCCGGAGCTTCCTGCGCTATATAGCCCACGCGCGTCCGGCGCGGCAGGTCGATAACGCCTTCGTCTGTCTCGATTTGCCCGATGATCACCTTCATCAGCGTCGACTTGCCCGCGCCATTGCGGCCGATCAGCCCGACGCGGCTTCCCGGCGCGATCGCGGCACTCGTGCGCTCAAGTATTGTCCGTCCGCCAAGGCGAACCGTAATCCCGTTGATAGTCAGCATGACGTCGCGCTTAGCAGCCAATAGTCAGTCGCCCAAGCTTCGCATCTCTGCGGTCCTTCTCGAAGAGAGCAAAGATATGCCGCGCGTGGGCCCCCGCCTCTGAATCCGCTTGGGAGTTGCGGAAAGCTGCTGGTGGATTGCCGGCCAGATGCCGACGACAACTTCAAGCTCGTCGGCGAGGCACCGGTACGGCTGCTAAGGGTCGGAAGCGGACGCTTTCTTCAGCGTCTAGTCGGACCTTCTCGTGGGACCACCTGAAGCCGGGCCGTCGTGCACGAACCCCTCCTTCCCCTCAAACTCGTCGATTGGGCATTCCCGCAGAGGAGAGACAAGTCTGTGGACTGCGTGGCGGAGCGGGAGGGATTCGAACCCTCGATACGGTTTTGCCGTATACTCACTTTCCAGGCGAGCGCCTTCGACCACTCGGCCACCGCTCCGCATTCGCTGGAAGGCGGCCGTTTAGGCGGCGCGGGCGGTGCGGGCAAGCTTGCCGCGCTCGGCTGTCTCCCACTATGCGCTGGCGATGCGCCAATTTGGCAAACCGCCCTCCGCGGCCGACATCGAAGCGATTGCCCGGGCCGCGCTCGAGCAACTGCCCGAGCCGTTCGCGCAAAGCCTTGGCGACGTTGTCCTGCTGGTCCAGGATTTCGCCGACGAGGACACGCTTGCAGCGATGGGCATCGAGGATCCGTTCGGGCTCACCGGCCTCTACGAAGGCGTGCCGCTGACCGAACAGAGCGTCGAACAGTCGGGCACCCTGCCCGAACGCATCTTCCTCTACCGGATGCCGATCATCGACGAATGGGCGGGTGGCGAAGACACGCTTGAGCACCTCGTCGCGCACGTCCTGATCCACGAGGTCGGCCATCATTTCGGTCTGTCGGACGACGACATTCACGCGCTCGAGGACTCGGCCGAGTGACGGCGTTGCTGCGGTTCGACGGCGTCACCTGCGTGCGCGGCGGTCGGACCCTGTTCGAACAGCTCGACCTCGACGTCCGGGCCGGCGAGACGCTGCGGCTGAGCGGTCCGAACGGCTGCGGCAAGTCGTCCCTCCTCCGGCTTGCCGCGGGACTGCTGCGGCCCGCGGCCGGGACGGTCGAGGCGGCGCCGGCCGCTCTGGCCGACGATGCGCTCGCGCTCGACCGCGAACTTCCGCTGGTCGCCGCGCTCATGTTCTGGAACGGGCCCGACGGCCGGTCGATGGAAATGCTGCTCGACACGCTCAACCTCGGCGGGCTGATAGGGGTCCCTGTGCGCCTGTTGTCGACCGGCCAGAAAAAGCGCGCGGCGCTGGCCCGGATTGCCGCCACCAACGCGCCGCTGTGGCTGCTGGACGAGCCGGTCAATGGCCTCGACGGCGAAGGCTTCCGCGACCTCGCGGAGCTGATCGACGCGCACACCGCGACCGGCGGTGCGGTGGTCGCCGCATCGCATGTCGAATTGCCGGGCGACTGGCGTGAACTGGAGCTTGGCCGGTGATCGGGCGGCTGGTCCGGCGGGAATTACGGCGCGGGTTCAGCGGCCCGGCGTGGATGCCCGCGGCTTTCTTCCTGCTAGTCGTCACGTTGGTCCCGTTCGCGGTCGGCCCGGACGCACGCCTGTTGGGGCAGATCGGCGGCGGCGCCTTGTGGATCGCGGCGCTGACGGCAGCGCTGTTGCCGGTCGAGCGGCTGGTTGAGCCCGATCGCGCCGATGGGGTGCTCGACCAGCTGTTACTTTACGGCTTGGCCGACGAAAGCGTCGCCGCGGCCAAGATTGCCGGCCACTGGCTTGCATTCGGGCCGCTGCTACTCGTCAGTGCGCTCGTCGGGGCGCTGATGCTGCGCGTTCCGGCGGACGCGATACCCGGCTTGCTTCTTGCGCTTGGCGTTGGCAGCCTCGGCCTGGCAGCATTGGCGGTGGCAGTCGCAGCGCTGACGGCCGGCCTGCCGCGATCGGGGGCGTTGGCGGGCCTGTTGCTGCTGCCCCTGGCAATTCCGCTGCTGATCTTCGGCGCCGCCGCGTCTGGCGATACCGGTTCGGGCGCGTTGCTGCTTGAAGGTGCGACGGCGTTGCTATTGGTCGCGGGGGCGCCATTCGTGGCGGGTGCAGCGATCCGCGCCGGCCGGACCTAGTCGCGGCTCCAGCGAGCGAAGATCGCGGTCGGGAGCAACAGGCCGCGCCGTTGTTCCCGCACCGCCATCTCGCCCATCTCCACCGTCCCGCCGAGGTCGCCAAGCGCCTGGCGCACCAGCTCGCCGATCGACAGCGCCGACATGCGCACCGCATAGACCGTCAGCACGAGAAAGCGGCTGTCGGCGTCGAGCAGCCGTCGGCAATCGCCGATCAACGGGGCCAGATCCTCTTCCAGCCGCCACACTTCTCCCGTCGGTCCGCGGCCGAACTTGGGCGGGTCGAGAAGGATGCCGTCGTAGCGGCGCTCGCGGCGCACTTCGCGCGCGGTGAACTTGGTTGCGTCGTCGACCAGCCAGCGGATCGGCCGTTCGGCCATGCCCGACAGCTCGGCATTCGCCTTGCCCTGCTCGACGGATTTCTTGGACGCGTCGACATGGACCAGGCGCGCGCCGGCATCGCTCAGCTGCAGCGTGCCGACGCCGGTATAGCCGAACAGGTTAAGCACGTCGGCATCGGCCGAACGGTCGCGCATCCAATCCCATTGGGGCGCCATGTCAGGAAAGAAGCCAAGGTGCCGAAACGGCGTCAGTGAGGCGTTGAAGCGGACGTTGCCGCGTGCCAGCGGCCAGCCGGCGGGAAAGTCGCGGTGCTGGACCCAGCGGCCGCCGCCATCTTCGTCGGAACCGGGAACAAAGGTCGCGTCGGGCGACCAGTCGTCGCTGGCGGGCGCCCACATCGCCTGCGGTTCGGGCCGAGCGACGGTCACCGGGCCATATCGCTCCAGCTTCTGCCCGTGGCCGCAATCGAGCAGCGCCCAGTCGGCCCACGGATCGGCGACGATCGTGCCGAGAAGGCCGGTCATCGACCCAGCCAGCGTTTGCGCAGCGCCAGCCCGTAGATCAGCGCGGCGATCGCGGCGAAGGCGAACCACTGGATCGCATACATGCGATGGTTTTGCGGAATGGCGTCGAGCGAGGGCAGGGCGCTTGGCTCCAGGCCCGGCGGCGCGTTCAGAGCGACCAGCCGGATGCGCTGTTGCCGGTCGGGCGCGATGATTCCGTCGACCTGGCCGCCGGTCCACTGATATTTCGCTTGCGGATCCTTCGACCAGCCGAGCTCGACCGCCATGCCCGGTCCTTCGGCGCCGGTGACGCAATGGACGATGTGGGCATAGCCGCTGTCGCCCGCGCGGTTGGCGCCGGCGATCGCGCGATGGGCGGCGGGGCGCAGGCAGGTCCCGGTCGCGCGGCGGAACAGCGGCAGGCTCTTGCCCGGCGCCATCGCCGGGAAGGCGATCGGCGGCAGCGTCTCGGCGGCGCGATATTGCGCGATCAGCGAATCTTTCCACTGTGCCCGCTGCAGCTGCCAGATGCCCAGCGCGATCATCGCCGCCACCGCGGCGACGACCACGACGGTCGCGATGATCGGTACCTTCTTCACTGGTCCGCGATCCGGCCTTCGCGCGCCTGTTGGCGATATTCCTGCGTCAGCAGCAAGGCCTTGCCGGCGCGCAGGCCGAATACGGTCAGGCCCAGGCCGACGGGCAGCCAGACGATATGCACCCACCATGGCGGCGCGAAGCGGCCGTCGACGACCAGTGCCGCCACCGTCAAGATCGCGCCGACGATCAGGATCAGGAAGGCCGCGGGCCCGTCGCCGACGTTGAAGGCGGCATAGTCCAGTCCGCAGGCGCGACACTTGGGCGCGAAACTGATCCAGCCGTCGAAGAGGGTCTTCGATTTGCAGCGCGGGCACAGCCCGGCGAGGGCGCCGTGGACGGGCGAAACCTCGCGCAAGGCCGGGCTAGCCGTGCGTCGGCGCGCCCCAGCCGCCCCAGATGTAGATCGAGACGAAAAGGAACAGCCACACCACGTCGACGAAATGCCAGTACCAGGCGGCCGCTTCGAACCCGAAATGCTGCCGCGGGGTGAAGTCGCCCTTGTTGGCGCGCACCAGGCAGACGATCAGGAAGATGGTGCCGACGATCACGTGAAAGCCGTGGAAGCCGGTCGCCATGAAGAAAGTGGCGCCGTAGATGTTGCCTTTGAACGCGAACGGCGCGTGGATGTACTCATACGCCTGGATCGCGCTGAACAGCAGGCCGAGCAGGATCGTCAGCAGCAGGCCCAGCTTCAGCCCCTGGCGGTCGCCGTGGATCAGCGAGTGGTGAGCCCAGGTCACCGTGGTGCCCGAACACAGCAGGATCATGGTGTTGAGCAGCGGGAAGCCGAAGGGGTCGAGCACTTCGATGCCCTTGGGCGGCCATTGCCCGCCGACCGCGTCGACTGCGGACGGGAACAAGGCGGCGCTGTAGAATGCCCAGAACCAGGCGAGGAAGAACATGACTTCCGAGGCGATGAACAGGATCATCCCGTAGCGCAGATGCAGCTGCACGACCGGCGTGTGATAGCCCTCATGGGCCTCGCGGATCGTATTGCCCCACCAGTTCCACATGGTGACGAGGACCATCACCAGGCCGGCGATGCCGATCGGCATGCCGTAGGGATTGTTGTGCATCCACATGACCAGCCCGCCGAACAGCGCCAGCGCGCTGAACGCGCCGATGATCGGCCAGGGATCGGGGTTGACCAGATGATAGTCGTGGTTCTGGGTCGCCGCCATGTAATCTTTCCTCATGCGTAGTCGCGTCAGGCCCTAGCTGCCCGCGCGGTCACTTTCCACTGGATAAAACGTGTAGCTCAACGTGATTTCATCGACGTTGCGGGTGTCGGGATCGTTGCGGATCGCCGGATCGACGAAAAACACCACCGGCATATCGACTTCCTGACCGGGCCGGAGCGTCTGTTCGGTGAAGCAGAAGCATTCGATCTTGGAGAAATATTGCCCGGCGTTGGCCGGCGAAACGTTGAAGACCGCCCGCCCGGTGGTCGGCCGCGCGACCATGTTGCGGGCGTGATAGAAGATCTGCGTCCGGGCGCCAGGTTCGATGCGCACCGTTTCCTGCTTGGCAGTGAACCGCCACGGCAAGGCGGAATTGACGTTGGCGTCGAAGCGGACGCCGATCGGCCGGGTCGCGGCCGCGCCCGGCGCGGCGTCGGCGCGCTGCGTGGTGCCGCCGAAGCCGGTCACCTGGCAGAAGATGCGGTAAAGCGGGACCGAGGCGAAGGCGAGGCCGAGCATCGCGAGGCCAAGCAGCGCCATCATCGCCGCGGTGCGGTTGTTGCGATTGACCGCCGCGGTCACTTGCCGGCGCCGATCTTGGCCAGGGTGATGAAGAATAGCAGGACGACGAACGCGCCCAGCAGCAGCGCGGTGATCCGCGCGCGGGCCCGCTGGCGCGTACGGATGACGTCCGCCTCGTCCTGCGGCTGGGGGTCCGGACCGTCCGTCACGCGACCAGCCAGCGATCGGCGACCAGCGCGGTGAACAGGGCGAACAGATAGACGATGGAATAAGCGAACAACCGCTTTTCGGGCTTCATCTGCGCCGGCTCGGTCGCGCGATTGGCAAGTACCGCGAAGGCCAACGCGATAAACAATATGCTGAGCACGGCCGACACGGTGCCATAGATCCAGCCGGTCAGGCCGAGCGGCCAAGGCGCCACCGCGGCGGCGGCCATGACGAAGCTGTACAGGACGATCTGCCGCCGGGTCGCAGCGGTGCCGGCGACGACCGGCAGCATCGGTACATTGGCGGCGGCGTAGTCGGATCGCACGAACAGCGACAGCGCCCAGAAATGCGGCGGCGTCCACAGGAAGATGATCGCGAACAGAATGAGGGGCAGCGGGTCCATCGTGCCGGTTGCGGCGACCCAGCCGATCAGCGGCGGAAAGGCCCCGGCGGCCCCGCCGATGACGATATTCTGCGCCGTCCGGCGCTTCAGCCAGACAGTGTAGATGAGAACGTAGAACAGGATCGACGCGGCCAGCAGGCCGGCGGCCAGCCAGTTGGTCGCAAGCTCCATCAGCACGACCGAGAAGACGCCCAGCCCGACCCCGAAGTGAAGCGCCGTCTGGCGGTCCATCCGTCCCGCCGGCAGCGGCCGGTTGGCAGTGCGCCGCATCAGCGCGTCGAGGTCGTGCTCATACCATTGGTTGAGCGCCCCGGCGGCCCCGGCGGCCAGCGCGATGCACAGGATGGCGGTGAAACCGATCACCGGCGGCGGCATCACCGGCGCCGCGAGCAGCCCGCACAGGCCCGTGAAGACGACCAGGCGCATCACCCCCGGCTTGGTCAAAGCGTAGAGGTCGCGCCAGTCGGCGGGCAGCGCGGCTGGATTGGTCATCTGCATGGCGGGCACGGCGGCGCCTATAAAGTGTCGCTGGCCGCAGGGAAAGCCTTGGTATGGCTAGGGTTCATCACCCTTTGCTAAGGAAGGCCGATGACCAGGCTTTTCCTTGCCGCGGCGCTGCTTTCCGCCGCTCCCGCCGCCGCTCAGGCACCGGCGGCCACCCCCACCGTCGCTGAACCGGCCGCTCAAGAGGACCTTGTGCCCGTCGCGATCGACACCGCCATGGGACGGATCGTCATCGCGCTGGACCGCGGGCGGGCACCGCTGACCACCGCCAATTTCCTCAAATATGTCGATGCCGGAAAGCTTGACGGCGAAGTCTTCTACCGGGCGATGCCGTACGGCAAGGGCGGGTTGATCCAGGGCGGCATCACCGGCGATGCGCGCAAGCTCAATCCGCCGGTGGCGTTCGAATCGACCGACCAGACCGGCCTGTCCAACGTCGCGGGCACGGTCGCCATGGCGGCGCTTGCCCCCGGCAAGGCGCAGGCCGACTTCTTCATCATGACGACCGACATCAAGTCGTTCGACGGGCCGGCCGGCTTTGCCGCCTTCGGCCGGGTGATCGAAGGGATGGACGTGGTGCAGGCTATCCTTGCCGCACCGGTTTCGCCGACCAAGGGCATTGGCCCGATGAAGGGGCAGATGCTCGAACCGCAAGTGAAGATCGTGAAAGCGGCGCGGGTCAAATGATCCTCGGCTAGAGGATCGACAACAGGTCCACGAACAGCAGGAACAGCACGGCGAAGAACGCCGAGCTCCACAGGAAAATCTTTTGCGTCCTTGCCATTTTGGCTGGGTAGCGGCCGGCCCGCGACCGGGTCGAGGTGGGCGTTAGGCCGTACCGCCGTGCCGGTGCTTTGGTGCAACAGCCGCGATTTATTCCGTTTTTCCGGGAGCTTGTCTTAATCCTGGTGGGTTAGGATCGGTACTGCGTATCGAGAGGACCATTCGGGTGAACAAGATCGTGCTGATTATCGGATCGCTTGCCGGGCTTGGCCTGGTCGGGGCCGCTGCGGTCCCGTCGGGCGCGCTGTTCGGCACCGCCGAAGCCCATGCCGCGGCGCCCAAGCGCAGCTCCGCGCACGAAGGCGTGTTGCGCGCCGCCAGCCCGGTCCGCCAGTCTCTGATGATCGCGACCACGCCGCCGCCGCCACCGCTGCCTACCGCGCGCAAGGTCATCAACAAGGGCATTCTGATCGTCGTCAGCACCGCGTCGCAGCAAGCGTTCGTGTTCAAGGACGGTGAGTTGTGGGACCAGACCAAGGTGTCGACCGGCAAGACGGGCATGGAAACGCCGACCGGCGAATTCACCATCCTGCAGAAAAAGACGATGCATCGTTCGACCCTCTACGACGACGCGCCGATGCCGCACATGCAGCGGCTGACCTGGGATGGCGTCGCGCTGCATGCTGGCCGGATCCCCGGCTATGCCGCCTCGCACGGGTGCATCCGGCTGCCGGCGGCTTTTGCCGAGAAGCTGTACGGAATCACCAACTTTTCCTCGACCGTGGTGCTGGTCAGCGATCGTCCGGTCGACAGCCCGGCCGCCGCGCGCAAGCTGGTCTGACGCTGCGGCGTTGCGCACTGCTCCCTACGCCCTAAGGTGCGCCTCATGAAAAAATCGATCGTCGCGGCGCTGCTGCCGCTCTTCCTCGTTGCCTGCGCGACCGCGCCGGTGGAACCGCAAACTGCCGCCGGGCCCGACTTCATGGCCCGCAACGCCGCCGTAAAACGCGTCGTGTCGCTGCCCAGCGGGGTGCAATATTTCGTCCTCGCCTCGGGGCCGGAAACGGGCACCCGCCCGAAGACCGGCGACACGGTCAGCTTCGACTATGAAGGCAAGCTGACGACCGGCGAAACGTTCGATTCGAGCTTCGAGCGCGGCGAATCGCTAAGCGGCGAAGTCGGCGGGTTCGTGCCCGGATTCAACGAAGCGCTGACGCTGATGCGGCCGGGCGACGACTGGATCGTTTGGATCCCGCCCGAGCTCGGGTACGGCGGCGAGGACAAGGGCCCAATCCCGGCCAACAGCATCCTGCGTTTCCGGCTGAAGCTCAACAGCGTGACGCCGGCGCCGGCGGCCTAGCACCTATTGGCCGGCGGCGCGGCCTTCCGCCGTGCCGCCGCGATGTTCGGCGCCGTCGCGTGCGCCGACATAAGCGACCATGGCGAGGACCGCGATAAGCGCGATTGCGCCGATAACCTTGTTACGCATGGCTAGCTCCTGCTGGACGCCGCCAACGGTGGCGTCGTTCGGCCAAAACAAAAGGCCCGGAAACGCCGTCGCGGTTCCGGGCCTTGCTGTAATCGCGCCGTCGATCAGTCGATCGTCGGCAGGGTTTCGAACTGGTGGAACGGCGGCGGGCTGGACAGGGTCCATTCCAGCGTCGTCGCGCCTTCGCCCCAGTAATTGCCCGGGGCCTTGGGGCCGGCGAGCAGCGAGTAGATCACATTGACAAAGAACACGACCATCCCGGCGCCCATGATCATGTAGCCGACGGTGGCGACATAATTCCATTCGGCGAAGGCCGGCGTGTAGTCCGGAATACGCCGGGGCATGCCGTCGAGGCCCAGGAAGTGCATCGGGAAGAAGATGGTGTTCACGCCGATGAACATCAGGAAGAAGTGAATCTTGCCCAGCGCCTCGTTGTACATCCGGCCGAACATCTTGCCGAACCAGTAATAGAACCCGGCGAAGATCGAGAAGACGGCGCCGAGGCTGAGTACGTAGTGGAAGTGCGCGACCACGTAATAGGTGTCGTGCATGTACGTATCGACACCGCCGTTGGCGAGGACGACGCCGGTGACGCCGCCAACCGTGAACAGGAAGATGAACCCGATCGCCCACAGCATCGGCGTTTCGAAGGTCATCGACCCGCCCCACATGGTAGCGATCCAGCTGAAGATCTTCACGCCGGTCGGGACGGCGATGATCATCGTCGCCGCGGTGAAGTACATCTTGGTGTCCAGGCTCATGCCCGTGGTGAACATGTGGTGCGCCCAGACGACGAAGCCGACCACGCCGATCGCGACCATCGCATAGGCCATGCCGAGGTAGCCGAACACCGGCTTGCGGCTGAAGGTCGACACGATCTGGCTGACGATGCCGAAGCCCGGCAGGATCATGATGTACACTTCGGGGTGGCCGAAGAACCAGAACAGATGCTGGTACAACACCGGATCGCCGCCGCCGCTGGCATCGAAGAAGGTGGTGCCGAAATTGCGGTCGGTCAGCAGCATGGTGATCGCGCCGGCAAGCACCGGAAGCGCGAGCAGCAGCAGGAAGGCGGTGACCAGCACCGACCATACGAACAGCGGCATTTTGTGCAGGGTCATGCCCGGCGCGCGCATGTTGAAGATGGTGGTGATGAAGTTGATCGCACCGAGGATCGAGCTTGCGCCCGCAAGGTGGAGCGAGAAGATCGCCATGTCGACGGCCGGCCCCGCGGAGCCGGATGTCGATAGCGGCGCATAGACCGTCCAGCCGGTCCCGGCGCCAAGCCCGGTCCCCCCGGAAACGAAGCTTGAACCGAGCAGCAGGATGAAGGCGGGGACAAGCAGCCAGAAGCTGATGTTGTTCATCCGCGGGAAGGCCATGTCCGGAGCGCCGATCATCAGCGGCACGAACCAGTTGCCGAACCCGCCGATCATCGCCGGCATGACCATGAAGAACACCATGATCAGACCGTGCGCGGTGATCAGCACGTTCCAGTGGTGGGCCCATTCGTCGAAGCTGGCGGTGCCGGCGCCGAGCGGCCAGGACTGGTTGAGCACCTGGATGCCGGGCTCCATCAATTCCCAGCGCATGATCCCCGAAATGCCGCCGCCGATGATCCCGGTGACGATCGCGAAGATCAGGTACAGCGTGCCGATATCCTTGTGGTTCGTCGACATGAACCAGCGGGCGAAGAACCCTGGCGTGTGGTGATCGTCATGATGCGCGTCATGCGCTTCATGCGGCTGCAGATGGAGGCTGTCGGCGGTCGTGCTCATGAACGAAAACTCTCTCGCTTAATTCTGCGCCGTTGCGCGGTCGGCGACCGACGGGGTCGGCGGATTGGGCTGGGCCTCGGCCGGTGCGGCACCTTGCGGCGCGGCCGCCGGCTTCGCAATGGCCCGCAACGTTTCGGCCGGGTTGGCGACCGGCTTGGGGCCGGGCATCGTGCCGCCCTTCGACGCGACCCAGGCGGCAAAGCGTTCGGGCGGGACGACTTCGACCGCGATCGGCATGTAGCCGTGACGGGCGCCGCACAGTTCCGAACATTGGCCGAAATAGACGCCGGGCCGGTCGACCTTGACCCAGGTCTCGTTGAGCTGGCCGGGGTTGGCGTCGATCTTCGACCAGAAAGCCGGGACGGCGAAGCTGTGGATCACGTCGTTCGATGTGACGATGAACTTCACCACCTTGCCGGCGGGAATGACGATCCGTTCGTCCACGGCCAGCAGCGGCGGGCCGTCCTTGTCGGTGCGGAAACGGTCGCCCGGCTTCAACGTCGGGTCGTTCGGCTCCTTGAGGATGTTCGACACGATCTCGAAGTCGCCGTTATCCGGATACTGGTAGGTCCAGTACCATTGGTTGCCGATGACCTTGATGGTCACGTCCGCCTTCGGAAACGAATATTGCTCGCGCAGCAGGCCGATCGACGGGATCGCGATGGCGACCAGGATGAGCACCGGAACGACGGTCCAGATGACCTCGATCGTGGTGTTGTGCGACGTGCGCGTCGGCACCGGATGGGCGCTGCGGCGATAACGGACGATGGTGTAGAGCAGCAGGCCGAGCACGAAGACGCTGATCGCGGCGCACAGCAGCAGCAGCCAGAAATCGTGGAAGGCCGCTGCCTGCCGGCCGACCTCGGTGACCTGCTTCTGCGTGCCCGTGGCGCCCGGAACCGGCACGCCGTAGCCCGGCGCCGGCGCCATGTAGGCGTAGGGCGAGGCGACCGGTGTGTCGGCCGTCGCGGACGTCGTCGCTGCTGCCGGATCGCCGGCGGTCGGGGCTGCCGCGTCGGCGGCCGGAGCGGCCGCCGGTTCTGCTGCCTGTTGCGCCGTGGCCGGCTGGTCAGCCGCAGTCTGTTGCGCCGCCGCCGGTGTGGCCATCGCCGCGGCAAGGGCAATTGCCCATCCAATCAGTTTCATTCGCACCCCGGGTACATTGGGTTTCATTGGGGGAGGTCCGCCAACGGCGCCCCCCGAACGGGGCGGCTTATAGGCGCGGGTTTCCGCTCTCTCAAGCGCCCATTCCGGAAGCTGTTGAAGCAATGTCCGCCAAGGCTTAATTGCCGCCCCTGCAATGACCATGACCAACGACCAGATCCTCGCCGAATTCCGCGCCGCCAATGCGTTGCTGGAAGGGCATTTCATCCTTTCGTCGGGGCTTCGCAGCCCCAAATACCTGCAGTGCGCGCGGGTGTTGATGGACCCGGCACGGGCCGCGCGGCTGGCGGAGGCGCTGGCCGAAAGCTTGCCCGCCGACATCCGCGATGCCATCGACGTGGTTGTCTCGCCGGCGATGGGCGGGGTGATCATCGGCCATGAAATGGGCCGTGCGCTGGGCAAGCCGGCGATGTTCCTCGAGCGTCCCGAAGGCACCTTTCATCTGCGCCGCGGATTCGCCCTCGAGCCCGGCCAGCGGGTGCTGATGGTCGAAGACGTGGTCACCACCGGCCTGTCCAGCCGCGAGGCCATCGCCGCCGTCGGACGCGAAGGCGGTCAGGTCATCGCCGAGGCCAGCCTGGTCGACCGGTCGGGCGGAGAGGCGGACCTTGGCGTTCCCTTCTTCCCGCTGATCCGCATCGACGTGCCGACCTATCAGCCGGATGCGCTTCCGCCCGAGCTTCAGGCGATACCCGCGATCAAGCCCGGCAGCCGCGCCGCCTAGTGACGGCACCCCTTCGCCTCGGCGTGAACATCGATCACGTCGCCACCATCCGCAACGCGCGCGGCGGCGACCATCCGGACCCGGTGCGCGCAGCGCAGATCGCGGCCCAGTCCGGCGCCGACGGGATTACCGCCCACTTGCGCGAGGATCGGCGCCACATCACCGACCGCGACATCGACCGGCTGATGGCGGAGATCGACCTGCCCCTGAATCTCGAGATGGCCGCGACCGAGGAAATGCTGGCGATCGCTCTGCGCCACCGGCCGCATGCCGCCTGCATCGTCCCGGAGAAGCGCGAAGAACGGACGACCGAAGGCGGGCTCGATGCCGCCGGGCAGCTCGACGCCCTGCGCCCGTTCGTCGACGAGTTGGGCAATGCCGGCATCCGCGTCAGCCTGTTCATCGAACCGTCCAACCGGCAGGTCGAGGCGGCCTTGAAGCTCGGCGTGCCCGTCGCCGAGTTCCACACCGGGCGCTACGCCCATGTCGCGGGCGGGGAGCAGGTGGCCGAGTTGAAGCGCATCACCGACGCTGCCGCGCTGGCCGCCAAGAACGGTATCGAACCGCACGCCGGCCACGGCCTGACCTATGCCAATGTCGTGCCCGTCGCCGCCATCCCCCAGCTGGCCGAGCTCAACATCGGCCATTTCTTGATCGGCGAGGCGATCTTCACCGGCCTCGACGACAGCGTCCGCCGCATGCGCGCCCTGATGGACGAAGCGCGGTGACCGGAAGCGTATTCGCTCGATATGCCCTGTGGGCTAGCGCCGCGGTAGCACTCGCTTTTTCGACCCTATTGTTGTTGTTGATTTTCGCGATTGGCGGGTGGTTGGAGCCTCTGGGTGTGGCTTGGATTGGCTGCTTTGTCGCTTCGGCTGCAGCTCTTGAATACGCGATACGCGCGAAGAGTTGGACTAAGCGAGCCGCTAGCCTCGGAGCAATGGTCGGAATTGCGCTTGTGCAATTCGCAGTGATTCTTTGGCAGTGACGATCTTCACCGGCCTCGACGACAGCGTCCGCCGAATGCGCGCCCTGATGGACGAAGCGCGGTGAATCGCGCCGTCCCTGTTCTCTTGTTCGTCGTTGCAGCCGCCATCTATTTATGGCTGACGTCGACACTCGTCTGGCTCCCACTCGGCATTCTTCTCGGCAAAATGCCCGGTGCACCGACAGACCTGATCCTGAAAGTGTTTTCCGAACGAAGCCTGCTGACACTCGGCATCGCGCTTGCCGGGATCGTGATCGCGATTGTTCGTTACCGCAGTGGCAAAGTCCTGAAGGCCTACATCAGCCTGGCTGCCGGACTGGTTGGCTCTATCGCGTCTTATCTGCTGCTCTCTCGTTGGGTTGGTGTCTTGTGATCATCGGTATCGGCAACGACCTGTGCGACATCCGGCGTATCGAAAAATCTCTCGAGCGGTTCGGCGACCGGTTCATCGACCGCTGCTTCACCGACGTCGAAAAAGCGAAGGCGGCGCGGCGGCCGTTCACCCGGGCGGGCACGCTGGCCAAGCGGTTCGCCGCGAAGGAAGCCTTTTCGAAAGCGGTCGGCACCGGGTTCAAGCGCGGCGTTTTCATGAAGGACATCGGGGTGGTCAACCTGCCGTCGGGGCAGCCGACGCTGGCGCTGACGGGCGGCGCTCGGGCGCGGCTTGACGCGATGACGCCGGACGGCCACGCGGTCGACGTTCACCTCACACTAACCGACGAATACCCATTGGCGCAGGCAATTGTGCTGCTGGTCGCCCGCAAGATGGAGAATTGATTGGCCGAGGATAATCCGGCGCTCGCCCACGACGAGAACGGCGATCTCGTGGTGACGGAGAAGCAAAGCACGGGCTCGGCCGTCTGGCGCGAGATCCGCGGCCTGTTGTGGGTGCTGCTGGCGGTGCTGATGTTCCACAGCTTCATCGCCAAGCCATTCTACATTCCGTCGGAATCGATGATGCCGGTATTGCTCAAGGGCGACCGGCTGGTGGTCAGCAAATATCCCTATGGCTGGTCGTGGGTCAGCCCCAGCTTCCACCTGTTGCCGCACTGGCAGGGACGGTTGCTGGGCAAGATGCCCAAGCGCGGCGATGTCGTCATCGTCACGCCGCCGGGCAGCAACGAGGATTATATCAAGCGGGTGATCGGCATTCCCAGTGATTCGGTCGAGGTCCGCCGCGGTCGCCTGTTCCTCAACGGCGAAATGGTCAAATGGGAACGGCGCCAGCCGGCGATGGTCCCGGTCGATGCCAACGCGCCGTGCGGTATCGAATTTTCCGGCTTCCTCGTCGACGGCCCGAACGGCCAGCAATTTTGCCGCCTGCCGATCGTTCGCGAAACGCTTCCGGGCGGCGTGAGCTACGACACCATCGATCTGGGCCAGAGCCAGGGTGACGACTACGGCCCGGTGACGGTCGGGCCGGGGCAGGTGTTCCTGATGGGCGACAACCGCGACCGCAGCGCCGACAGCCGCTTTGCGGCCGGCCCGCCGGACAACGGCCTGGGCGGCCCGGTGCCGTGGGAGAATATCGGCGGTCGCGCCGAATTCCTGACCTTCTCGCTCGACGGGACGACCAAGCTGCTCAACCCGGTCAGCTGGTTCGAAGCGTTGCGCGGCGGGCGCGCCGGCAACTCTCTCCGGCCGCAGCAGGATGCGCGGCCGGCGGAGGCTACTCGCTAGGCTGCGGCTGCGGTTGCGGCGGCGCTTCGCTGCCCTGCGGCTGCGCCGCTGACGGCGGCGGCGCCATCGCCTGCGCGGCGTTAGGCACCACCTCGGCGACCTGCACGTCGAAATCCAGATCGGCGTTGGGCGGGATCGGGCTGTTGGGCGGCGGCGTCGGGCCGTAGGCCAGCTCCGACGGTATGCGGATGCGGTAGGACCCACCCTTTTGCATGTGGGTCAGAGCCTCGGCGAAGCCGGGCACCGTCTGGCCGACCAGCATCGGCGACGGGCCGCTGCCGGCGTTGCTGTCGAACACGGTGCCGTCGGGCAGGCGGCCTTCGTAATTGATCAGTACGCCGTCCTGCATGCCGATCGGCGCGCCGGTGCCCGCCTGGACGGTGCGAATCACGATTCCGCTGGGCAGGGTCTCGCCGCGCATGCCGCTGGTCGAATACCAGGCGAGGGCGACGCCCGCTGCGACAAGGGCGAGGATGACGAGCCAGAACGCACCGAGGGACCCGGTACGTGGCGGCGTGGCGGCTGTGGTGCTTGACGACATGGCAGGCGCCTAGCGCGGCGCCCGCGGTTAGGAAAGGTCTAGCGCGAGCCTTCGCGTTCGGCGCGCTTGCGCTCGAGCTTGCGGGCGCGGCGGATGGCGGCGGCCCGCTCGCGCGCCCGCTTCTCCGACGGCTTCTCGTAATGCCGGCGCAGCTTCATCTCCCGATAGACGCCTTCGCGCTGCAGCTTCTTCTTCAGCGCGCGCAGCGCCTGGTCGACATTATTGTCGCGAACGATGATCTGCATAAACGGCCCGTCAAACTCCTCTCGATTTGAACCCCGGCGAAACAACGCGGCCCAGGGGGCAGCGGTTTCGGCAAATGTCGGGGCGCATATATATTCGTTCGCCGCAAGCCGAGCCTGCGGGCGGTGGCGGGCCACTACCAGCGTGCCGCGCGAACTTCAAGCTCTGTCGATTTGGACCTCATTGCGGTGAATCGAAGCGGCGAAGCGGCGAAGCGTGCAACCTACTAGCTTTTGTTGGCCACGGTTAACCTTTTGCTTGGTATACCAGAATTTCAGAGCAGAGGGGCGAAGATGACTTTGAATCGGCGGGAAGTATTGCGTTGGGGAACGATCGGCGCGGGAGCGGCGATGGTCTCTTCCGCGGCCTCCTCGGCCGGACTTCCCTCGATGATCCTGCAGCCACCGGCGCCCGTCACGCCGCCGCTCGGCCTTGCTCCGCAAGCGCCCGCGGGCATCAATCCGCAACTGTTCCAGCGCGCCAAGGCTGCGCTCGACCAGCACCGGATCCGCTATCGCGACCACATGGGCATCGTCGATTTCGGCCTGGCGTCGGCTCAGCCGCGCTTTCACGTCGTCGACATCCGCTCCGGCGCGGTCGAAAGCTACACCGTCACGCACGGGAAGGGCTCGGATCCCGCGCATTGCGGTTACCTGGAGCAATTCTCCAACGCCGCCGGTTCGGAAGCCACGTCCAACGGGACCTACACCACCGACGAATATTATTATGGCAAGCATGGCCTGTCGCTGAAGCTCAACGGCCTCGACTGGTCGAACAACAATGCCATGAACCGGGCGATCGTCATTCACAGCGCCTGGTATGCCGAACCGAACAACATTGCCGAACATGGCAAGCTGGGCCGCAGCCAGGGCTGCTTTGCCTTCAGCCGCCACGACCAGTGGCTGGTGATGCAGAAGCTTGCCGGCGGCCGCATGATATTCGCCGACAAGATGGCGTAACGCCCGTCCGGCCCTTGGTCGGACGATTCCCAAATCCCTGGTTCAATTGGCGCGCGATGGAACCCTTGCGCCTGCCGAACGCTCCTTCCCCTAGACCTTTTGCAACAGGGGAAAGACCATGAAGATTCTCAAGACCTGCCTGGCGATTGCCGGCTTTGCGGCGCTTGCCGCTTGTGCGGACAACGACGCCGCTGAAGACAATACGCTCGCCGTCGACAACATGACGGTCGAAAACGTGATCGTCGACGACAGCATGAACGGCAGCATGACGATGAATGCTGAAGACATGAACGCGATGGACATGAACGCCACGGACATGAACACGATGGACATGAACGCGACGGACATGAACGCAACGACGACCAACACCAACTAACTCCAGCAAGAGCACGTGCTGGATGCGGGCGTCCCTTCTGGGGCGCCCGCTTTGATTCTAGGATCGGAGCGTTGCGGCAAAGCACGCGCCAACGGCCGACTTCACTTCGGCTCTCCGCCTCTTCGGCTGGGCGATAACCATGCTCCCGAGGGTGCCGAGTGCGGGTAGTATCCGCATTATGATGACACACACGAACATGACGAGCGGCTCTTCCGAGAGCCATGTCGACCGCGCCAGGCGCGGCCCGACCCCCGACAACCCCTCGCTGTCGTTGAAGAAGCGTCTCAAGCGCGCCGCCTTCTTCGACCAGCGCGAACGGCTTGCCGCCGAAGGCAAGGCGGACCTGGTGGACGCAAACGCCGGTCTGCCGGACGCGGTGACTGGCGATGCCTTCATGCTACGGCCGGCCAACGGATCATCTGCTGACCGGCATCACGCTCTATAAATTTGGCCGTTTTCTGACATTCGATGTTCAAAGGGCGCCGCCTTGGGCAACCAGGGCGGCGTTCCCCTTGCCGTCGGCCCGCCGCAAAAGCCTTGCGGTAACCATAGGCCACCGCCATTTAGCCGCTGGCGATTGTGACAATTTCACGATACGCTTCCGTTACGCACACGGAACTTCAACCCCGGTTGAAGCGCTTTGGCGAACTGAACAACAAGGGAAGCTAACCAGATGAAGATCATCCACACCCTGGCAGTGGCGGCTGGCGTTGCGGCGCTCGCGGCTTGCAACCAGAGCCCCCAGGAACAGCAGGCCGACAACATCGAGGCGAACGCGGAAGCTACCGCCGACAACCTCGAAGAAGCCGCTGACAACGCCACCACCGAAGCGACGGAAGACAGCCTGGAAAACCAGGCCGACGCCACCCGCGAAGCTGGTGAAGAAACTGCCGATTCGGTCCGCGACGGTGCGGACGCCGACGGTAACAGCGTCAACTAAGTCAGACTTACGCGTGAGCACGCGTGCACCGCCCCGGGAAACCGGGGCGGTGTTTCTGTATCCGGGGTACGAAAAGGGGCGGCCATTGGCCGCCCTTCCCGTATTATCGCTCAGCCGTTCAGGCGGTGCGGATGTAATACATCCGGATCTTGCGGTCATAATCTTCCGACCAGTCCGGTTCCTCGTTGCGGCCAAAGCTGGGCGCCTTGTCCTTGTCGAGGTCGTCCTTCGACAGGCTCTTCATCTTGTAGCCGTCGACCTTGGTGTCGTAGTCGAGGCTGTCCCACGGCAGCGGGTAATTGTCTTCGCCCATGCCGAACAGCCCGCCAAAGCCCATCACGACATAATGGACGCGGCCGTCCATCTTGCCGATCATCACCTTGCGAACGGTGCCGATCTTCTCGCCGGCCTTATCGTAGACCGTCGTGCCCTCGACCTTGTCCGATGCGATCAGGCGCCGGGTTTCGTTTTTGTCGAGAACGTTGGTTTCATTGTCGCGTGTGGTGGTCTCCATGTGGAGTTCCTCCTTTTTGGTCTGGTGTCGGGCGCGCCGCGCCATTCGGGCCTAAAGGCCGCAGGAATGGGACGCTGCTCCGGTGGTGAAAGCGCCGTCGGGCGCCTTGTCCGTACATTAAACCAATGGATGGCACGGCCAGGTGTTCCGGATTCGACCGCCTTTCTTCCCAAAAGCTGCTAGAGCCCCGAAAATGGCAGAAAATCAGGCAGCAGAGGCAGGTCGGGGCGTTCGAAAAGGTGGCGACGGGACCTTGCTTCGGACGGTGGTCCGGCTGTTGCTCGCCGGATTCTACTTCATCGCCGGCGTCGGCCACTTTGCCTACCCAGAGGCTTTGCTGTCGATCACGCCCGCTTGGGTGCCGCAACCAGGCCTGGTCATCGCCGCCACCGGCGCAGCGGAAATCGCGGGCGCGATCGGGCTGGTCCAGCCCTGGTCGAAGCAGCTGCGCCGTTCGGCCGGCATCGGCCTCGCGCTTTATGCGCTGTGCGTATTCCCGGCGAACATCAACCACATGATCATCGACCTCGCCCGCGACCGGCCGCAGCTCGGCTGGGCCTATCATGGACCGCGCATGCTCCTGCAGCCGCTGCTGATCTGGCTCGCCTTGTGGGTCAGCAAGGCCCCGCGCCATGCCGGCTGACGACCCCTTCCTGCTCCAGCGCTTCGTGGATGCGCAGGCCGACGGCGTGTACGAACAGGCGCTGGCCGAACTTCGCGCCGGCGAGAAGCGCAGCCACTGGATGTGGTTCATCTTCCCGCAGCACCGCAATCAGGGGCGCAGCGGCACTGCGCTCTATTACGGCTTGTCGGGGCCAGACGAAGCGGCCGCCTATCTCGCCCATCCCCTGCTCGGTCCGCGGTTGCGCGAAGCGACCGCGGCCGTCCGCGACCAACTTGCCGGCGGTAACAGCCTGCAGCGGCTGTTCGGCAGTGTCGACGCGATGAAGTTCAACTCGTCGATGGAGATTTTCGGGCTTTGAGCGGCCTTCGCATCCTGGTCGATGCCGACGCCTGCCCGGTCAAGGACGAGGTCTACAAGGTCGCCTGGCGCCACGGGACGCCGGTGAAGGTAGTCAGCAACGCACGAATCCGGGTACCCGACCATCCGCTGGTCGAACGCGTGCTGGTCTCCGACGCGTTCGATGCCGCGGACGACTGGATCGCCGACGCCGCCGACGAACGCGCGGTGGTAATAACCGGCGACATCCTGCTGGCCGATCGCGCGCTGAAGAAGGGGGCAACTGTGCTGGCTCACACCGGCAAGCCGTTCACCGCCGCAAGCATCGGCGGCGCCATCGCCACCCGCGCAATCATGGCCGACCTGCGCGCCGGCGCCGACGGCATCACCGGCGGGCCGCCGCCGTTCGCGAAAGCCGACCGTTCGCGTTTCCTGCAGTCGCTCGACGCGGCGCTCGTGCGGCTGGCGCGCTTGGGCTGACCGGCCGACTTGATGCTGGATTGCGGGTAGGCCGAAAGTGGCCTGCGATCCGCTACGGGTTACGCCTGAGGCCCCTGTCGACTCGATCTGGACGTGGTTCTCTAAGAACGCCGGAAGGGCGGTGCTCGCGGTCCCGTCAGCCCAGCCGCTTGCGATTGGCGCGTACCTTGCGGCCAAACACCTGCATCGCCGTGCGCGACGCCCCTTCGGGGCTGGTCACGCGGCCACCGGCGAACGCAGCGCCAAGCTCCATCGCCGCGTCGACCTTTTCGCTCATCATGCGCTCGAACTCGCACGCCGCGTCCGTGCCGCCGGCCATTATCCGCCACGACCGCAACGCGATCACCGTCCCGGCATCCGCCCACAGGCGCGATGCGTCGACCATCAGACGCGACCAGTCGGCAGCTTGCGAAGAAGAGCGGGTCATGGGCGGTTCCTTGAGGAAGCGCGAGAAGCCGCGCCAAAGAACAACGTGCTGCACTGCAACATGGGCCCGCGCAACCCTCAATCCGCCTTGCGGATAACTTCGCTCAACGCCGCGACCTGAATGCCGAACTTGCGGACGCGCATTTCGTTGTACGCGCTGCGCCCATCGGGCGCGAGCGTCAGCCACTGGTCAGCGGCATAGCCGCTCCTGGTGACGAAGGAGAGGTGGAGACGGTTGCCGGCCGCCTCCCCGGCGATGGGATTGGGCGTTTTGTCGAGCTTGCCGGCATAGCGTCCCGGGCCGACCTGCCGGATCGACCAGGTCCGCGTCTCGGCCGGTTTGGCGCCCTCGCGCACCGTCTGGGTGAGATAAAGCACGCCATGTTCGACCCGGCCATGGCTCTCGACCGCCGTCGCCACGGTGCCGGAAAACAGCTTTTTCAGCCGCCCTTCACCGGTCAGACGCCCGTTGAAGAACGTCATCGGATCGAACGGCGGCGCGACCGCCGCGGCGACCGGCGGGGCGGCGATGCGCGGCATGGTTACGCATCCCGACAGGCCGGTGAGGGCGATCAGCAAAGCGATCCGGGTAGCACGCATCGGGCGAAGAACGCGTTTTGCGGCGCGCGGTGCCGCGATCAGCCCTGCTGGCTCTGATAGGCCGACAGGATCGATTTGAGCAGGCCGGGGAAGCGCTCGTCGATTTCCGAACAGCGCGAATAATTGCGCAGTTCAACACCCTGACGCTCCGACCGGATCAGGCCGGCTTCGCGCAGGATCTTGAAATGCTGGGACAGCGACGACTTGGGAATGACCCGGTTGCCCGTGTCGGCCAGGTTGGAACAGCGCTCGACGCACTCGCTTCCCGCAATCTCGGCAAAGATAGCCGCGCGCTCCGGATCGGCCAGCGCGTGCAGGATTGCCTCAGCGCGGAGCGCGTCGGCGGGGGGATGAAGCATCGGTCTCACAAAAATTATGTAGGGCCTCTTGAAGCACAGTTCAATTGTTCCATATTCCCGAACTATGGGATTAAACGGCACCGATCCCCGGGCCGCCTCACCATGGAAAGGGCCACCATATGGCAAAGCTCAAGGACAAGGTCGCAATCGTCACCGGCGCATCGAAGGGCATTGGCGCCGGCATCGCCAGATCGCTCGCCGCCGAAGGCGCGTCGGTCGTCGTCAATTACGCATCCAGCAAGGACGGCGCCGACGCGGTCGTCAATGCCATCAAGGGGCAGGGCGGCAAGGCCATCGCGGTCAAGGGCGACATCAGCAACGAGGCCGAGGCTGCGGCGCTGGTCGATGCGGCGATCGGCGAGTTTGGGCAGATCGACATCCTCGTCAACAACAGCGGCGTTTACGGCTTTTCCGCCATCGAAAATGTCGATGTCGACGAATATCGCCGCCAGTTCGACATCAACGTGCTCGGCACCCTGCTGACCACCAAGGCCGCGGTCCCGCACCTCAAGTCCGGGGCCAGCGTGATCAACATTTCGTCCAACATCACCAGCGTGCTGGTCCCGGAATCGGCGATCTACAGCGGCACCAAGGGCGCGGTCGATGCGATCACCGGCGTGCTGGCCAAGGAGCTGGCGCCGCGCGGCATCCGGGTCAACGCGATCCTGCCCGGCTATACCGAAACCGAAGGCACCGGCGCGGCGGGCATCAGCGGCACCGACTTCGTCGACCAGATCGTCGCCCAGACCCCGCTTGGCCGGGCCGGCCATCCGGACGACGTGGCGAAGGTCGCGGTCTTCCTGGCGTCGAACGACAGCGGTTGGCTCACCGGCGAAAAGGTCAATGCCAGCGGCGGGATGCGTTAAGCCCGTCCGCTGAACCCCGGCGCGCGTGCTTCCCTCCCCAGGGCACGCGCGCCGCTTCATCCCCTAGTCCGTGCACCCGGTGACGAAGTTGCGCGCGGTATCCGCCGGGACTGGCGGCAGCGGGCCGACGTCCTGCGACCCGTAATTGACCGACACGCCCCTGGGCGCCGTCAAAATCGCCGCAAGTTCAGCGGGGACCGGCCCGGTACCGCTGACCCCGCCGCGATTGGCATCGCCTGCCGGGTCGGCAACCAGGGTCACCGCCGTTCCGCCCGACCCGATCGTCATCCGTTCCTCGCTGCCGACCGGCCGGAACGCGTTGACGTTGACCAGCAAACCGCCGTCCGCGGGACAGAACAGGTGCGCGGTCGCCGCTTCGCCTTCGACCACGCCGAAGAACAGCCCGTCGCCTTCGCCGCTGGAGACCATGTCCCATTTGCCGGCGGGAAAAGCGCTGGGCGCACCGGCCGCAGCATCGTCCGGCGCGTCGGGCCGCGGCGCGACCGGCGCGGCGGGCGCTTGCGGGGCGCCGGCATCGGCGGCGACGTTGCCCTCCGGCGCGGGCTGCGAACAGCCGGCGGCGAGGAGGGCGGCGAGCAGCGCGATGCTTGTCTTCATCGTCATCATCCGGCCGGCGCGCTGGCCACGGCGGCACCGGCGGGACCGGCGTCCGCTTCCTGCCCGCGCGAATAGGTGCCGACAAGGATCCCGGCGGCGAGGATGCGGCCGTCGATCACGTCGCGGAAGTCCGACCGTCCGGCGTTGGGCCTGCCCTCCGCCTGGTCGCCGGCGGGGGCGGCGAGCGCGAACAGCTGAAACACGTAATCGTGCGACCCGTGGCCGGTCGGCGGGTCGGGCGGCAGCCAGCCTTCCTGCAGGTAGCTGTTGCGGCCGGTATCGCCGTCGGCCTCGCCAGCGGCGTCGCCGTCGGCGCGGATCGCGCCCTCGTCGAGGCCGGGCAGCGCCGGGTCGATCGCGGTGACCACGGCATGGACGAAGGGCCGGGGCGCGGGCGCGTCCGGATCCTCGACGATCAGCGCTAGGCTGTGCGTGCCGTCCGGAACGCCGCGCCACAGCAACGGCGGGGATACGCCCGCGCCGTCGGCGGTGAAACGCACCGGCAAGCGTCCGCCGGCGGCGAAGGCCGGGCTGGTCACGTCGAGCCGCGCGGTGCCGGCAAGGTAGAGGGTGGCGATGGCCAGCTTGTCATGGCCGGCGCGAACATTGGCCAGCGCCGAACCGATCCAGTGGGGAAGTTTTTCTAGCATGGACAAGAAAACTCACGGGCGCGGCGACGGTGCCGCCGGGCGGGCCCGCCCGGCGCCGACCCCCAAAAGTCGCAAAAGTCGCACTCACCACGCGCGCGCCTGTACGCGTACGCGCGAAGGCAGTGGCGCGAGCGCGGCGCGGCTGTGCGGTCGGGAAAGGGAGGGCCGGTACATTGGCCAAGAGCTAATCACAGGCCGGGGGCTGTAGGACAGGGAATTTTGGCCCGCAGACAGCCACGACACGCAAGCCCGACCCTATCCAATCAGGCGAGATTGTGGGGCCGCAGGAGCGACATCGCGACGCGGGAGAACATGATCACGCTGGACAGGAGAAGGCCGACCAGGCCGACCAGGAAAAGCGCGCCCGGCGGCACCGGAAACCAGCCGATGGCGCACATCAGGAACGCGGTCACGGCGACAATGACGCTGGCGAGGTTGGTCACCGCAGCGACCGGGCTGAACCCGGGCGACCGGCGGATTTCCAGGTTCCGGCGGGCAAGGCCGGGCGACGCGAAGGCGGTTACAAGGACGACCGCCAAACTGGGCAGTCCCACCTGCCAGCGCTCCGCGAAACCGAGCGCGGCCAGCACCGCCGGCAACAGCGCGACGACGACCAGCGTCAGGCTGGCGGTCAGCATGTTGGTCAGCCGGTGGGCATCGACCCGCGCATCGTCGCCGCCGGCGCGGCTCCCCAGGGTGACGGCAAGTGTCCCGAAACCGGCAAACGACATCCCCAGCCCCGCGAGCAATGCGTAGGTGTCGAACACAGAATCCATTGCCCGCGATAAATCACGAAACGGGGGTCGCCGAACAGGGGAAAAGTCGCGTCCCTTCGCGCGGCGGCGGACGATGGCGGACCGGCTCAGCCGACGGCGGGTGGCCGGACGCAGGCGACCATGTGCGGCACGCCGTCCTTCTGGCCGATCGCGCCGCCTTTCGGGGGTCATGGTCGGGGGGTCCCGGCGGGCGCGAATTCGTGCCGGGCTAGGGGGTTAGCCATGCTACGCCCGCCGCCGGGCATCATGCCCCCGATCGGAACCGACATGTCCAAGGGCCAGAAATCGAACAAGGAAATCCGCAAGCCCAAAAAGGAAGGGCCCAAGAAGCAGAACGCGTCCAACCCGTCGCAAAAGGAAGGCGTGGTGCGCGGGCTCGACAATATGAAGAGTTAGGCGCCGTCCGCGCCGTCCGGCCACACCCAAAAGTCGCAAAAGTCGCACTCGATACGCGCGCGTGTACGCGAGCGCCCGCGCGCGAAGGCGCGTGACGCCCGCGCGGCGCGGCGGCGGTGCAGGGGATTGGGGGCCGAGGCATGACCCAGAGCTAATCACAGGCCGGGGGCTGTAGGACAGCGAAAAGGTGGCGGGCGTCAGCCGGCGGCGGGTTGCCGGACATGGGCGAACATGTGCGGCACGTAATCCTTCTTGCCGATCGCCACGCCGTTCGCGCGCAGGATCGCATGGGCGGCCAGGACGTGAATATGTTATGAGCAAAACATCGTGAGCCGGAGCCGTCGCCATACGCCAATCTGCGGGATGACCACCGCCGCCAGCGACGCTGCTTGGAAAGCGCGGTCGGCGCGAAAGGTGCGCGCGGCCAATCGCATTGCCATCGCGCGCGGCGACGAGGCCCTTCCCGACCGGAAGGTCATCGAGAATCCCGCGACGAGCGACAAAGACGGCAAACAGTGGATTGGCCGAAACTGCCCCGAGATCATGCGTAAATAGGGCCGACCGGCTCAGCCGGCGGCGGGTTGCCGGACGTAGGCGAACATGTGCCGCACGTAATCTTTCTTGCCGATCGCCACGCCGTTCGCGCGGAGGATCGCATAGGCGGCCAGGACGTGGAAATAGAATTGCCCGATCGCCCAGTCGCGCGCGAACGCCAAGCGGGTGAGGTCGAAGGTCAGGCCCATCGGCAGGGTCACCGCCATCGGCGCATCGCCCGGTTCGCCGTCGAGCGCGTCCGCCGGCAGGGTGTCGAGAAAGGCCAAAGCCTCATCGATGCGGACGCGGGCGTCGGCCAGCGTGCCGGGCCGTTCCCCGGCACACCGCCCCTCGTCCAGCAACGGCTGGATCGGATCGAGCGAGCGGCCCATCAGCCGCAGCGGCCCCTCCTGCGCCTGGACGCAGGCAAAGCGCACCTGCGTCGCCAGCGGATACATGTCCGGCGCCAGCCGCGCAGCCATCAGCGCGTCGGCCGCCTCGCCGCCCAGCTGCGCCGCCGCCGTGTCGAGCAGCCCGCGAAGGGTGGCGAGCATGTTGCGGCAGGTGGGGATGAGCAGGTCGGTGATGGTCATCGGGCAGCGCTACCGAGTGCAATGCGGAGTTTGCAAGGCAAACCCGACTTGCGTCGAAGAGATAGCGCAACCCGGACGGCCTGCGGCTTGAGCCGCCTAAGCGGAGCGAAGCCGACAGGACCGACGACGCGGGATTTACTCTCGCGGCGCAACTGTTTCGTTTCAAAATAATATGGAGACGGGAGATTGTACGATGCGAACCGCCTCAATCTCGCGCCCGAGAAGCAAGAACTGCTTTAAATTTAATGGCGCTAGATGCTCAGGTGGGCTGGGCATTTGCTCCAGATCATCTCGTAATTCCATCAGCAATCGGCCCAAGATATTGGGTCCGATGAGCTCATCAGGTTCTACGTATTTCGCTCCCCAGAAGTCCGCGTGCTTCGTTTTCTTTTCGACGATTGGGAGGCTTCCTGTCTCCCTCAAAGCGTGGCCAAATTTCTCCCAGTTCTGATAGAGCTTGAGGCGTAAGCACCATCTCATGATGGGTACGCGCACGGAGGACCAATCGTCTCGCGTAAACTCTCGAAAAGGCTTGCTGCGCATCTTTGCTGTCATCGGGCTTATCTCACCCAAAATCAGCTCTTGGACATCCGGTCGGGTCGGAAATCGCATCGCCTGATAGAGGGCTTCAGACGTACGAATTTTCACACCGTTTACCAGAAGTGGAAATCCGGCAGCCATGTTAGACAACCCACCAAATTTCTCCCGCGTTTTCCAGAAAACAGCAGAATCTGAGGGCGCGTACGTCCGTACTTGATTCTCAAGATGATCGAAATTTAGTCCCACGACCCAAAACTTTTCTCAAACGAAGTCGTCGAATTCGTCTTGCGCGGGAAAAGTGGGTACCAAGGATCACCGGCCCAAAGAGCCAATGGCGCATTATTCGGGCAGTTCCGAAAAGTGACAATTGTCGATCCAAAACCGAGCGTGTCGAGAGTCATATGCCCCAACGGTCGCTGGCTCTCGCCAAGTAATGGCGAGTCCTCTCGAATTTTTGCTCCTGCCTTCAGAAATTCAGTTTCCAAAAGCTGCCGACCGGTATCCGAAGAGAAAATACCAAGGCCGCCGACTTGTCCTGCGGCACGAAGATGTGGCGCGTACTTCATCGAAGCGACGTACGCCTGCACTCTCGGATCAGCAGGAATGGAAACCGGCCTAAGCACGTCGGATTTGTCAGTGTAGGTCTTTCGATCCTCAAGATGGATCATGTGCCACCACTTTACAGCTATGTCTTTTCCCGATTCCCTAATCGCCTTGCCTAGTTCGTTCTGAGCAAAATAGGTCCCTCGGTGCACTGCGAAAGCTACCACGTGAACCTGAGCTTTCGCTGGTGCACTAGCCAACCAATTCTCAAGATCGCGGCGTACGCGATTGCCGGTAAAAATGCCGTCATCGAGATAGATGAATACGTCTCCAGCTTTGCCCGTTCCATCCAAGCCAAAGCCACATTTCTCTTCGAGAACCGTGCCGAACAGGTCACGGACCTCGGACTGGCTATTCCCGCCGAGTTGGATGTCCATAATATTCGCATTTGCCCAAAACGCGCATTGATCTTGGCCAGCCAAATCTGCCGTCTGGAAAACGCCGCTCAGAAATTGCTTTGCCTTATCCTTGGACAGATAAGTTTGACCAAAAACGTGGCACAGCTCAGTGAGGATCGGCAATTGGGCCGCCTCCGCAAATTGCGAAACCCACTTCAGCACGTGGTTACGGTCCGGCTCCGGAACTTCGCCGGATCGGTAATCGCGAATAATCGCAGCTAGGTTATCGGCTGTTTCGTTGAGCGTGGCCATATGAGAACATAACCTGAACAAAACGATCCGGCAACGGAGCTTATCGCATATGAAGTTGCTTGTCGCTACTGGGCGACTTGTTGACGTCTAATCGTGCTCCCGTCTGCCCTGGCCGATGTACAGCTCGCGGCCGCCTTCGTTGTAGGCGCGGCTCATGGCTTCCATGCCCGCCTCGGCTTCGGCCAAGTCGATAGGCCCTCCCCCGGCCCCTCCCGCTTTCTGGAGGGGGGATTTGGCTTCGCCTACGTCCTGCTCGCGCCCCTCGACCCCTCGGCTCCGCTCGGGAAAGCCTTCGCTCGGGACGAACGAGTTGTTGAGTAATCCGGCTTCCTGCTTGGCGGCGAAGTCCCTCACTTCTTGCGTGATCTTCATCGAGCAGAACTTCGGGCCGCACATCGAGCAGAAGTGGGCGGTCTTCGCCCCTTCCGCCGGCAACGTCTGGTCGTGATATTGCTCCGCCGTTTCGGGGTCGAGCGACAGGTTGAACTGGTCGCGCCAGCGGAATTCGAAGCGCGCCTTGCTTAGCGCGTCGTCCCACGCCCGGGCGGCGGGGTGGCCCTTCGCGAGGTCGGCGGCGTGGGCGGCCAGCTTGTAGGTGACGACGCCGACTTTGACGTCGTCGCGGTCGGGGAGGCCGAGGTGCTCCTTGGGCGTGACGTAGCAAAGCATCGCCGTGCCGAACCAGCCGATCATCGCCGCGCCGATTCCGCTAGTGATGTGATCGTAGCCGGGGGCGACGTCGGTGACGAGCGGCCCGAGGGTGTAGAAGGGCGCTTCGCCGCACGCCTCCAGCTGCTTGTCCATGTTCACCTTGATCTTGTGCATCGGCACGTGGCCGGGGCCTTCGATCATCACCTGGCAATCGTGCTTCCACGCGGTCCTGGTCAGCTCGCCAAGGGTGTAGAGCTCGGCGAACTGGGCCTCGTCATTGGCGTCGGAGATGGAGCCGGGGCGAAGGCCGTCGCCGAGCGAGAAGGCGACGTCATAGGCCTTCATGATCTCGCAGATTTCCTCGAACCGTTCGTAGAGGAAGCTCTCCTTGTGGTGGGCGAGGCACCATTTGGCCATGATCGAGCCGCCGCGGCTGACGATACCGGTGACGCGCTTGGCGGTCATCGGCACGTAGGGCAGGCGGACCCCGGCGTGGATGGTGAAATAGTCGACGCCCTGTTCGGCCTGTTCGATCAGCGTGTCGGCGAAAATCTCCCACGTCAGGTCCTCGGCGATGCCGCCGACCTTTTCCAGCGCCTGGTAGATGGGGACGGTGCCGATGGGGACCGGCGAATTGCGGACGATCCATTCGCGGGTGTCGTGGATGTTGCGGCCGGTCGACAGGTCCATGACCGTGTCCGCGCCCCAGCGGATCGACCACACCATCTTGTCGACTTCGGACGCGACGTCGGACGCGACCGCGCTGTTGCCGATGTTGGCGTTGATCTTGACCAGGAAGTTGCGGCCGATCGCCATCGGCTCGGATTCGGGGTGGTTGATGTTGTTGGGGATGATGGCGCGGCCGCGGGCGACCTCGTCGCGGACGAATTCGGGGGTGACGAAATCGGGGATGGCAGCGCCGAAGTCCTCGCCGTCGCGGATGGCATCCGCCGCCTGCTGCCGGCCGAGATTCTCACGGATGGCGACATATTCCATCTCGGGCGTGACGATGCCGCGGCGGGCGTAGTGCATCTGCGTGACATTGTGGCCGGGGCGGGCGCGGAGCACGCGCTTGCGGACGTTGGGGAAGGGCGCGACGCCGCCGCTGCGGTCCGGGCCGAGCTGGCCGTTGTCTTCGGGCTTCACGTCGCGCTGGGCGACCTCCTCGACATCGCCGCGGGCGCGGATCCAGTCGCGGCGAAGTTCGGGCAGGCCGGCCATGATGTCGATCCGCGCCTGCGGGTCGGTGTAGGGGCCGGACGTGTCGTAGAGGCTGACGGGCGGGTCGCCGGACGACGGTTCGAGGTCGACGGCGCGCATCGCGACGCGGACCCCGGCTTGTCCTGAGCTTGTCGAATGGCCTTCGACGTGGATCTTGCGCGACCCGCGGATGGGGCCGGTGGTGACTTTCAGTTCGGTACGGGCAGGAATGTCCGCCATGTCTCTCTCCCTACGGCCGGTCTAACGGCGTCAGGTTCAGCGGGTCGCGGCCGGATGCCGCCTCTCAGCTTCTCGCGAAGCTCCCCGGGATGACAAAGCCGTAAAGAAAAGCCCGGCGGGTTGCTACCCACCGGGCTTCTTTAAAAGCCTTGGCTTCGAAGCGCCCTAGCGTTCGCCGGCGGCCGCTTCCTGCTGAGTCAGCGTGCCGTCCTTGTTGACGTCCAGCTTGTCGAACTGGGCCAGCGGGCCGGTGCGATATTCGGCGGCGGCGATCTTGCCGTCCTTGTTGGTGTCGATCGCGGCGACCACCTGGTCGGGGGTTTCGCTGGCCTTCACCTGGCCGACGGCATTCTTGAATTCGGCCAGGGTGACCGAACCGTTGCTGTCGCCGTCGAGCTTCTTGAACTCGGCTTCGATCTGCGCCGAGCGGGCGGTGCTCGCCTGCTGCAGCACCTTCTGCTGGACCGCACCGATTTCCTCCTTGCTGAGGAAGCCGTCCTTGTTGGTGTCGATCATGCCGAAGCGGCCGTCGATGCTGGCGGTCATCTGCGCCTTGGTCATCGACTTGGGCGCTTCGCCGGCAGGCGCCTGCGCAACGGCGGGAACGGCCGCGGCGGCAAGCAAAGCGATAAGCGAAAGGTTGCGAGTGAGCACGAATGATCTCCTTGTCGGCTCTTGGATCTGGCAGCTGGCCGCGCCCTAGCGCGCGGCAGCCGTGCGGTCGAGCGCGACCTGTGCATCCATGGCGCTTGCCCGACGATGAACGGGACAGGGCGGGTTGACTCGGCGCGTGGCCGCCACCACGGCCCCAGCCCATGACGCGCGTCCTCATCACGGGCACCGCCGGTTTCATCGGTTTCCACCTCGCGAGCCTGCTGCTCGACGAGGGGCTGACCGTGCACGGCTATGACGGGATGACCGATTATTACGACGTCCGGCTGAAGCAGCGGCGGCACCAGATGCTGCTGCAGAAACCCGGCTTCACCGCGACCGAGGCGATGCTCGAGGACCACGACCGGCTGCGTTCGGTAATCGCGGAGTTCCAGCCGGACGTGATCGTCCACCTCGCCGCCCAGGCGGGGGTGCGCTACAGCATGGAAGCGCCGCGGGCCTATATCGATTCCAACATCGTCGGCACGCTCAACGTGCTGGAAATCGCACGCGAGCTGGGCATCCAGCACCTGCTGATGGCGTCGACGTCGTCGGTCTATGGCGCCAACACCGACATGCCGTTCAGCGAGACCGAAAAGGCCGACACGCAGCTGAGCATCTATGCGGCGACCAAGAAGGCGACCGAAAGCATGGCGCACAGCTATGCGCACCTGTTCGGCATTCCCATCACCATGTTCCGGTTCTTCACCGTCTATGGGCCGTGGGGGCGGCCGGACCTGGCGCTGTTCAAGTTCGTCGACGCGATCCTCGATGACCGGCCGATCGACGTTTACAACCATGGCGAGATGCAACGCGACTTCACCTATGTCGCCGATCTTGTCCGCGCGATCCGCCTGCTGATCGACGCGGTCCCGCCGGCGGCCGAGGGGCGCGGCGAGGTCGCGGCCAGCGATTCCCTCAGTCCCGTGGCCCCGTTCCGGATCGTCAACATCGGCAACAGCGAGCCGGTCAAGCTGCTCGACTTCATCGTCGAGATCGAAAAGTGCCTAGGCAAGGAATCGGTCCGCAATTACATGGGCATGCAACCCGGCGACGTGCCCGCGACCTGGGCCGACGCAAGCTTGTTGCAGGACCTGACGGGATACCGGCCGCAAACCGGCATCGGCGACGGCGTCGCCGCCTTCGTCGACTGGTTCCGCGACTATTACCGGAAATAAGAGTTCACATGCGCACCCTGACCCATCTCGACCGGCTTGAAGCCGAAAGCATCCACATCCTGCGCGAAACCGTCGCCGAGGCGGACAAGCCGGTGATGCTCTATTCGATCGGCAAGGACAGCGCGGTGATGCTGCACCTGGCCAAGAAGGCCTTTTATCCCGCGCCGCTGCCGTTTCCGCTGCTGCACGTCGACACGACGTGGAAGTTCAAGGCGATGTACGAGCTGCGCGACAAGGTCGCGTCCGACCCGCAGGTCGAATTGCTGGTCTACACCAACCCGGAAGCGCGCGAGCAGGGCATCAACCCATTCGACCACGGCCCGCTGCACACCGACATGTGGAAGACCGAAGGGCTCAAGCAGGCGCTCGACAAATATGGGTTCGACGCGGCCTTCGGCGGTGCCCGCCGCGACGAGGAGAAGAGCCGCGCCAAGGAGCGCATCTTCAGCTTCCGCACGTCCAACCACCGCTGGGACCCGAAGCGCCAGCGGCCCGAGCTGTGGGCCAATTACAACGTCCGCAAGAAGAAGGGCGAAAGCGTCCGCGTCTTTCCCTTGTCCAACTGGACCGAGCTGGACGTGTGGCAATATATCCTGCGCGAGGACATCGAGATCGTACCGCTGTATTTTTCCGCCGAACGGCCGACGGTCGAGCGCGACGGTTTGTTACTGATGGTCGATGACGACCGCTTCCCGCTGAACGGCGAAACGCCGGCCGGGCGGATGATCCGGTTCCGCACGCTGGGCTGCTATCCGTTGTCCGGAGCGGTCGAAAGCCAGGCGGCGACGGTCGAGGAGGTGGTCGCCGAAATGCTGCTGACCACGACATCGGAACGGCAGGGCCGGGCGATCGACAAGGACAGCGGCAGCGCGTCGATGGAGAAGAAGAAGCAGGAGGGCTATTTCTAATGGTCCGAGTGCTCGACCAGGACCGCGAGCTGATTGCCCGCGACGTGTCCCAGTGGCTGGCCCGGCACGAGGCCAAGCAAATGCTGCGCTTCATTACCTGCGGCAGTGTCGACGACGGCAAGTCGACCCTGATCGGCCGGTTGCTGTACGATTGCCGGCAGGTGTTCGACGACCAGCTGGAAGCGCTGGAATCGGACAGCAAGAACGTCGGCACGCAAAGCGGCAAGCTGGACTTCGCATTGCTGGTCGACGGCCTGTCGGCGGAGCGCGAACAGGGCATCACGATCGACGTCGCCTATCGCTTCTTTTCCAGCGAGAAGCGCAAGTTCATCGTCGCCGACACGCCCGGCCACGAACAATATACCCGCAACATGATCACCGGCGCGTCGACCGCGGACGTCGCGGTGCTGCTGGTCGATGCGCGCAAGGGCGTGCTGACCCAGACGCGTCGCCACAGCTTCCTCGCCCAGTTGGTCGGCATCCGCCACGTGCTGGTCGCGGTGACCAAGATGGACCTGGTCGATTTCGACCAGGACGCGTTCGATTCGATCCTCGCCGAATATGGCGCCTTCGCCGACAAGATCGGCATCCGCGACTGGACCGCCATCCCGCTGTCCGGGGTCAACGGCGACAATGTCACCACCCGCAGCGAGAATACGCCGTGGTACGACGGGCCGACGCTGCTCGGCTATCTCGACACGGTCGAAATCGACGCCAGCGCCAATGCCGCCAAGCCGCTGCGCATGCCGGTGCAATGGGTCAACCGGCCCAACCTGTCGTTCCGCGGCTTTGCCGGGCAGATCGCGGCGGGCAGCGTCGGGCCGGGCACCGAGGTGCGTATCCTGCCGTCGGGCCGGACAACGCGGGTCGCCCGCGTGGTCACCGCCACCGGCGATCTCGACCAAGCATTCGCCGGCGAGTCGGTGACGTTGACCCTGGAGGACGAGGTCGATTGTTCGCGCGGCGACGTCATCGCCGCGGCCGGCGACCCGCCCGAGGCGTCGGACCAGTTCGAAGCGACCATCGTGTGGATGAACGAGGAAGAGTTGCTGCCCGGCCGCGGCTATTGGCTCAAGCTCGGCACGCAGACGGTCACCGCGATGGTTCACGAGCCGAAGTACGAGATCAACGTCAATACGCTCGACCACCTGGCCGCCAAGACCCTGGCGCTCAATGCGATCGGGGTCGCGGAAATCTCCACCGACCGCGAGCTGGTGTTCGACCCCTATCTGCCGGAGGGCGGGGCAAGCACCAACCGCGTGCTCGGCGGGTTCATCCTGATCGACAAGGTGACCAATGCGACGGTCGCCGCCGGCATGCTGCACTTCGCGCTGCGCCGGGCGGGCAATATCCATCGCCAGCACCTCGACGTCAGCCGCGAAACCCATGCGGCGATGAAGGGCCAGCGGCCCGCCGTCCTGTGGTTCACCGGCCTGTCGGGTTCGGGCAAGTCGACCATCGCCAACCTGGTCGAAAAGAAGCTGGCCGGGCGCGGGCGGCATACCTTCCTGCTCGACGGCGACAATCTGCGCCACGGGCTCAACCGCGACCTCGGCTTTACCGAGGCCGACCGGATCGAGAACATCCGCCGCGTCGGCGAGGTCGCCAAGCTGATGGCCGACGCCGGGCTGATCGTCATGACCGCCTTCATTTCGCCGTTCCGCGAAGAGCGGCGGATGGTGCGCGGGATGCTGCCCGAAGGCGAGTTCATCGAGGTGTTCGTCGACACCCCGCTGGAAGAGGCCGAACGGCGCGACGTGAAGGGACTTTACGCCAAGGCGCGGGCCGGCGACCTCAAGAACTTCACCGGGATCGATAGCCCTTACGAAGTGCCCGAGAACGCCGAAATCCGCGTCGACACGACGCAGATGAGTGCCGAGGAAGCCGCCGACCTGATCGTCGAGCGGCTGCTCAATCGCCGGGACTGAAGCCGCTTAGACCTTAGGGCCGGAACGCCGTGCGGTGCCAGGTGCCGCGGCCCTCGGCGCGTTGCAGGTGCAGGATGGCGGTCTGGCCATCGGGCGCGGTCGTGAACGTGTAACTGGCTCCGCAGGCGTCGACGAAGACCGGGCCGCCTGGCGCGGAGAGCGGCCGGATCGACGCCGTGCCGACCGGCGCGCGAAGCAGCAGGCGGTCGTTTTCGCGAACCACGTCGAGGACCGACGCGCCCCACATATAGCGACCCAGATACCGGTCGTGGATCGCCGGATCCGGCGTGAACGCCACCGGGTCGGCGAGGCTGCAGCCGATGAAGTCGACCGGCACGACCGATCGCGCGGCCACGGCCGGCCGCGACGCGCGATTGATCAGGTTGCAGGCCGTCAGCGGTGCGGCGAGCGCGACGATCGCCAGGACGGTCCTGATCGCGGGCAGGCGCATGCGTGCGGTGCGGGGCTGCGCGAGGCTCAATCGCCGCTTCCGGGTTCGGGCGTGAAATATTTGTCGTACTTGCCGTCTTCGCCCTTGTGCTCGTCGGCGTCGACCGGGGTCTGGCCGTTGTTGCGGGTGACGTTGGGCCATTGCGCGCTGAACGTCGCGTTGAGCTCCAGCCACTTTTCCTGGCCGCTTTCGGTGTCGGGCAGGATGGCTTCGGCCGGGCATTCCGGCTCGCACACGCCGCAGTCGATACATTCGTTGGGATTGATGGCGAGCATCACTTCGCCTTCATAGAAACAGTCCACCGGGCAGACTTCGACGCAATCCATATATTTGCATTTGATGCAGGCGTCGGTGACGACGTAGGTCATGGTGGCTGTGCTCCCTTTGCCCGTTCGCTAAGTCGCCGGATTGGGATCGTCAACGCCTGTCCCGCCGGGATGCGGGTCGAGGTCTTCGTAACAGCCCCGCGCTTCGGCCGGCGGGCCGCGCCGGGCGGGCATGGCGAGCACCCGGAGCACGCGCGTCCGGTCGCGCAGCGGCAAGGCGACGACGCTGCCGACGCGGACCTCGTCGCTTGGCCGCGTGACCCGGCGCCCGTCGATGCGGATGAAGCCGGCGGCGACGAGACCCTGCGCGGCGGTGCGGCTTTTCGCCAGGCGGATGAAGAACAGGAAGCGGTCGATCCGCAATGTGGCGCCTAGTGTCGCTTGAGCTTGGCCAGTTCGGCGAAGGCGTTCGACCCGCGGTCGCGCCGGTCGTGCCGCGCCGCGTGGCGGCCGCGCCAGCGCCAGGCGCCGTCCTTGCGGGCGAAGCCGACGTCGGACATCAGCTTTTCGAGCGCCTCTCCGCCCAGGCCGATGGAGGTGACGAAGGGCGCGTCGACGGGGTCCGCGCCGCCGGCGGAGCGCACCTTGTGGGCGTGGCTGGCGATGCGGTCGGCAAGGTCGATGCGCACCCAGTCGCGGCCGGCCCGGCGATAGGCCAGCGCCGCGCCGCGGGCGTCGGCGTCGGCGTGCAGGGTCGACGCGCCGGGCGGCGGCAGCTGCGGCATCGGCTGGCCCGACCGCACCGCCAGCAAGGCGGCGCGCCAATGCTGTGCCGAGGGTTTGAGCAGGGGCGGCAGGAAGACGTCGAGCGGACCGAGGCGGACCTTGAGCTTGTAGAGCCGCTGGCGGTCGTCCTGTTGCAGGGTGCCGATGGCGCTGATCACCGTCCGCCGGGGCAGGGTGCCGCCGGCGTCGGCGAGCATCGCGGCGATGGCGCGGATGCCGGGCGAACTGGCGGGATCGCCGGCGGTCTCGGCCAGGCTGCGCAGCGGGCGGAGGTGCGCGTCGACCTGCGATTCGATCCACCGTTCGATGCGCCCGCGAAGCGCGCCGCGGCTGGTCGCCGACAGGCGGTCGAGCGCGCGGGCGGTGCGCACCGCCGGTTCGAGCAGCGAGCGGCCGGGGGCCAGACGGGCGAGGATGGCGCCGTGCCAGCCGATGGCCAGCGCACCGGTCGCCTCGACGATGAGCGCGAATTCGCTATCCGGCGCGTCGACCAGCGCGCCGGCGCGGCGTTCGAGTTCTTCGCCCAGGCGCCGCTCGGCGGCGGCCAGCAGCAACCGTTTGTCGGCCAGCTTGGCGGCCGGATCGACGCGGAAATCGAAGCCGGTGAGGTGGCCGATCGGTTCCGGCCCGACGCTGACTTCGCCGTCGGCGGCGACGGTGACCGGCAAGGCGTCGGCGCCGCGCGCGCCGATGTCGCGGACCAGCACCGACGTGCGGCGGTCGACGAAGCGCTGGGTCAGCCGTTCGTGCAGGGCGTCGGACAGGCGCGCTTCGACTTCGCGGGTGCGCTGGGCCCACTTGGGCGGATCCTGCAGCCAGTCGTTGCGGTGGGCGATATAGGCCCAGCTGCGCACCCCCGCGAGGCGATCGGCCAGCGCTTCGATATCGCCGTTGAGATTGTCGAGCCGGGCGACTTCGGCCGCGAACCATTCGTGCGGGATGTGGCCGCCGTCGCCGATGTAGCTGAACACGCGGCGGACCATGCGGGCGTGGTGCATCGGCCCGACCTTGCGGAAGTCGGGCAGGCCGCAGGCGGACCACAGGCGCTGCGCGACGGCGCCGCGGCGGGCGGCGATGGCCGGGTCCTGCGCGATATGGCGAAGCACGGCTAGATCGACCGATTCCGGCGCGGGCCGGAGCAGCGGATCGTCGCTGGGCATTTCAAGGCTGGCGATCAGCGCCCGGACGTCGGTGAAGTCGAGATCGGGGTTGCGCCAGTAAAGGAAGTCGAGCGGCCGGAAGCGATGCTCCTCGATCGCTTCGATCTCCTGTTCGGAAAATTCGGCGCTGTGATCGCCAAGGCCAAGCGTGCCGAAGGTGCCGTCGCGCTGGTGGCGGCCGGCGCGCCCGGCGATCTGCGCCATTTCGGCGGTGGTCAGTCGGCGGTCGCGGCGGCCGTCGAACTTTTCCAGCCCGGCAAAGGCGACATGGGTGACATCCATGTTGAGGCCCATGCCGATGGCGTCGGTGGCGACGAGGTAGTCGACTTCCCCGCGCTGGAACATCGCCACCTGCGCATTGCGGGTCGCGGGCGACAGCGCGCCCATGACCACCGCCGCGCCGCCGCGAAAGCGCCGCAGCGCTTCGGCCAGCGCGTAGACCTGCTCCGCCGAGAAAGCGACGACCGCCGAGCGCGGCGGCAGCCGGGACAACTTGGTGCTGCCGGCGTAGCGCAGGGTCGAAAAGCGCGGCCGGCTGACGATTTCCGCGTCGGGCAGCAATTCGCGGATCATCGGCTTCAACGTGTCGGACCCGAGGATCAGCGTTTCTTCCCGGCCGCGCACGCGCAGCATGCGGTCGGTGAAGACGTGGCCGCGTTCCGTGTCGATGCCCAGCTGCGCCTCGTCGATGGCGGCGAAGGCGAAGTCGCGCTGGAACAGGTCTCGCTGGCCCTCCTCCTCGGTCGGGACCGGCATGCTTTCGGCGGTGCACAGGAAATAGCGCGCCTGCGGCGGGATGATCCGTTCCTCGCCGGTCAGCAGGGCGACATGCTGTTCGCCCTTGATGGCGACCACGCGGTCGTAGACTTCGCGGGCGAGCAGGCGCAGCGGGAAGCCGATGACACCGGAGGAATGGCCGCACATCCGCTCGATGGCGAGATGCGTCTTGCCGGTGTTGGTGGGGCCCAAAATCGCCCTGACCGGAGCATCGTGACGCGCCATTTGACCTGAATGTGGCAGCGCGCGGCAAAAGCGCAAGTTCCCGATTTTAAACCTGCTTTAACCCTGTTTGGGCATTGGCTGGGGAACGATGCTGACTGGCACACCTGCAAGCGAGGCCGCCGCCCGTACCGCGCTCTCCCGCGCCCGGGGCAGCGCGGCCGCCGCCGACGTCGCCGCGCCGGCACCGTTCAGCCTGGTCGTCGACCTTGCCGCCGAGCCGATCGGCCCGCGCTGGCTGCGCGGAGCGGCGACGTTGACGATCCTGTGCGCGGCGGCCTTGTCCGCGATGCCGGGGATCGACCCGTTCCAGGCCGCGCTGGCCCATTCGATCGCGCCCAAGCAGCAATTCCAGATGAACGCGATGCTCAGCGGACCGCCGGCGGATGCCGAGGCCGCGCTGGCAAGCGCCCCGCCGGTCGATCCGGTCGAGGCGGCCAAGCCGGTCGTCGCCGCGACCGCGTCCGCAATTCGCGTGCAGGGCGGGGTAACCGACGGACTGTACTGGTCGCTGCGCGACGCCGGCGTGTCGCCGGACGTCGCCGCCCAATATCTCAAGGTCCTGTCGACCCGCATCGACGTCGGCGGCGACGTCGCGCCGTTCGACCGCTTCGACCTGGTCATGGCGAAGGCCGATGGCCAGCCGTTGCTGTACGCGGCGCTGCGGCGCGTGGACGCGCCGGACGTGGAGCTGCTCAAATGGACCGTCGGCGGCAAGGCGGACTGGTTCGACACCGACGCCAGCGGCGCCGAGCGCACCGACGGGCTGATGGCCCCGGTCGCGGGCCGGATCACGTCGGGTTTCGGCCGCCGCAATCACCCCATCCTGCACTTTGCGCGGATGCACGCCGGTATCGACTTCGGCGCCGCCTGGGGCAGCCCGATCGTCGCCGCGGCCGACGGGCAGGTGGTCGGCGCCGGCTGGGCCGGCGGCTATGGCCGGCAGGTCCGAGTCGCCCACGGCAGCGGCATCGTCACCAGCTATTCGCACATGAGCGGCATCGTCGCCGCGCCGGGCGAGCCGGTGCGGCAGGGCCAGGTGCTCGGCTATGTCGGGTCGAGCGGCCTGTCGACCGGCCCGCATCTGCATTTCGAAGTCCGCGTCAACGGGCAGGCGGTCGACCCGCAGTCCGTCCAGATGCAGCGCCGCCAGCAGATCAGCGGCGCCCAGCGGCAGGCGTTCAACGCGCGGCTCAAGCAGCTGAAGGCGATCGGGGCCTAGGGGGGTCGGCGTCTGCTGTGGGTGGAAGGTGGACGTTAGGATTTCCGCATTGAACGGCTACTCCCGCCGGCATGCAGGGGACGAGCAAAAATGGTCGAATGGTTCCGTAACACGAACTGGGATGATGACATCGAGATCGCCTTTGAGGCTCGGCTCGGACGAGCCCGCCAGAAGGCTGAGTACCTTAATATCCAGGCCTATACCTTGCTTGCGACGCATCCTGAGGTTGCGGCAAACCTATGCCGTCGCGTCCTTTCGCTGAACGACCCATATCAAACAGCTCGCGCCGGACTTTATCTCGGGACTGCACTTGCAGCGCAAGGTGAGTTCGACGGAGCCATAACCGCATTGGAAGGGGCGATTGAGGCCGAAAGGCGAGAACCAATGCATCGGACCGCCGCCCACCTCGACCAGGCGCTATTGGTGGCATTGACGGAACGCCACGACATGTACGACATCGTCTGGGAACGGCTGAAGTGCGAGCGAGCGCTGACCATCAGCGACCAACCGCTAACTGCCTTGATCGCCCATGCCCTAATCGGCAGCGAGCGCGGCCACGACGTAGCTGACGCCGCAGCGCTCGCCTTGGAAATCGTCGGGCAGCTGGAAGGGGACGATTGCGCTTTTCCGGCCTACCTGTCCCTGGAACACATTCGGGGCCGCCTGACTGCAATCAAGTGAATGGCAGCAATGGGTCGCTAGCGGACGGTGATGGTCATGCCGACACGCGCGTGAATCGCGTGACGTTGGCGTGTCGATCCGGCGGCTTAGGTCGCTTGGGCGGCAAGCCAGCCGCGCTTCCGCGTTTTTCCGGTACGTCGATAGGTCGTTGCGCAGCTATCGCCATGCCGTCGGCGCGTCAGCGGCCGCGCCACGCCGCGAAGCGACCGCGCGCCGCGACAAAATGGGCTGCAAGCCTTGATCATCGCGCCGGGTCGCATAGATTGGGCGTCGCGGGACCGGGCCCCTCTGACGGCAGACTTGCCGTGATGTCGGACCGCATCGAGTGCGCTCGGTGCTGGTTCGGGTATGCAAATCCCGAAATCCACGATGAAGCCGGCGCGGCGCTCGATTGGTGATCAACCAACGGAGCACGAGACCGATGACTCATTCCTATCTTTGCCCGGTCGACCAGACCCCGCTCGTCATGTCGGAGCGGCAGGGCGTCGAAATCGATTATTGCCCGTCGTGCCGCGGCGTGTGGCTGGACCGCGGCGAGCTCGACAAGATCATTGCCCGCAATGCCGAGCAGGCGCAGCCCGCGCCGCCCCCGCAGCAGCAGCAGCAGCACCATCAGCCGCCGCCGCAAGCCTATCACGGCGATTACGGCCGCGGGTACAAGCCGCACAAGCGGCGCAAGTCCTTCCTCGAAGAACTGTTCGACTAGGCGAGAACAGCCGCAGCACCGCCTGCGGCGGCGAGGAGTGACGCATGGAAAGCTTGATTACCCTGTTCTCCGAACCGGGGGTGTGGGCGGCGTTGACCGCCCTCATCGTGATGGAAGTCGTCCTTGGCATCGACAATCTGGTGTTCATTTCGATCCTGTCGAACAAGCTGCCGCCGGAACAGCGGCAGAAGGCGCGGCGGGTCGGAATCGGCCTAGCCCTGGCGATGCGGCTGGTATTGCTGTCGATGATCGCCTGGCTGGTCGGGCTGACGGCGCCGGTGTTCGACCTGGGCATCCAGGGCGCACCCGGAATGCATGGCGAACCGACGTTCGAAACCCAGTTTTCGTGGCGCGACCTGATCCTCATCGCGGGCGGCCTGTTCCTGGTGTGGAAGGCGACCAAGGAAATCCACCACAACGTCGATCCGCACCCGTCCGACGACGTGTTCGACACCGGCAAGGCGGCGCTCACCTTCGGGTCGGCGATCGTCCAGATCCTGCTGCTCGACGCGATCTTCTCGGTCGATTCGATCCTTACCGCGGTGGGCATGACGGACCATTTGCCGGTGATGGTGATCGCGGTGGTCTTCACCGTCATCGTCATGCTGGTGGCGGCCGATCCGCTGGCCGAGTTCATCGGCCGCAACCCGACCGTCGTCATGCTGGCGCTGGGCTTCCTGCTGATGATCGGCGGGGTGCTGATCGCCGACGGTTTCGGCGTGCACGTGCCCAAGGGCTATATCTACTCGGCAATGGCCTTTTCGGCCACGGTCGAGGCGCTCAACATCTGGGCGCGCAGGCGGTCTTCGGCCCGGTCCGAAAGCTGACGGGCAAGCGGCCGGCGGTCAGGCGCTTACGAGCGCCTGCCGCTGGTCGCGAGCCATGCCGAGCAGGCGTTCGTAGGCCGCGCGGTCGGCCTTTTGCGCCAGATATTCCTCCTGGCCTTCAAGCACCAACGACGGCTTTTGCGAGATGATGTCGCAATAGCGGGCGACGCGCGCTCCGTAGGTCCGGTCGAAGCGGCGCTCGTGGCGCAGGCCGAGGAAGCCGAGCAGCACGTCGACATAGCCCTCGGCGCCGGAAAAGAAGGTTTCGTAGTCGATCAGGAGCATGCGCTCCCCGAGCGTGTCGGCATAGTCCAGCGCCAGCCGGTTGGCCTCGTTCCAATGGTCGACCGCGACGCGATAGTCGTTTTCTTCCGCCCAGCTGTCGGTTTCCTTGGCGGCGCGCACGTTCCACGACGACGCCACCGGCCCGATGTCGCGCAGCATGAAGACGATGCGGGCGTCCGGGATGTCGCGCGCGACGAACGGCAGAGCGCCGGCCATTTCCTTGTCGCCGAAGATGCTGGCCGAATCCCATTTTTCTTCCAGCGGGGCGCAATTCTTGTCCCAGATGCCCGTTCCCGGCCCGAGATTGGTGTCTTCCGGCCGGAATTCGAAGAAGCGCTCCTTCTCCAGCAGCTCGGGCGGGAAGGCCTGCAGCTTGGGATACAGCCGCTTGTAGCGTTCGACCCCCATGCAGATGGCGGAATGGGTGTTGAGCAGCTGGACCATCGCGGTGGTCCCGGACCGCGCCACGCCGAGGACGAAGGCGTAGAGGGGGTGCGGCCGTGCGGTAGTCAATGCGGGTCTCCTTGCGATGGCAGGAGCCGGTTAGCGAAGGGGGCCGGCGATGCCAACCGCCGGCGCGGGCCGGCGCGGCTTGAGCCGCGGGCCAGCCCGGCCGTCGCGTCGTTCGGCGCTACCTGCCGTGCCCGCGCCAGCGCTTGATGGTCCGCTGGATAATGCCTTCCTCGCCGCCGGTTTCGCGCCACATGGCGGCGAAGCTGGGGTCGGAGGAGGCGGGACGCTTTTCGGGCTCGAGGTCGTCGAAGCGCACCCGGATCGGGATCGACACGCCTTCGCCGCAGACGATGCATTCGCGGTTGCGCAGCGCGGGGATGGCGTCGAGGAAGCCGCGCGCGCCTTCGGGCATGGCGGCGCGCACGCAGGCCTGGTCGCGGTCGTTGTTCAAACGCATCGAGATGATCGTGCCGCACTGCGACAGCACGCCTTCAGCCAAGTCGGACGGGCGCTGCGTGATCAGGCCGAGCGAGACGCCGTATTTACGGCCCTCCTTGGCGATCCGCTCGAGGATCTTGCGCACCGCCTGGCCGCCCTCGGCGGTCTCGCTCTTGGGCACGTAGCGGTGGGCTTCCTCGCAGACGAGCAGCAGCGGGCGCTGCGCCTCGGTGCGCGACCAGATGGCGTAATCGAACACCATCCGGGCGAGCACGGACACCACGACGGAGGTGATTTCGGACGGCACGCCGGACACGTCGACGATCGAGATCGGGCGGCCGTTGGCGGGCAGGCGGAACAGGCGGGAAATGAAGGTGGGCATGGAATCGCTGACCAGCATGCCGGAGAACATGAAGGTGTAGCGCGGGTCGGCCTTCAGTTCGTCGAGCTTGGTCTTCAGCCGCTGGAACGGCAGTGTGTCGCCGGCGCGGTCGAGCTTGCCCATTTCGTTGGTGATGATGCCGCTGAGGTCGGTCAGCAGGTAGGGGATCGGCGAATCCACCGTCACCTTGCCGTACTGGCTCATGTCCTTGCCCTTGATCCGGGCGGCGAGGATGCACTTGGCAAGGATGTCGGCGTCGCGCTGCCGCTCATGCCCGTGAGTCGTCAGCAGCACTTCGCAATGTTCTTCGAAGTTCATCAGCCAGTAGGGCAGCTGCAGGTTGTCGACGTTGAAGATCTCGCCGCAATTCTTGAACGCGGCGGAATATTCACCGTGCGGGTCGATCATCAGGATGTGGCCTTCCGGCGACAGCTGCGAGATGCGGTGCAGGATCAAGGCGACGGAGGTCGACTTGCCGGTACCGGTCGATCCCAGGATCGCGAAATGCTTCGACAGCATCGGGTCGACGTAAAGCGCGCCGCGGATGTCGTCGGTCGGGTAAACGGTGCCGATTTCGACATGGGCATTGTCGTCGGCCGCGAACACCGAGCGCAAGTCGTCGGTGGTGACCGGATAGACCGGCGCGCCCGGCACCGGGTAGCGGGTGACGCCGCGGCGGAAGCGGCTGACATGGCCGGCGCTGTCGCAATCGCCTTCGCCGAGGAAGTCGACCTGCGCCACTACTTCGCCGTCGCCGCAGGACGCGAGCGTGCGGACGTTGGCGATCAGCCACGCCTTGCCGACGGTCATCTTGACCTGGCTGCCGACCTGGCCGGACATCGCCACCGACGGGTCGGCGTGCGCCTGCAGGCCCATCAGCTTGGCCGCGTTCATGCGGATGCGCGAACCCGACCCGGCGATTTCGATCACCTCGCCAAGCGTTTCGAGCGCCGGGGCGACTTTTGCCGAGGGCGCCGGCTTGGCCTCCTCGTCGAAGCTGCTCACTTCATCGATGAACTGCCGAAGGTTTGGCTGGTCGTTCATGGTGCGCCGGGGCTCCTGAAATAAATTTGCGTTTCAGGAAGCCGGGTACGCAACTTCGGTTAACATTTGGCTTAGATTGCGCGCCCTTAGAAGCGACGGCGGAAGACGGCCGCGGCGCCCCAGCCCAGCCCCAGCGACAAGAGCACGGTGAACAGGCCGTAGAGGATCGAATGGCGGCGGGCGGCCAGCGCGACGAACCGTTCGAACCCGCTTTTGCCGATCTCGATGTCGCGGGTGGCCGCGGCGACCACCCGGCCGTCGTCGACCAGAAAAGTTTCGGCGGTGTAGGTGCCGACCGGCACCTGGCTGGGGATGGAGATGGCGGCGCGGTACAGCACGCCGCCGGTGATTTCGACGCCGCGCGGATTTTGCGCATAGAGCCCTTCGCGGCGGCGCAGTTCGATCAGCCCGGCTTCGAAGCGGCGGGCGTCTTCCGGCAAGGCGGCGGTGCCGGGCGACAGCTGCAGGTCCTGGATGCCCAGTTCGTAGATCGCCGCCGTGCGTTCATCGACCAGCTGCTCGATCGGCCGGGAGGAGGCGACCGCGTAAAAGGACGGGGCGGAGCGGAAGCGGTTCGATGCCGCGTTCATCCAGATGCCCGCGATGCGCTGCTTTTCGCGGATGACGATCGGTTCGGCGGGTCCTTTGAGCACGACAACGATGTCGGGCGTGACCTTGGGAATGCGGCCGCTGGGATAGACGATGGCGCCGAACAGCAGCAGTTGCGCGCCGGAAAAGCTGTACCGGATCTCGATGTTGCGGGCCGACACGTCGGGCACCAGCACCGGTTTGGACTGGGCCGACAGGGCCAGCGCCGCGAGCGCGAGCAGGGGGGCAAGCCGGCGCTTCATAAATACGCGATCGAATAGATTTCCTCAGGCTGCCAGAAGAGGCCGAGGAACATGCGCAGAGCGACGAGCAGGATCACCACCGACAGTGCGAGGCGCAGCAGGTCGGGCTTGATGCGGGTGGCGAGGACGGCGCCATATTGCGCGCCGATCACCCCGCCGAGCAGCAGCAGCGCGGCAAGTACGATGTCCACCGCATGGGTGGTGACCGAGTGGACGAAGGTCGTCCCGGCGCTGACCGCCAGCATCATCGCCAGCGAAGTGCCGATGATCACGCGGGCCGGCATGCCCAGCAAGTAGATCATCGCGGGGACAAGGATGAAGCCGCCGCCGACGCCCAGCAACATGGTCAGGATGCCCGTGCCGAAGCCCAGCGCCAGGGGAGCGAGCGGGGAGATGTAGAGGCCCGAGCCGTCGAACTTCCAGCGCATCGGCAGGGCGGCCAGCCAGCGCGTGTAATTGGCCGCGTCCGGATTGTCCGGTGGACGCGAAATGCGGCCCAATGCGACCAGCGCGTCGCGCAGCATCAGCCCGCCGATCCAGCCGAGCAGGATGACGTAGAGCAGGCCGATGACGAGGTCGATCTGGCCGCTTGCCTGGAGCATCCGGAAGATGAAGGCGCCGAACACCGAGCCGATCAGTCCACCCGCGCTCATCACCGCCGCCATCTTCAGGTCCGCGCCTCCGCGCCGGAGGTGGACCGAAACGCCGGCGACGCTGGCCCCGGTGATCTGCGTCGCCGCGGAGGCGACCGCGACCGACGGGGGGATGCCGTAGAAGATGAGCAGCGGCGTGGTGAGGAAGCCGCCGCCGACGCCGAACATGCCGGACAGGATTCCGACCAGACCGCCGAGCGCGACGATCAGCAGCGCATTGACCGACTGGCCCGCGATGGGAAGGTAGATATCCATCTGCCGCCCCGACGAGTAGCCGCAAAGCGGCCACTGTCCAACGCCGCCGGCGCCTAAAAGTCGGCGGCGAGCGTCAGGGCCGGGCCGGAGCCGGGCTGCGCGCTTCCGGCGACGCGTTGGCGCCAGTCGGCATTGGCATGGATGTTGTCGCGGATGCGGAAGGAAACGCGCGGCCCGGCGTCGACCCGGTACAGGCCGGTTTGCGCCCGCCCCATACGCCAAGGCCGGCGGACACGCGCCCGAACACCGGCCGGGTCAGGGTCAGCGCGCCGTCCGCGAAATAGTCGCGGCTGCGCAACCCGACGACCCCGGCCTGCGCGTAGAAATCCATCTGGAAGCGCCACGGCATCGGCTGCCGGTACAACCCAGCCTCCGCGAACAATGCAAAGGCCGAGCGCCCGCCGCCGTGGGGACTGATCGACTGGCGGCGCTCGGCCGTGAAGGCGATGGGGAGGGACGGGATCGGGGTGACCCGCAAGCCAGCGGCGATTTCCGCGCCGCTCGACCCGCCAAGCGGGCTGGTCGTGCGTACCGACGCGGCCAGGCGGCGGTCGAAATTATAGAGCAGGCGGGCGCCGCCCTGGCTTCCGCCCAGCGTGCCGCCGGTGGCGAGCGCGCCGGGCGACGAGGCGCCGCGCAGCACCGCCCAGCTGGACAGCTGGAGCCGGTCGAGCGGGCGGGGGCCGGCCGGCAGCGCGGCCGCCGTCGGGGCCGGCATGCTGCGGCGGGCGGGCAAGGCGGCGAGCGTGGCGACGTCCCACTGCTCGATCGGCTCGATCGGCTAGAAGAAGACCGGGTCGGCGGCGGGCGTGCCTTGCGGCGGCAGGCTCCACGGACGGCGCGGCGGGATCGGCGGGGACACAGAAGCCGCGGGATAGGCCGCGTAATGATAAGGCAGCGGGGGCGGGTAAGCGGCGCGCCATTGCGGCGGATAGGCCGGCCCATCGGCGTAAGCGGCGGAATAAGGCGCGGGGCTTTCGACTGGCGGCAGCGGCGCAAACTGGGTCGGCTCGATCGCCGCCAGCGTCGAGCGCGCCGAGGCCGGCTCGACATCGCCGGCGGTAAAGCCGGGCACGACGCCGGCGCTGACCATCCGCACCCCGGTCCATCCCGCGGCGAGCAGGAAAAGGAAGCGCAGCGGCGCGCTCATGCCGACGCTTCTCCGGGCAGGCGCGCGGGAAAGGTGTGGCGGGTCTTGTCCCAGGACGGAGCGCGGCGGGCGGAATATTGCATCAGAGCGCGGGCCGCGGCGGCGATGGCGACGAGGTTGCCGACGACCAGCCGCGGCACCGAGCGCAGGCCTTCGCGCCAGCCATAGACCGACGCGGTGAAGATCATCCGCATCGCGATGCGCCAGATCAGCAGCCACAGGTTGATCCACAGCAGGGTCGAGAGGACGGGGTCGATTTCGACATGAACGGGAGCGCCAAGCGCCTCGGCCAGCCACAGCTGGCTCCACAGGAACGCCGCCGAATAGCCGCTGAGCAGCAGCAAGGCGGCAATCGGCCCGCGCCGGTCGCGCATCCGCATCCACCGTTCGCCGATCCCGCCGCTCCAGCCCAGCCGGTCCCACCCGGCCAGCGCGATCCCGCCCAGCCAGCGCGCCTTTTGCCGCACCGCCTCGCCGAAAGTGGCGGGGAAATTGCCGCGGCTGGCGACGACGCCGCGGCTGCCGGGAACGGCGGGCATGCGCACGAAGATCGTCTTCAGCCCAAGCTCGCCAAGCCGCAGGCCCATTTCATAATCCTCGGTCAGCGTCCCGCCGCCGAACGGATGGCCGTCGTGCAGCGCGGCGAGCCGGGCCAGCGGGGTGCGGGCGATGGCGCAGCCGACCCCGGCCAGCGGCACCGACGCGCCGATCGCTTCGCGCACCACCAGTTCCTTGGCGTGTGCCTCGGCGAATTCGTCGCAATAATGGCCGGCGATCCAGCGCGATTGCGGGTCGATCAGCGGCTGCACAGGCAGCTGGATCACCGCCGCCCGGTCGATCAGCGCGTTGAACACGCCCAGTTCGAGCGGATGGACGACGTCTTCTGCATCGTGCAGCACGACCGCCGCCGCCGACAGGTTTTCGCGCAGTTCGAAGGCGATCAGCGCGTCGTACAGGTGGTTGAGGCAATCCGCCTTGGTGGTCGGGCCGTCGACTTCGACCGGCACCGGCTCGACCCGCGGGTCGGCGATGCTGGCGACGGCGGCGGCGGTCGCCGGATCGTTGCGGTACAGGCCGACGAAGATGCGGTAATTGCCATAGTCCAGCCGTTGCAGGGTGGCGCGCAGCATGGCGGCGATGACCGCCGATTCGTCCCACGCGGGCACGAAGACGGCGATGAACTGCTGCGTGTCGGCGCGGCCGACGAGGGTCTGCGCAAAGGCCTTGGGGTAACGGCGGTAGACGGTCGCCGAGCGCCACAGCCGCCGCGCGAAATACAGCAGGTCGACGGCCAGATCGTTGACCGCGAACAGCAAGAAACCGACCGCGCTGAACAGCGCCAGTTCCGCCGCGAACTGGGTCAGGATCTGGGCGAAAGTCATTCGCCAGAACCGCGCGAACCGCTATGCCGGGCAACTACTCGGGACACAGGCCTGCCTCCAGGCGAAGGTCAACCGAGCGGGCGAAGAGATGGCACAAGCGGCGATGTTGCTCAAGTTTGGATGGTTATTCATTGGTTTCGGTGCGTTTGCGCTGCTGCCCGCGGCCGCGGTCCAGGCCGCGCCGGGCCGTGTCCTATTCGCCGGCGGCAAATGGGCGGGAATCGACTTCGGCGCCCGCTGCGAAGCGCGCTCGGGAGCGCTGTGGGCGCGCACCGGCACGCGGCCGTTCGCCGGCTTCGCCTTTGGCGGCGGCGCGACGGGGCGCTTCTACGTCCATCTCGCCCGGCCGGCGCGGGCCGGCGCCAGCGTCATTGCCACCATCGAGTCGCAACCGTTCCTGCTCGCCGGGCGCGGCCAGTGGGCGTGGGGCCGCGGCGGGGACCAGCAACGCGCCCTGCTCAACGCGGTCCGTTACGGCCAGTCGATGCGGGTCGAGGCGCGCGATTCGACCGGGCGGCGGATCGTCGATCGCTACAGCCTGGCCGGCGCCGCGACCGCGATCGACGCCGCGGCGGCGGCCTGCGCTGGCAAAAGTGCGCCGCGCTAACTAGATAGGCGCCCTGCCATGAGCGCCGACACCACCTTGATGCCCATCGCGGGCGCCATCGATCCCGTGACCGTGCCGCGCGCGCCGATGCCGCGCGCCGACGGCAAGGTCGAGCTGGTCGGCCTGACCAAGGACCAGCTACGCACCGCGCTGGAGACCGCGGGGCTGGAGCCGAAGCAGGCCAAGCTGCGGTCCAAGCAGCTGTGGCACTGGATCTACAATCGCGGCGCGACCGGCTTTGCCCAGATGACCGACATCGCCAAGGCGCAGCGCCCGTGGCTGGAGAAGAAGTTCACCCTTTCCCGCCCCGAGGTGGTCGAGGCGCAGGTGTCGTCGGACGGCACCCGCAAGTGGTTGTTGCGGACCCACGACGGCAACGATTTCGAGATGGTGTTCATCCCCGACGCCGACCGCGGCACGCTGTGCGTGTCGAGCCAGGTGGGTTGCACGCTCAACTGCCGTTTCTGCCACACCGGAACGATGCGGCTGGTGCGCAACCTGGAGCCATCGGAAATCGTCGCCCAGGTCATGCTTGCCCGCGACGCGCTGGGCGAGTGGCCGAGCCAGCCCGAGGGCCGGATGCTGACCAATATCGTCATGATGGGCATGGGCGAGCCGCTGTACAATTTCGACAACGTCCGCGACGCGCTGAAGATCGTCATGGACGGCGACGGGCTCGGTCTGTCCAAACGCCGCATCACCTTGTCGACCAGCGGGGTGGTGCCGATGATGGAGCGGTGCGGCGCGGAGATCGGCGTCAACCTGGCCGTCTCGCTGCACGCGGTGACCAAGGAAGTGCGCGACGAGATCGTGCCGCTCAACCGCAAGTATGGGATCGAGCAGCTGTTGCAGGCGTGCGCCGACTATCCCGGCGCCAACAACGCGCGGCGCATCACCTTCGAATATGTGATGTTGAAGGACAAGAACGACAGCAACGCGGACGCGCGCGAGCTGGTCCGGCTGATCCGCCAGTACAAGCTTCCGGCCAAGGTCAACCTGATCCCGTTCAACCCGTGGCCCGGCGCCGAATATGAATGTTCCGAGCCGGACCGCATTCGGTCGTTCAGCAACATCGTGTTCGAAGCCGGCATTTCCGCGCCGGTGCGGACCCCGCGCGGCCGCGACATCGACGCCGCCTGCGGCCAGCTCAAGACCGCCGCGGAAAAGAAATCGCGCGCCCAGCCCGACCGGGAAGCCGGCGCCCCGGCGTAACGGCGCTGGACGCGCTCGCCGCATCGCGGTTAGTCTTCAATCCGAACCTATCACCGAACGGGGACCGCCCGAATGTCCGGAATCGGCCAAATGATCGACAAGCTGCTGACTCACGGCAGCATCACCGTCATCCAGCCCGGCAAGGCGCCGGAAACCCATGGCCCGGGCGACGGCCCGGCAGTGACCATCCGGCTGACCGACAACAAGCTGCCGCTGCAGGTGCTCAAGAACCCGCGGCTGGCGTTCGGCGAGGCCTATATGGACGGCCGGCTGGTGCTCGAGAACGGCACCATCCTGGAGCTGCTCCAGATGATCATGGGGTCCAATCCGTGGGAAGAGGGGCGGCCGGCGCGGGCGATGCTCAACCGCGGCAAGGGCCGCGCGCTGCTGCGCCTGTTCCAGCGCAACGATACCAAGACGTCGCGCAAGAACGTTGCCCATCATTATGACCTTGGCGACGACCTGTACGACCTGTTCCTGGACGCCGACCGGCAATACAGCTGTGCCTATTTCACCTCGCCCGACAAGGAGCTTGAGGACGCGCAGGCCGACAAGAAGGCGCATATCGCGTCCAAGCTGTACCTTAAGCCGGGGCTTCGCGTGCTCGACATCGGCTGCGGCTGGGGCGGGATGGCGATCTATCTCAACCAGGTCGCCGACGTCGAAGTGCTCGGCATCACCCTGTCCGAAGACCAGTTGCGGGTCGCCCGTCAGCGCGCGGCGGACGCCGGCGTCGCCGACCGGGTCAAGTTCGAACTGGTCGACTATCGCGTGCTGGAAGGCGAATTCGACCGCATCGTGTCGGTCGGCATGTTCGAACATGTCGGGCTGGAATTTTACGACGAGTTCTTCGCCTCGTGCCGCCGGCTGCTGAAGCGCGACGGGGTCATGCTGCTGCACACGATCGGCAAGTTCGGCATTTCGAAGAAGGCCGACCCGTTCACCGACAAGTGGATTTTCCCCGGCTATCACGTGCCGTCGCTGAGCCAGATGTTCACCGCCAGCGAGAAGTCGAAGATGATGGTCGCCGACCTCGAGACGCTACGCCTGCACTACGCCTACACGCTGCGCCACTGGCTCGACCGGGTGCACGAAAATCGCGCCAAGATCGTCGAGATGTACGACGAGCGCTTCTTCCGCATGTGGGAATTTTATCTCGCCGGCGGGATCGTGATGTTCGAAAGCGGCGCCGGCTGCAATTACCAGGTGCAGTTCATCCGCGACCGGCGGGCGTTGCCGATCACCCGCGATTACATGATCGAGGCGGAACAGGCGCTTCGCGCCAAGGCCGCTGCGGGCAAAGAAAAAGGCCCGGCGCGCGGGCGCCGGGCCTCTTCGTCGGTCAAGCAGCCGGCTTAGGCGCCGCGCTTGCCCATGTGCGCCTTGCGAGCGGCGCGCATTTCCTCGCGGGTCAGCGTGCCGTCGCGGTTGGCGTCGGCCTGGTCGAAATGCGTCGCCGCGGCGGCGGTCGCTTCCTGCAGGCTGACGTTGCCGTCCTTGTTGGCGTCGGCCATGCGCATGATCATCCGGCCGCCCATGCCGCCCATCCGCATGCCCTTGCCGCGATGGTCGCCCATCTTGGCGTGGGCCGCGTCGAATTCGGCCTTGCTGATCGCCTGGTCGTCATTGGCGTCGAGGCGGTCGAACCGCTTTTCGCCGCGCTGGCCCATGCGGCCCTGATGCTGGGCGCGCATGGCGTCCATTTCGGCGGCGGTGACGACGCCGTTGCGGTCGGCATCAAGCTTGGCGAAGTGCGACTGCACCTTTTCCAGCATCGCGGCGCGGGTCACCGGACCCATGCGCATGCCGTGGTGCATGTCGGATGCCTGCGGGGCGGGGGCCGGAGTCGGAGCCTGTGCGAGCACGGGAGCGAAAGCGGCGGCGCCAAGCGCCGCGGCGCCGGCCAGAAACAAAGTCTTCATCGATACTCTCCTGAACTATCCTGCCCGGGCACTAGCATCGGCTGCATGTATCCATGTTGAATGCGGCGAAGCGAACGGGCAGAGCGGCACGATGATCAAGGGGGCAATCGCCGGCCGTGTCGACGCCGGGGCCGACAGGCCGCACGGGTGGTGGGAAAGCCCCTGGCTGCTCGCCGCCGCCGTGTTCCTGTCCGCCGTCCCCTTGCTCTATCCGCCGATCCCGCCGCTGGTCGATCTGCTCGGCCACATGGGCCGTTATCGCGTTCAGCTCGACCTCGGCCAGTCCGCCTGGCTGCGGCAATATTACGACTTCCACTGGGCGCTGATCGGCAACCTTGGCGTCGACCTGCTGATCGTCCCGCTGGCGCCGCTGCTGGGCCTTGAGAACGCGGTCAAGCTGGTGGTCGTCGCGATCCCGCCGATGACCGTCGCCGGTTTCCTGTGGGTAGCGCGCGAAGTGCACGGGCGGATCCCGCCGACGGCCTATTTCGCGCTGCCTTTCGCGCTTGGCCACCCGTTCCTGTTCGGCTTCGTCAATTACGCGCTGTCGATCGCGCTCGCCTTCCTTGCGTTCGGCCTGTGGCTGCGGCTCGGGCGGCTGGGCAAGACGCGGCTGCGCTCATGGCTGTTCGTGCCCATCTCGCTGGTCGTCTTTTTCGCCCATACCTACGGCTGGGGCGTGCTTGGCCTGCTGTGCTTTTCGGCCGAGGCGGTGCGCCAGCACGATCGCGGCGTCGGCTGGGTACGCTCGGCGTGGAATGCCGCGTGGCACAGCGCCGTCATGGCCCTGCCGCTGATCATCATGCTTGCTTGGCGCAGCGAAACGCATGGCGGCGGCACCGCCGACTGGTTCAACTTCAAGGCCAAGTTCCAGTGGCTGACGATGGCCCTGCGCGACCGCTGGCAGACCTATGACACGGTATCGATGGCGGCGATCGTGCTGGTGCTGGCGGAATCGCTGCGCAACCGGCGGCTGACCTTTTCGCGCAACCTCGCCTTTTCCGGACTGGTGCTGGCGGTCGGTTTCGTCCTTTTGCCGCGGATCATCTTCGGCTCGGCCTACGCCGACATGCGGCTGGCCCCCTACATGGTCGCGGTGCTGGTACTGGCGGTGCGGTTTCGCGGAGCGATCAGCCAGCGATTGGGAACGGCGCTGGCGGTTCTGGGCATTGCCTTCCTGGTCATCCGCGTCGCTTCGACCACCGCCAGCATGGCCATCGCCAGCGACGACCAGCAGGCCAAGCTCAAGGCGCTCGACCATATCCCGATGGGCGCGCGGGTCATCAGCCAGGTCGGCATGCCGTGCACCGGGCTGTGGGACCTGCCGCGCAACAGCCACCTTGGCGCGATGGTGGTGGTCCGGCGCGACGGTTATTCCAACGACCAGTGGACGGTGGAAGGCGCGAACCTGCTCAAGCTGCAATATGAAAAGGCCGGGCGCTTTGCCGCGGACCCGTCGCAGATCGTCCGCCCCAACGCCTGCCCCGATCGGCTGCGGATGGGGATCGACCGGTCGCTGGCGACGCTGCCGCGCGAGGATTTCGACTATCTCTGGCTGATTGACGCGCCGGCGCACGACCCGAAACTGGTCGACGGACTGAAACCGGTCTGGCGCGGCAAGGGGTCGATCCTCTATCGGCTGGACGGAGGATCCGCGAACCCATGAAGCTTTCGATCGTCGTGCCCTGTTTCAACGAGGAAGACTGCCTGCCGGTCCTGCACGAGCGGTTGACGGCGGCCGCGCGCGGCGTCGCCGCGGACGATTACGAAATCGTGCTGGTCAATGACGGGTCGCGCGACAAGACCTGGCCGATCATGCGCGCGCTGGCCGACCGCGACCCGCATCTGGTCGCGGTCAACCTGTCGCGCAATCACGGGCACCAGCTGGCGCTGACCGCCGGGCTGGACCTGTGCATCGGCGACACCGTGCTGATCATCGACGCAGACCTGCAGGACCCGCCCGAATTGCTCGGCCCGATGCTGGAGGCGATGCAGCGCGAGGAGGCCGACGTGGTCTATGGCGTGCGCCAGAGCCGCAAGGGCGAGACCGCGTTCAAGCGGGCGACCGCGCACGGTTTCTACCGCTTGCTGTCGCGCGCCACCGACGTCGACATCCCGCTCGACGCCGGGGACTTCCGCCTGATGAGCCGCCGCGCGCTGGACGTGTTGCTGGCGATGCCGGAACAGGCGCGCTTCATCCGTGGGATGGTCGCATGGATCGGGTTCAGGCAGGTGCCGTTCCTCTATGACCGCGACGAGCGGCTGGCGGGGGAAACCAAATATCCGCTGAGCAAGATGCTGCGCTTCGCGCTCGACGCGCTGACCGGTTTTTCCTCCGCCCCGCTGAAGCTGGCCAGCCATGCCGGGCTGGCGCTGTCGATCGGGTCGCTGCTGATCGTCCTTTACATCCTTTATGCGTGGATCGCCGGGCACAGCATCCCGGGCTGGACGTCGCTGATGCTGGTGGTGGTCGTGCTGGGCGCGGTGCAGATGTTCGTGCTGGCGCTGATGGGCGAATATATCGGCCGGCTGTACAACGAGGCGAAGGGCCGGCCGCTATATATCGTGCAGGAAATCGCCGGGGCGGAACGCCGCTCCAGCGGGCTTGGTCAGGTCGCGGCGGCGACCGCGAACAGCGATAATCCGGGCGGCATCGGCAGCGCGCCGACCAGCCGGCGTTCGGCGGCGAAGACGCGTTCGAAGACGTAATTCACCGGCGCCGGGGGCATGGCGTCGTCCTTGCCGCCGCGACCGGTCGCCTTGGCCGCAAGCCGCGCCGCGACGGCCAGTGGGAACAGGATGCTGTTGAAATAGCCGATCGCGTCCAGCCGTAGCGGCGACGCTTCGACCAGCCGGCGCAGCGCAGCCTTCGAATAGCGCCTTTTGTGGTGGTTGAGATCGTCGTGCGCCGACCACATCCACTGGTGCGCGGGCACCGTCATCAGCAATTTTCCGCCCGGCTTCAGGCAGGCGGCAATGCCAGCCAGCGCGCCGGCGTCGTCGTCGATATGTTCGATCACGTCGAGCGCCGCGACCAGGTCGTAGTGGGCGCGGGCGATGCCGGGCAGGCCGGGCAGCGGCGCGGCACCGACCGCGCGGCCCAGCCGCCGTTCGGCATGGGCGCGGGCGACGGCGTCAATCTCGATCCCGTCGACGGTGCCGAAACGCGCCAGCATGGCAAGGTTGTGCCCGGTGCCGCAGCCGACCTCCAGGATCGCGGCATCCCGTGGCGGCCGGACCGTGCGGGCGATGAGCGCGGCCAGCACCTCGCGGCGGGCGACGTACCACCAGTGCCGCTCATCGAGTTCCGCCATGCGGTCGTAGACGACGCGTTCCATCAGCGGAAAACCCATTGGCGGTTGAGCACGAACGTGACCAGCGGCGTGACGAACAGCATCGGCACGATCGGCGCCAGGTCGCCCATCTGCAGCCGGGTGAAGAACAGCCAGACCCAAAAGGCGTTGAGCGCATAGCTGATCAGCGACACGAGCAGGAACTTGCCCTTGGTCGCGTGGGTCCGCTCGCCGCCGTGATCGCGAAAGCTCCACTTGCTGTGCATCAGATAGCCGGTGGCCATGGCGGTGACGTAAGCGAGCACGTTGCCGACCTGCGGGTGCCAGTCGAGCAGCCGGACCACGAGCACGTAGACGCCGATGCCCAGCGCGGTGACGAACGCGCCGGTCACGCCGAAGCGGACGAGCTGCGCGAGCATGGCCCGGCGGTCGGGGTGGAGCGAAGTGATCAAGGGAATTTTCCGGCGGGCGCTTGCTTGTTTTGTCTCTTCGGACAGCTACACCGCGAAACATGTCCGAGCGCAAGGATGACATCGTGATCGGCCGCGTCCTCGCGTTCCTGGAACGGCACTGGATGGTGCTGGTGCTGGCCGCGTGGATGCTGTTCGCCGCCTGGTTCCTGGCCAAGGGCTGGTCGACCGCTTTGGCCTTCGGGCTGGGCGACACCGACGACAACATGCGCATGTCGCAGGCGCGCGCGCTGCTCGCGGGGCAGGGCTGGTTCGACCTGCGGCAATATCGGCTGAACCCGCCGTTCGGGGCCGACATCCACTGGAGCCGGCTGGTCGACCTGCCGCTTGCAGCGATCATCCTGCTGACCCGCCCGTTCATCGGCGGAGCGGATGCAGAGCGCACGGCCGCGGCCATTGCTCCGATCCTGCCGTACCTGGTACTGTTGTTCGGCATCGCGCTGACCGCCCGGCGGCTGGTCGATCCACGCGCCTTCCTCCTGCCGCTGATCGCAATGGTCGTCGCCGGACTGGCCAATTCGATGTTCATGCCCGACCGCGTCGACCACCACGGCTGGCAGCTGGCACTGCTGTCGATCAGCATCGCCGGACTGGCCGACCCGAAGCGCGTGCGCGGCGGGCTGACGCTGGGCGTGACCACGGCGCTGTCGTTCGCGATCGGGCTGGAAATGATCATCTACCTCGCCATCGCGGGCGCGGCGGTGGCCCTGTTCTGGGTGGTCGACGCGGGCGAGCGGCGGCGCGCCATCGCTTACGCGGCCAGTCTTGGCGGCGGAGTCGCCTTTTCCTTCCTGGTCTTCGCCTCCGACGCCAACCGGCAAGCCGTGTGCGACGCGCTGTCGCCGGTGTGGCTGTCCGATCTGTTGCTGGCCAGCGCGCTGCTGCTGGTGCTGGCCTGGCTGTCGCCCGCGGACTGGAAAAAGCGGCTGGCGCTGGGCGCTGGCGCGGCGGTCGTCCTTGCGGCTTTCCACGCTCTGGCCTGGCCGCATTGCCTGACCCGGCTGGAGGGCGTGTCGCCGGAAGTCTACGACCTGTGGCTGAGCAAGGTGCGCGAGGCGCGGCCGATCTATCGCCACGGCTGGCAGACGGCGAGCGTCATCCTGGCGTTGCCGGTGACGGGGCTGATCGGCTGGACCCTGCTGGCCTGGCGCAACCGGATCGACGCCGACCTGTTCCGCCGCACCATCGCCGCGGCGCTGCCCGCCATCACCGCCTTCGGCCTGTTGTTCTGGCAAACCCGGACAGGGCCGGCCGCGCAGGTGCTGGCGGTGACCGGAGCGGTCGCGATCGTGTGGGTGCTGGCGCCGATCTTCGACCGCAGCAGCCAGCCGCTGATCCGGACGCTGGGCGTGGCGGCGGTGGCACTGATCGGCTTTGGCGCCGTGGTCCCGCTGGCGCTGCAGATGGCGCCGGCGAAGACCACGACCAAGCGGGAAGTGCAGATCAACCGGGCCAACCGGCTGTGCAACTTCATCGGCTCCTACCGCGACGTCGGGCGGCAGCCGAAGGGCGTGGTGTTCACCTTCGTTGACCTGGCGCCGCGGCTGATCACGGTCACCCACCACGATTCGATCATTGGCCCGTATCATCGCAACGGGCAGCAGATCGTCGACGTGATGCGCGCGTTCCGCGGCACGCCGGACGAGGCGCGCGCGATCTTCGCGAAGTATAAGGCCGACTATCTGCTGACCTGCCCGGACAGTTCGACCACGACTATCTTCCGTTCGGAAGCGCCGAAGGGCTTTTATGCCCAGCTGAGCAAGGGCGAGGCGCCGGGCTGGCTGACGCCGGTCCCGCTGGCGGACAAGTCGCCGTTCCGGATGTGGCGGATCGCCCGCTAGGCGGCGAGGCCGGGCAGACTGCGTTCCAGCCCGTCGAGCACGAACTGGGCGGCGAGGGCGGCAAGGATGACGCCGAGCAGGCGGGTGATCATCGCTTCCAGCTTGTGCCCGATCAGCCGCATCAGCGGGCCGGCGGCAAGCAGGGCGATCAAAGTCAGGACGATCACCGCGGTCATCGCGCCCATCACCACGGCCAGTTCGATCGTCCCGTTAGCGCGCGCGGTCAGCAGCATGATCGACGCGATCGAGCCGGGACCGGCGATCATCGGGATGGCCATCGGGAACACCGACACGTCGTCCGCCTCGGGCGTGCCCTCGATCTCCTGCGCCCGCTGCTCGCGCCGTTCGGTGCGCTTTTCGAACACCATTTCCAGCGCGATGATGAACAGCATGATCCCGCCCGCCAGCCGGAAGGCGCTGAGCGAGATGCCGAGGATTTCGAGCAGGGGTTCGCCGAGCAAAGCGAAGAAGACGAGGATGCACCAGGCCACCATCGCCGAGCGGATCGCCATGGCGCGGCGATGCGCGGCCGACGTGCCGCTGGTCAGCGATGCGAAGATCGGCGCGCAGCCGGGCGGATCGATGATCACCGCGAGCGTGATGAACGCGGTGGTGAACAGCTCGATCATTGCGGCTTGGGCGGAGTCGCTGGCGGCGCCTGGATGACCTCGTCAAGCACCGTCGCATAATCGGCGCCGTTCCACAGCTTGGCGGTCATGCGGCGGCGGCCGCCGGCTTCGACCTTCCATTCGTACAGCAAGGTGCCGTCGGCGGACCGGCCCTGTCCGGCATCGGCCGGTGCCTGCCCGGCGATGCGTTCGGTCGGCTTGACCTCCGCGCGATAGGCGGCGGGGATTTTCGCCTTGCCGGTGCAGCTTGCCGCGTGGATGCGCGGCGACTTGGGCAGCGCTATCGGCGTGTCCAGCGAATCGCCGCCGTCGTAGATCCAGCGCCAGCCTTCCTTTTGCTGCATCCATACGGTGGTGAAGAAGCCGGTCGCCTTGCCGTCGCTCAGGTACCACGGGCCGCGGTTGACCGCGGTACGCTTGTCGCAGGACACCCAGCTGTCGGCGGGCGCCCAGTGCAGCACCTCCTTCGGCTCCTTGGCGTCCTTGAGCAGTTCATGGGTCCAGACCGCATTGGGATTGAACATCACGCTGTCGGCGGTCGACCATTTGCGGAAGGCGGCCCACTGGCCGATCTGGTGCGCTTCGGCTTCGAACGCGCGTTCGGCGTCGACCGCGGTTACGGGCGCGGCGGCGGCGGCAAGCAGAAACAAGGCGGTGATCATAATCCCTCCGGGTCGGGCAGTCCCGCGCGGCGGTGCGCGGCGACGACCGTGTTGCGCAATAGCATGGCAATGGTCATCGGGCCTACGCCGCCCGGCACCGGGGTAATCGCGGACGCAACCTCGGCCGCTTCGTCATAGGCGACGTCGCCGACCAGCCGGGTCTTGCCCTCTTCGGCGGCGGGCACGCGGTTGATGCCGACGTCGATGACGGTCGCACCGGGCTTGATCCAGCTGCCGCGGATCATTTCCGGCCGCCCGACCGCGGCGACGACGATGTCCGCGCGGCGCACGACGTCGGGCAGGTCGCGGGTGCGCGAATGGGCGACGGTGACGGTCGCGCTTTCGCCGATCAGCAGCATGGCCATCGGCTTGCCGACGATGTTGGAGCGGCCGATGACCACCGCGTCCTTGCCGGCAAGGCTGCCCAGTTGCTGCTTGAGCAAATGGAGGCAGCCAAGCGGCGTGCAGGGCACCAGCCCGTCCAGCCCGGTCGCCAGCCGCCCGGCATTGACCGGGTGGAAGCCGTCGACGTCCTTGGCCGGGTCGATCGCGGCAATGACGCGGTTGGCGTCGATGTGCGCGGGCAACGGCAGCTGGACGAGAATGCCGTCGACGCGGTCGTCGGCGTTGAGCTGGTCGACCAGCGCCAGCAGCTCGGCCTCCGAAATAGTGTCGGGCAATGTGTGGGAGAAGCTTGCCATGCCCGCTTCGCCGGTCGCCTTGCCCTTGGAGCGGACGTAGACGGCGCTGGCCGGATCCTCGCCGACCAGCACGGTGGCGAGGCCCGGCGCGCGGCCGGTACGGTCGGTGAAGACGGCCGCCGCGTCGGCGACATCGCCGCGCAGCGCCGCCGCGACCGCCTTACCGTCGATCCGCGCTGCGGTCATAGGGTCCCGGTGTAGAGGCTGGCCTCGGCACCCGCGAGCAGCATGTCGACGATGCGGATCAGCAGCAGCAGCACCAGCGGCGAGAAGTCGATGCCGCCGAAATCCGGCAGGACGGCACGGATCGGCCGGTACAAGGGCGCAGTGATTTTTTCGAGCGCGAGCGCGATCGAGCGGACCACGCCGCTGCTGGTGTTGACCACGTTGAAGGCGACCAGCCAGCTGAGGATGACCTGGATGATGACGATCCAGGTCAGCACCGACAGCAGCAGGTGGGCGATATTGAAGAGAGCGTGGAGCATGGCGGACGCTTAGCCGCAGTGCCCGATGGCCGCAATCAGGGGGCGAAGCGGTTGGGCTGCGCCTCGGCGAGGATGAGCGAAAAATCGCCGCCGGGCGCTTCCCATTCGCGCAGCGGGGTCCAGCCGCCGGCGAGCAGCAGCACGCGCGCGCCGCGCTGGCCGTATTTGTGGCTGTTTTCGGTGTGGATCGACTGGCCGGCCGTGAAGGCGAACGCCTGTCCGTCGACGGTGAAGTCGACGTCGCGCGTGGCGACGAGGTGCATTTCGATGCGCGACAAGATGTCGTTCCAGCGCGCCTCGTGGGCGAAGGCGTCGACCGGGATGGTGCCGTCGAGCTCGCGGTTGATGCGGTCGAGCAGGTTGAGGTTGAAGGCGGCGGTGACGCCTTCGGGCTCGTCATAGGCCGCGACCAGCCGTTCGACCGGCTTGACCCGGTCCATGCCGATCAGCAGCAGCGCACCGGTGCCGAGCAGGTCGCGGAAATGGCGCAGCAGGTCGGTCGCGCTACGAGGGACGAAGTTGCCGATGGTCGAGCCGGGGAAGAAGCCGAGCTTGGCCATGCCGTCGACCGTGGCGGGCAGGTCGAACGGGCGGGCGAAATCAGCGGCGACGGGCAGGACCGCAAGGCCGGGCACGACCTTGCGCAGGTCGGCCGCACTCTGTTCGAGGAAATCGCCGCTGATATCGACGGGGACATAGGCCGCCGGGTCGATCGCACGGAGCAGCGGCGGGGTCTTGGTCGACGATCCCGCGCCGAATTCGACCACCGCCAGCCCGTCCGGGATGACGGTTGCAAGTTCCGGCAGGATTTCGGCCAGCAGCGCGCCTTCCGTCTTGGTCGGGTAATAGCTGGGCAGTTCGGTGATCTGTTCGAACAGTTCGGACCCGCGATGGTCATACAGCCAGCGCGCGGGAATCGCCGGGATCGACGAGGCGAGCCCGGCGAGCGCGTCGGCCTTGAACTGCGGATCAGGAGTCGCGGGCAAGCCTAAGCCCCGTGAACTGCCACCGCGCATGCGGGGGGAAGAAATTGCGGTAGGTGGCGCGCGAATGGCCGCGCGGCGTCGCGCAGCTGGCGCCCTTGAGCACGAACTGCCCGCACATGAACTTGCCGTTATATTCGCCGACCGTGCCTTCGGCCGGGACGAAGCCGGGATAAGCGGCAAAGGCGCTTTGCGTCCATTCCCAGACGTCGCCGAAGATGTCGCCCGGCGCCTTCGGCATCACCGCCTCGGCGCGGTCGAGCTGGTTGCCGATATTGGGATCGGCGGAAGCGGCGAAATCTTCCCATTCGGCCTCGGTCGGCAAGCGCGCCCCGGCCCAGCGGGCGAAGGCGTCGGCTTCGTAATAGGACACGTGGGCGACCGGCGCCGCGGGATCGAGGTCGACCACCCCGGCAAGGGTGAAGGCCAGCCCTTCGCCGCGCCAGTAGAGCGGGGCGTGAACGGCTTCGCGGTTCACCCAGTCCCAGCCTTCCGACAGCCACAATGACGGCTTTTCATAGCCGCCGTCGTTGATGAAATCGCGCCATTCGCCGTTGGTGACCGGGCGGCTGGCAATGGCATGGGGGTGCAGGATGGTGCGGTGACGCGGCGTTTCGCTGTCGAACGCGAAGCCGCCGCCGTTTGCCCCGATCTCGACGATGCCGGTGCGGCCGGGCAGGAAGCTGAGCGGTTCCGGCGCGTGGCAGGGCGCAGCATCCGCCTTGGCATAGACGGGATTGGTCGGGTTTTCCGCCAGCGTGGCAAGGATGTCGGTAAGGAACAGTTCCTGGTGCTGCTGTTCGTGATTGATGCCGATTTCAACCAGTTCGAGCGCCGCCGGTCCAAGCGAGCCGAAGGCGTCGATGACCGCCGCGTCGACATGGGCGCGATAGGCGCGAACCTCGTCGAGGGTAGGGCGGCTGATCATCCCGCGCTTGGGCCGGTCGTGGCGCGCGCCTTCCCCGTCGTAATAGCTGTTGAACAGGTAAGCGAAGCGGTCGTCGAACGCGCGATAGCCCGCGACATGATCGCGCAGGACGAAGGTTTCGAAGAACCAGCTGGTGTGCGCCATGTGCCATTTGGCGGGGGACGCGTCGGGAAACGGCTGGATCGTCGCATCGGCGTCGGACAAGGGCGCGGCAAGCTCGCGGGTCAGCGCGCGAGTCGCGGCGAAACGCTCCGCAAGCGCGGTCGCGGGCTCGTCTAGCGGGTTTCGCCGGGTCGCCAAAGAATGTCTCCGCCCTGTGTTGCGGCAACGAACCGCGCTGCAACGAACAGATGGTCGGACAATCGGTTCAAATATGCGAGCGCGTCGGGGTTGATCGGATCGTCCGCGTTCAGTGCCACGGCGGCCCGTTCGGCGCGGCGGACGACCGTCCGGGCGAGGTGCAAGGCGGCGACTTCGACCGACCCGCCGGGCAGGATGAAACTGGTCAGCGGATCGAGGTCGGCGTTCATCGCGTCGATATCGCGTTCCAGCCGCGCAACCTGCGCCGGGACGATGCGCAGCGCGCCGTCGATCTCGCCCGGGGTGGCGATGTCGGCGCCAAGGTCGAACAGTTCGTTCTGAACGGTGCGCAGCTGCGCGGCGAGCGGCTGGTCGCCAAGCGACGCGATGGCCAGCCCGACGGCGGCATTGGCCTCGTCGACCTCGCCGATCGCGGTCATGCGCAGGCTCGACTTGCTGACCCGCGATCCATCGACCAGCCCGGCGCTGCCGGTATCGCCGGTGCGGGTGTAAATCTTGTTGAGCTTGACCATCAGCTCCCGGACGCGCCGGCAGCGAGCAGGATCAGGACGACGAGGATGATGGCGATCGCCTGGAACATGACGCGCTTGCGCATCCACATCTGCTGCTTTTCGCTGGATCCGACATTGCCCTGCGCCATGGTGACGACGCCGCGGACGAGGACATAGGCGGTCGCGGCCATGGCGAGCACCAGCAGGATGATGAGAAGGACGTTCATGCAGGCCTATTTAGGCCACCGCCAGCCGAAAACCAGACGGGACTAGTCCGGTACGCAGGTCCTCGGCCAGCGCGGGCCCGTCGACGCCGGTGTCGCGCAGGGCGGCCAGCGTCGGCGCGCGGTCGCGCTTGGCCAGGCGGCGGCCATCGTCGGTCAGCACCAGCCGGTGGTGGAAATAGGCCGGTTCGGGCAGACCGAGCAGGATTTGCAGCAGCCGCTGAACCGGGGTCGAGGCGCGCAGGTCCATGCCGCGCACCACCAGGTTCACGCCGCTTGCCGCGTCGTCGACCACGCAGGCGAGGTGATAGGCGGCCGGCGCGTCCTTGCGGGCCAGGATCTCGTCGTCGAAATCATCGGCCGACGCGTGCAGCGTGCGGTCGTTGTCGGTCCATGCCGGCGGCGGCACCCGGGCCAGGGCCTTGCCCGCGTTCAGCCGCCAGCTGTGCGGATCGCGCGCCCGCCGTTCCGGATTGTCGGGCAAGGCGCGGCACGTCCCGGGATAATGGTCGGGCCGGGCATGCGGTGCGGACAAGGCGGCGGCGATGTCGCCCCGGCTGCAGAAGCAGGCGTAGACCAGTCCCATGTCGCGCAACCGGTCGAGCGCGGCGCGATAGGCGTCGGTCCGTGTCGACTGGACGACCGGATCGCCATCCCAGTCGAGGCCGAGCCAGCGCAGGTCTTCGACGATGCCGTCGACGAATTCGGCACGGCTGCGGGTCTGGTCGAGGTCCTCGATGCGCAGCAGGAAGCGGCCGTCATTTTCCCGCGCCACGCGATGCGCCTGAACCGCGCTGTAGGCGTGGCCAAGATGCAACGGACCGGTCGGCGACGGGGCAAAGCGGGTGGTCAACATCGCAAGCGCTATTGACCGCGAGTCTGGAGAAGTGTTGTCATGGTCCTGTCACGCCGGGATGGCATCCGGCAGGGCACAAGGGAAGACGGGCCCGAGCGACCCATCCTCTCCTTGCGTGCGACAGGGGCCGGGGTGATCTCGTTGGGGCAGACGAGGAGGTCATTGCCCGCGCATGTATCATCCCGAGCCGATACGCCATCCGGATGGCTGCCCAGCCCTGGTCCTCAACGCCGATTACACGCCATTGTCCTATTTCCCGCTGAGCCTGTGGCCGTGGCAGACGGCGGTGAAGGCGATGTTCCTGGAGCGGGTGGACGTGGTCGCCCATTACGACCGCGAAGTGCACAGCGCGACGATGGCCTTGAAGCTGCCGTCGGTGATTGCGCTGCGCCAGTTCGTCCGGCCCAACGAATATCCCGCCTTCACCCGGTTCAACCTGTTCCTTCGCGACCGTTTCCGCTGCGTCTATTGCGGGTCGCACAAGGAATTGACCTTCGACCATGTCGTGCCGCGCGCGCAGGGCGGCCGGACAACGTGGGAGAATGTCGCCACCGCTTGCGCGCCGTGCAACCTGCGCAAGGGCGGCCGCACCCCGCGCCAGGCCGGGCTGCACATCGAACGCGAGCCCATTCGGCCGACCAGCTGGCAATTGCAGGACCATGGCCGCAGCTTTCCGCCCAATTACCTCCACGATACGTGGCGCGATTACCTGTACTGGGACGTCGAGCTCGATCCGTAGGTTTAGCCGCGCGTTAACCATTTCCGTTTAGCGCAAGCGGTCATGGAATTCGCCTTGCAGATGCGCAGCGTCAGCGACCAGCCCCGCGTGCTGGTGGTGGAACGCAACCGGACTTATCTTGGCGTGCTCGCGCGGCGGCTGGCTGAGTTCGGCTATCGCGTCGCAACCGCCGACAATGCGCAGGCCGCGCTGGCCGAGATGTATCGCATTCCGGTCGACCTGGTGCTGGCCGACGCCAACCTGCCCGGGACCAGCGGGATCGAACTGGTGCGGATGATCCGCCATGACCCGGTCCATGCGCCGATGCCGGTGCTGCTGGTGGTCGGCCGGTCGGAATCAAGCGCGGCGGTCGATGCGCTTCGCGCCGGCGCCGACGGCGTGGTTCGCAAGCCGTGTCATTTCGACGTCCTGGGCGCGACCATCGCCCGCCAGATTGAGCGGGCCGACGCGGTCAAGCGGCTGGCCGGGGACAAGGCCGCGCTGGATGCCAAGATCATCAGCCGCGTGATCGAACTGCGCGAGGCGCAGGAGGAGTTGCGCCACAGCGAGGCCGAGCGCCGGCGGCTGGCCGCGATCGTCGAGGGCAAGGCCGCCTAGCGGCGGTCGAGGAAGTCCCGCACCGCCGCGCCGGTATCGGCCCGGCCCAGCGCCACCGCGACATTGGCAAGGACGAAGCCGGTCGCACTGCCGCAATCATGGCGTTCCCCGGCGAAAGTCCAGGCATGGAACGGCTGCCGCCCGATCAGCTTGGCCATCGCGTCGGTCAGCTGGATTTCGCCGCCGGCGCCGCGTTCCTGGCTGTCCAGTTCCTGCATCACTTCGGGCTGCAGGATATAACGGCCGGGAAGCATCAGGTTGGACGGCGCGGTCCCCGGCGCGGGCTTTTCGACCAGGCCGCGGATCTCGGTCAGGCGGCCGTCGCTCGTGCCCGGGTCGACGACGCCATATTGATGGGTTTCGTCGGCCGGCACTTCGAACGCCGCGACGACGTTGCCGCCGACCTTTTCATAGGCCTGGATCAGCTGCTTGAGGCAGCCCGGTTCACCGAGCATCAGTTCGTCGGGCAGCAGCACCGCAAAGGGTTCGTCGCCGACGATCTCACGCGCGCACCACACCGCGTGGCCAAGGCCCAGCGGCTGCTGCTGGCGGACGGACACCAGTTCGCCGAACCCGGCCTGCGAGGGTTCGAGCACGCCAAGGTCCTTGCCCTTGGCGCGCATCGTCGATTCCAGTTCGAACGCGATGTCGAAATAATCGACCAGCGCCGACTTGCCGCGGCCGGTGACGAAGATCAGCTGCTCAATCCCCGCTTCGCGCGCCTCGTCGACGGCATATTGGATGAGCGGGCGATCGACGATCGTCAGCATCTCCTTGGGCGTGGTCTTGGTCGCGGGGAGCAGGCGGGTGCCCAGCCCGGCGACCGGGAAAACGGCTTTGCGGATCGGCTTGGTCATGCGGGCAATGCTACTCGGGAATGGTCGGGTTGTCGTCGGCGCCGGGATTGTCGTCGTCGGTGGTCTCGACGGTCGCGGCGGGCGCCTGTCCGCTCGGCGGCGGCAGGTCGAAGCGGTCGGACCGGCGCGGCGCGGACCGTTTCATCAGTTCGTCGACGCGATCCGGGTTGGCGTAGGCCGGCGGCGTGAGCAGGTCTTCGGGCGTCGGCACCGCGCGCGCCATCAGCGGCTTGACCGGCAGGGCGCTGCCTTCCGCCGGGCGAAGCTCGCCGCGGCTGCCGCAACCGGCCAGCGGCAGGGCGGCAAGGGCAAGCAAGATCAGCGGCCGGGTCACGCCCTGCGGACTAGCGCCAAGCTCGGGCATGTGCCAGCCGCTTGTGCGCCCGGCCGCCGCTCCCTATCCGCCTGAACCATGAACCGATGGACGATTCTGGCGGCCGCGGTGCCGCTCGCCCTGCTTGGCGCGTGCGGGGAGAATGCGGCGGACGAGCCGGTGGAACAGGTGGCGGGCGTGCCGGCCAAGGGCCTCGACCGAAGCCATGCGGGCACGCCGATGCCCGACGTCGAAATCCTGGCCCCGGACGGCAGTACCGAAAGCCTGGCGGATGCCGAGCGGGTGCCCATCCTGCTCAACCTGTGGGCGACCTGGTGCGCACCGTGCAAGAAGGAGCTGCCGACACTCAACGCCTTGGCGCGCAAGCATGACGGGGACGGGGCGCTGGCGGTGATCGCGGTCAGCCAGGACGTCGGCCCGCAAACGTCGATCGAAGCCGCGCTCGCCGAACTCGGGGCCGCGGACCTGGGCGCTTACCAGGATCCCAAGATGGCGCTGACCAGCGCGCTTGGCGTGCAGGTGATGCCGACGACCGTGCTCTACGATGCGTCGGGCCGCGAGATATGGCGGTATGTCGGCGACCTCGACTGGGCCGGCGCCGAAGCGGCTAAGCTGCTCGCCGAGGCCGGCCGCCCCGCAGCCAGCTGAGCAGCCGCCCGTCGATCGCGGCGAGACCGAGCGCGATCAGCCCGAGGCCGGCGAACTGGTTGATGCTCAGCCGTTCGCCCAGCACCGCCGCGCCGACCAGGATTGCGATCGGCGGGACAAGCAGCGTGACGAGCATCGAATTGGTCGCCCCGGCGCGCTCCAGCAGCCGGAAGAAGACGATGTAGGCGAAGGCCGAGCAGACGAGCGCCAGCACCGCGACCGCGCCCCAGGCCTGCCACGAGGTGGGCAGGGAATCGAACGGCTGTCCGAACAGCAGGGCGACGGGGGCGAGCATGATCGCCCCGGCGACGAATTGGCCCGCCGCCAGCTGGAGCGGGGCGACGCCCATGGCCTGGAAACGGCGGGCAAAAATGCCGGCCAGCGCGTAGAGCAGGGAGCCGACGAGGCAGGCGAGCTGCGCCACCAGGTGATTGCCGCTGTCGCCGACGATCTGCGGGCCGATCATCACCGCGACCCCGGCAAAACCGACCAGCACGCCGACCAGGCGGCGCACGACCAGTTTTTCGTCGACGGTCAGGAAATGCGCCGCCAGCACGGCGAAGATCGGAGTCGTCGCCTGGAGAATGGCGGCAAGGCCGCTGGCGATATGCTGCTGGCCCCAGCCGAACAGCATGAAGGGGACGATGTTGTTGAGGATGGCGAGGATGGCGATCGCGCCCCACACGCGCCACGGCAGGCGCAACGGACGGCCGAGCAGGGCAAGCCCGCCGGCCAGGGCGGCGGCGGCGATGACCAGCCGGAACCACACGTAGGTGACCGGCACGAAGTCCTGCACCGCGACCTTGATGAACAGGAAGGCCGAGCCCCAGATCAGCGCCAGCAGGCCGAGCATCGCCCATTCGGTACGGCCCATCGGCGCCGCCGCGGCGGTTGCCGCCGGCGGTGCGGCGGGACGAATATCAGTCATGGCGCCATCGCGGGGAGACATAAGCCGTGCCTAGACGGCGCAGCCCGTCCCGCCCAATCAAAGCGGCGCGGCAACCGATAAGGCGAGCTTATCAGTCCCGCAGCAATTCGTTGATGCTGGTCTTCGACCGGGTGCGTTCGTCGACGCGCTTGACGATCACCGCGCAGGCCAGGCTTGGCCCGCCCTTGTCCGACGGCAGCGCGCCGGGCACGACGACCGAATAAGCGGGGACGCGGCCGTAGCTGACGGCGCCGGTCGACCGGTCGACTATCTTGGTCGACGCGCCCAGGAACACGCCCATCGACAGCACCGACCCCTGTTCGACGACGACGCCTTCGGCGACTTCAGAACGGGCACCGATGAAGCAGTCATCCTCGATGATCACCGGCCCCGCCTGCAACGGCTCGAGCACGCCGCCGATGCCGGCGCCGCCGGAGATATGGACGTTGCGGCCGATCTGGGCGCAGCTGCCGACCGTCGCCCAGGTGTCGATCATCGCCCCTTCGCCGACGCGGGCGCCGATATTGACGAAGCTGGGCATCAGCACGGCATTGGGCGCAACGAAGGCGCCGCGGCGGACGATTGCCCCGGGCACTGCGCGAAAGGCGGCGGCCCTGAATTCGGCCTCGCCCCAGCCGGCGAACTTGGACGGCACCTTGTCCCACCAGCTTGCACCGCCCGGCCCGCCGCCGATCAGCTCCATCGGGTTGAGCCGGAAGGACAGCAGAACCGCTTTCTTCAGCCACTGGTGAACGACCCAGTCGCCGTCTTGCTGTTCGGCGATGCGGGCCTCGCCGCTGTCGAGCGCGGCGATCGCCGCCTCCACCGCGTCGCGAACCTCGCCCCGTGTTTCGCCGCCGATCGTGTCACGCTGTTCCCAGGCGTTGTCGATCACCTGCTGGATGTCGGAATTCATGATGCCTCCCCGAGAATGTCTTCCAGCCAGTCGCTGACGTCTTCGATACGATGGTCGATGAAATCGCCGTGTCCGTGCGTACCGCGTTCGGACCCGTTGTCGACCCACACCGTGGTCATGCCCAGCGCTTTCGCCGGGGCCAGGTTGCAGGCGATGTCGTCGGCGAACAGGGCCCGCGCCGGGTCGATACCGAACCGTTCGCACAGCAAGGCATAGCCGTGCGGGTCGGGCTTGGGCTTGTAACTGCTGGCGTGGATGTCGTGCATGTCGTCGAAACGGTCGGCGATCCCGATGCTGTCGAGCACCCGCCCGGCGTAATTGGCGTCGCCGTTGGTGAAGATGAACTTGCGGCCGGGCAGACGATCGAGGCTGGCGGCAAGCCGGTCGTTGCGCTCGATCCGGTCCATCGGAATGGCATGGACGTCGGTGAGGAAGTCGGTCGGGTCGACGTCATGTTCGGCCATGAGCCCCGCAAGCGTCGTTCCGTGCGCATGGAAATGCGCCTTCTGCACCCGGTGCGCCTCGATCGCATCGCAGTCGAGCAGGCGGCGGATATAAGCGTTCATGCGCTCGTCGATCAGCGTGAACAGGCCGGTCGACGCCGGGTACAGGCAATTGTCGAGGTCGAAGATCCAGTCGTCGACGCGGTCGTATGGCGGCTTCATCTGCCGCGCGCCTTAGCGGCTATGCTTGCTCCCGCAAATGCAGCGCGTCAGGCGCGCCGGCCGAAACGGGGCAGCAGCATGCCGACCCGGCCGCGATACTCCTCATATTTGTCGCCGTGGAAGCCGACCAGGTCGCGTTCCTCGTAGCCGATGGCGATGATCATGTAGGCGGACATGCCGATCGCCAGCACGAGGTGGCTGACGGTCATCGTCGGCACCGCCCAAAAGGCGAGCATGAAGCCCAGGTACAGCGGGTGGCGGACGAAACGATAGAGGAAGGGTGTGCGGAACTGCGGCTCCTCGAACTTGCGGTTGCGCAGCCGGAACCAAGCCTGTTGCAGGCCGAACAGTTCGAAATGGTTGATCAAAAAGGTGCTGGTCAGGACCGTCAGCCAGCCGGCCCAGAACACCAGCCAAATCGGACCGGACAGGAGCGTGCGCGACAGGTCCCAGATGACGATCGGCACCGCTTCCCAGAAGCGGAACAGGATGACGAGGATCAGGCTGGCGATCAGCACGTAGACGCTGCGTTCCGCATAAGGCGGAACGACGCGCGTCCAGGCCTTCTTGAACCCCTGGCGCGCCATCACGCTGTGCTGGATGCCGAACAGCGCGATGAGGGCGACATCGATGGCCAGCGCGCCGGCGACCGGCAGGGTCGTCGGCGGCGCGTTGACCGTGCGCAGCGTCACCGACCCAAGGCTGAAGTCCCCGACGAACAGGATCAGGTAGAGAAAGGTCGCGAAAAAGACGGCGTAGGCGAAGATGGCGAAAACCAGGGTCAGCGCACGGGACATTGCCACTTTCCTTACCTGTATCGGGCGGGAAGGAGCGTAGCGCAGAGTCCGCCAAGGCCAATGACCGCGTCGCCGAATTTATTGATCGAAACGCCGGACGCAGCTAGTTTTCCATCTCGATCGCGCGTGCCGGAGACCCATGTCCGCCAACGTCATAACCGCCGGTTCGCACCCCCTGGACGCTTCCGGGTCCCGCCCGGTCGAAGACGCCGCGGTGCGCCGCGCGCTTGATGTGATCCACCGGCATTATGCCGAGCCGTTGCAGGTCGAACGACTGGCGCGGGCGGCCGGCGTATCGCGCACGATCCTTGCCGAACGGTTCGTGCGTGCCGTCGGCGAACCGCCGATGCGCTATTGCGGCCGCTGGCGGCTGCATGTGGCGGCCGGGATGCTGGCGACGGAGAAGCAGAGCATCGCGGAGGTCGCCTTCGCGGTCGGCTTCACCAGCGAGGCCGCCTTCAACCGCGCCTTCAAGCGAGCGTACGGCCAGCCGCCCGGGCGCTGGGCCGACCGCCATCGCCCGTCATCCAAGCCGGGGCGCGCCGGACAGGCCGTCCTCTATTGCCGGGCGCGCGACGGCACCCGCCTGGCCTGGTCGGCCGCCGGCCGCGGGCCGCCGCTGGTCAAGACCGCCAACTGGCTCAACCATCTCGAATTCGACTGGGAAAGCCCGCTGTGGCGGCCGTGGCTGGAAGAATTGACCTCGACCAACCAGCTGATCCGCTATGACGAGCGCGGCAACGGCATGTCCGACTGGGACGCGTCGGACTTGTCGTTCGAAAAGCTGGTCGACGATCTTGAAACGGTGGTGGATGCGGCCGGGGTCGAACGTTTCGACCTTTTCGCAATCTCGCAGGGTGCGCCGGTCGCCGTCGCTTATTCGCTGCGCCATCCCGGACGGATCCGCCGAATGGTCCTGCTCGGCGGTTATTCGTGCGGGTGGCGGCATCGGCTATCTGGCGACGACCTTGCTCGCCGCGAAGCCATGGTCACCCTGACGAAGACCGGCTGGGGCAGCGACAACCCTGCTTTCCGGCAGATGTTCACCAGCCTGTATATCCCGGACGGCTCGGCCGAGCAGGCGCAATGGTTCAACGAACTGCAGCGGGTGTCCGCTTCTCCGGAAAATGCCGTGAGACTGCAGCACGTGCTGGCGACCATCGACGTGCGCCCGATGCTGGCGCGAGTGTCGGTCCCGACCCTGGTGCTGCACGCTACCAACGACAATGTCGTGCCGATTTCCGCCGGACGAGTGCTTGCGGATGGCATCCCGGGCGCACGCTTCGTCGAACTCGACAGCCGCAACCACGTGTTGCTGGAACATGAGCCGGCGTGGCCGCATTTCCTGCGGCTGATCCGCGAATTCTACGCTGGCGAAGACTGAACGGCGACGCGCTAGCGCGTCTGGCCGGAGCGATACTCGACCACGCTCATCGGGACTTCGCAGCCGTCCACGGTGCGAAACACCGCCATGTAGCTGTTGGCGTCCGGCAGGTCGGTCAATTTCTTCGGCGTCACCGGCGTGTCGCGCCAGGCCGGGCCGGACTCGGCCTTGGCCGCTTCCGCCTTGCGGCATTCCTGGCCGGTTGCCGACCAGGCGCTGGCGATTGCGGCGGGCTCCGTGACCGTGGGCGCCTGCGGCGGCGGGCCGGCCAGCGAGGCTTGCGGAATGAGGACCGCGAAAGCGGCGGGAATCACGTAACGCATGACTGCCTCCATCGCCGGGCAGCATAGCATCGGGGGGTCAGACGGTGAAGCTTTCCCCGCACCCGCACGACCCGGTGGCGTTGGGATTTTCGAACACGAAGCCGGCGGCGAAGTCGTCTTCGCGCCAATCCATCACCGATCCGATCAGGTACAGGACCGACGCGCGGTCGACGTAAAAGATGCCGCCGGGCGTTGCGATCTTCTCGTCCGCCGGATTTTCCTCGCTGACGTAGTCAACCGAATAAGCGAGGCCCGAACAGCCTCGGCGCGGGGTCGACAGCTTGACGCCGATGGCGCCGTCGGGCGCGCGCGCCATCAGGTCGGCAACCCTCGCATTGGCCGAATCGGTCAGCGTGATTGCTGCCGGGCGCTGCCGGATTTTCGTTTCCTTGTTCACATTCGAACTCCAGACATTCGTTCGTGCCGAGCGCAGTCGAGGTGCGCCGGCGCGACCGTCCACGGCGCGCCCCTCGACTTCGCTGGGGACGAACGGCGTGTGGGATTGAGTTTCACAGCATTCCCAGTTCGAGGCGGGCTTCGTCGCTCATCTTGGACGGGTCCCAGGGCGGGTCCCAGACCAGGTCGACCTTGGCGTCGCGCACGCCCGGCACCGACAGGACGCGCAATTCGACCTCGCCCGGCATGGATTCCGCAACCGGACAGTGCGGCGTGGTCAGCGTCATGGTGACCAGCGCGTCCCCGTCCGCGTCGACCGCGACGTCGTAGATCAGGCCGAGCTCATAGATATCGACCGGGATCTCGGGGTCGTAGATCGACTTCAGCGCCTCGACGATCCGTTCCTTGACCTCGGCATTGCCGCTATCGCCGGCGGGCGCGGTTTCGGTCTCCCCGGCAAGGAAGCCGGCCAGATAGTCGCGCTTGCGATCCAGCTTTTCGCCGGCGCTCTCGGGCACGCGGCCGCGGGGCGGCGGCGTCACCGCCTCCACTTCCTCGACCTCGATCTTGCGTTCCTCGTTCATGCCTGTTCGCTCACCTGGCAAAAATCCGTTTCACTTGCTCGACCCCGCGGACCAGCGCCGCGACATCGCTGCTGTCGCTATGCGCGGCAAAGCTGGCGCGGGCGGTCGCCGCGACGCCGAGCCGGTCCATCAGCGGCTGCGCGCAATGGTGGCCGGCACGGACGGCGACGCCCGCGTCATCCAATATGGTGGCGGTGTCGTGCGGATGCACCCCGTCGACATTGAAACTGACGATTCCGGCGCTGTCGTCGGGTCCGTAGAGGGTTACGCCGCCAAGGCCGCGCAGGGCTTCGCGGGTCTCGGCCACCAGGGCGCATTCGTGCGCGTGGATGGCGTCCATCGATAGGTCCTGCGCCCAATCGATTGCCGCGTGCAGGCCGATCGCGCCGACGATGTGCGGCGTGCCCGCCTCGAACCGCTGCGGCGCGTCGAGATAGGTTGTCTCCTCGAACGTCACCCGGTCGATCATCGACCCGCCACCCTGCCATGGCGGCAGCGTGTCGAGCAGCTCGGCGCGGCCCCACAGGCAGCCGATGCCGGTCGGCCCGTACAGCTTGTGGCCGGAAAAAGCGTAGAAGTCGCAACCCAGCGCGGCGACATCGACCGGCAGGCGCGGCACCGCCTGGCATCCGTCGAGCAGCAACAATGCGCCCTTCGAATGGGCGATATCGGCGGCGCGCCTGGCATCGAGCACGGCGCCGAGCACGTTCGACACGTGGGCGAAGGCGACGACGCGGTGATCGTCGGAGATTATTTCCGCCGCAGCGTCGAGATCGATCCGGCCGTCGCCGGTCAACGGCACGACATCGACCGCGTAACCGGCCAGCTGCCACGGGACGATATTGCTGTGGTGTTCCAGCGCGGACAGCAGGACGCGGGTGCGGCCTGCGCGCGGCAAGGCGCGGGCGACGAGGTTGATCGCCTCGGTCGCGCCGCGGGTGAAAACGGTCTCTTCCGCCTGGCCGCCGATCAGCGATGCGGCGGCCCCGCGCGCGGCCTCGTAACGGGCGGTCATCGTGCTCGACCGCTGATAGATGCCGCGATGGACGGTGGCGTATTCCGGCCCGTAGGCCTGGGCGATGGCGTCGATCACCGCCTGCGGCTTCTGCGCGGTCGCGGCGCTGTCGAGATAATGCCAGTCGCCGACGCCGGGAAACTGGCCGCGCACGTCGAGCATGGATTTGATGCGGGTGGGGGCGTTCATGCGGCGACCTTGCGCAGCGCGGCGCGGGCGGCGTCGCGGATGGCGTCGTCGGCCTCGTCGAACAGGCCCATGACGAAGCCTTCGACCAGCAAGGCGCGCGCCTCCGCCGGCGGCAGGCCGCGCGACTGCAGGTAGAATAATTGCTGCGCGTCCAGTTCGCCGACCGTTGCCCCGTGCGCACACTGGACGTCGTCGGCGAAGATTTCGAGTTCGGGCTTGGCGTTGGCGGTCGCGCCGCGGTTCAGCAGCACGGCCTTTACCGATTGCACCGCGTCCGTTTTCTGCGCGCCGCGCGCGACTTCGATGCGGCCCATGTAGGTGCCGGTGGCGGTATTGCCGAGCACCGAGCGAATGATCTGGCGCGAGCTTCCGTCGGGCTCGGCGTGGCGCATCACGGTGACGATTTCGTTGGTCGACTTGCCGCTGCCGATGTTGGCGGCGTGAAGCTCGAACCGCGCGCCCTCGGCGGCGTCGATCTCGATCTCGATGCGGCCAAATTGCGCTGCGCAATTGAGCGCGAACAGGCGCAGCGTCGCGCCCGCGCCAAGCGTGATTTTCGCGCGCCGCACCTGCACCGCCTCGTCGCTCGGCAACCAGATTTGCTGCACCTCCTGCTGCGCAGCAATCGCAATCGCTTCCGGTTCGGACAGCTGCTCCCAGATTGGCTGCAATGCATCGAGGTCGGCGTAGCGCCAGGCCTCCTGCGCGCGAGTGGGGAAAGGCGCGGTCATTTACGCGGCGACCTCGGCATAGCCTTCACGCTCAAGCGTGCGGGCCAGTTCGATATCGCCGGAGCGCGTGATCCTGCCGGCCTGCAATACGTGCACGCGGTCGGGGCGGACGTGCTCGAGCAGGCGCTCGTAGTGCGTGATCAGCAGCACGCCCTTGTCGGCCTTGCGCATGATGCGGTTGATGCCTTCGCCGACGATCCGCAGCGCGTCGATGTCGAGGCCGCTGTCGGTTTCGTCGAGGATCGCGAACTTGGGGTCCATGATGCCCATCTGCAGCATTTCCGCGCGCTTCTTCTCGCCGCCGGAAAAGCCGACGTTAACCGGCCGCTTGAGCATCTCCGCGTCCATGTCGAGCGCGGCTGCCTGCGCGCGGGCAAGCTTGATGAAATCGGCGCCGGACAGCTCCCCTTCGCCGCGCGCTCGGCGCTGCGCATTGAGGCTTTCGCGCAGGAACTGCAGGTAGCTGACGCCGGGGATTTCGACCGGATACTGGAACCCGAGGAACAGGCCGGCGGCGGCGCGCTCGTGCGGTTCCATTTCAAGCAGGTCGAGACCGCCTCCACCGTTCGTGCCGAGCGAAGTCGAGACGCGCCCCTCGACTTCGCTCGGGACGAACGAAGGGGGAGAGAATGTCGCCGACCCATCGGTCACGTCATAGCCCGGTCGCCCAGCCAGCGTGTAGGCCAGCGTCGACTTGCCCGACCCGTTCGGCCCCATGATCGCGTGCACTTCGCCCGCAGGCACGTCGAGCGTCAGACCCTTGAGGATGGGCTTGTCCGCTACGGTCGCGTGGAGGTTCGTGATATTCAGCATCAAAAATTGCTCATCGGTAAAAGAAGTCCAAGCCGCTCGTGCTGATTCCGGTGATCACGGCAAGACTGACGGCAAGCAGGGCGAAAACCCCCCACGCCACCGCCAGGCAGCCGACCATCCGCCCAATCGTGCCGAAGCACGACATTTCCAAATGGCTGGACCGAAAGTATCCGATCAGCCGAGCGGCCAGGACGCCGTTTGCAACCAGCAGGCTGACGATCGTTGACCAGCGGACCTCCGGTTCCTCGAACGTCGGCGCGTCGCGTGTCGCGTAAAAGAACGCCAACACGCACAGCGCCATTCCGACACTTCCGAATGCGGCGATCGCGCGCTTGTACCAAGGTACGCCGGGGTGCCCGAACATGAGGAACAGTCCCAGCGCCATCTGTGCCGCGAACAACACCGCCATCGTGTCGAAAAAGAGGCTCAACAACGATCTCCTTGAAACTGATGCCGACGGGCATCTGCATCTCGACGGCGAACTCCATCGGCAGCTGCTTGAGCACCTCGCGCGCGAGGCCGTTGTGGATCGGCCTTTCCGCAACGGTCGCGTGGAGGTTATCGATTTGGAGCAACATCAATCGATCCAAAGATTCTCATTGGAGGCCTCACGAACCATTTGTGCTGCGAAGTCAGCCCGCCCGTGGCTCTCAGTTTGATTTTCAAACCCATAGCCGCCGAAGCCATTGATTAACGCGGCCGCGATATACAGGCCTGCCCTAATTTCGTCCGCGTCTGAGCGAAACGTGAGTGTAAGAAACTGATCGCCATTTTGAATGGCAAATGTGCCAACCGCAGCTTGCGCGATGTAGCCAAACAAAGACTGGGGATCGTCCGCGTCCTTAGCCTCTTCGACTTCTGCTTCGATGATGACGGGCCGACCTTCGAACTGGACAGCAAGCTCGCGCGTTGGAGCGTCGAAATTGCCATCCGAGAGATCGCGTAAACGAACCGGATATTCGAAGCGGTCAATCGCCTGTTGAAGAGCGATTGATGAAGGCCAAGCCTTTGCAGGCACTGCGACAAAATAATCGAAGCTCATCCGACCGACCCTTCGAGCGAGATCCCGAGGAGCTTCTGCGCCTCGACGGCGAACTCCATCGGCAGCTGTTTCAGCACCTCGCGGGCGAAGCCGTTAACGATCAGGGCGACGGCGGCTTCGGCGTCGAGGCCGCGGCTCATCGCGTAGAATAATTGGTCGTCGCTGATCTTGGACGTGGTCGCTTCATGTTCGATCTGCGCGGTCGGGTTCTTGACCTCGATATAGGGCACGGTGTGGGCGCCGCAGTCGGGGCCGAGCAGCAGGCTGTCGCACTGGGTGAAGTTGCGGACGTTTTCGGCCTTGGGCAGCACGCGGACGAGGCCGCGATAGGTGTTGTCGCTGCGGCCCGCGCTGATGCCCTTCGACACGATGGTCGAACGGGTGTTGGCGCCGATGTGAATCATCTTGGTGCCGGTGTCGGCCTGCTGGCGATTATTGGTCAGCGCGACCGAATAGAATTCGCCGACGCTGCTTTCGCCCTTGAGGATGCAGCTGGGGTATTTCCAGGTGATCGCGCTGCCGGTTTCGACCTGCGTCCATGACACCTTGGAGCGGTCGCCCGAGCAGAGCGCGCGCTTGGTGACGAAGTTGAAGATGCCGCCCTTGCCCTCGGCATCGCCGGGGTACCAGTTCTGGACGGTCGAGTATTTTATCTCCGCGTCCTCGTGGGCGAAAATCTCGACCACCGCCGCGTGCAGCTGGTTTTCGTCGCGCATCGGCGCGGTGCAGCCTTCGAGATAGCTGACGTAACTGCCCTTGTCGGCGACGATCAGCGTGCGCTCGAACTGGCCCGTGTTCTCCGCATTGATGCGGAAATAGGTGCTCAGCTCCATCGGGCAGCGGACGCCTTCGGGAATGTAGACGAAGGTGCCGTCGGAAAAGACCGCGCTGTTGAGGCAGGCAAAATAATTGTCGCGCTGCGGCACGACGCTGCCGAGATATTTGCGGATCAGGTCGGGATATTCGCGGATCGCCTCGCTGATCGACAGGAAGATGACGCCCGCCTTTTTCAGCTCCTCGCGGAAGGTGGTGGCGACGGACACGCTGTCGAACACCGCGTCGACTGCGACCTTGCGCGCCCCTTCGACCCCGGCGAGCACCTTCTGCTCCTCGATCGGAATGCCGAGCTTCTCGTAGACGCGCAGGATCTCCGGATCGACCTCATCGAGGCTGCCGAGCTTGGGCTTCTTCTTCGGCTCCGCGTAATAATAAGCGTCCTGGTAATCGATCGCCGGGATGTCGAGCTTGGCCCAGTCGACCTCCTCCATCTCCAGCCAGGCGCGATAGGCCTTCAGCCGCCACTCGAGCATCCATTCGGGCTCGTCCTTCTTGGCCGAAATGAAGCGGACGATGTCCTCGTTCAGACCCTTGGGCGCGAACTCCTGCTCGATGTCGCTGGAAAAGCCCCACTCATAATCCTTGGCGATCTTTTCCTTGATCTCGCGGTTCTTGACGGGCTCGTTCATTGGGCGAGCCCCCCGGCGGATGCCGGACTACAAAGCGACGTCAGCGGGACGGCGTTGAGCGCGCCGCGCACGGCGTTGCCAACCACACCCATGTGCGGCTTGATCCGGCAATGGGCGTCGAGCGCGCAATCCTGGTTCTTGCCGTCCGAACAGAGCGTCAGGACGATCGGCCCTTCCACCGCCTCGACGATGTCGGCCAGGCTGATGTCCGCCGCCGGGCGCGCCAGCGAAAAGCCGCCACCGGCCCCGCGCACGCTGGTCATCAGGCCCGCGCCGCTCAACTGGCTCATCAGCTTTTGCGCAGTCGGCAGGGGGACGCCGGTCTCCGCCGCCAGTTCGGTCGCACTCAGCCGTCCGCCCGGCTCGCGGCGGGCGGCAGCGGTCATCAAAACGACCGCATAATCGGCAAGGTGGCTAAGGCGCATGGGTAAATCGGAGCTTTCCAGTCCGATTTAGTGCGTTGCGTGATGAAACTCAACCTTTCGGTGACGGCGGCGTTGGCCGCAGCTAAAGGCGAAATTAACGTGCGTTTGTATCCGATCATCAGGCCGTTCGTCTTCGCGATGGACGCGGAAACCGCGCATCGGGCGACGATTGCCGCGCTCAGGCTGCTGCCGATTCACTCGGCGCATTTGCCCAAGTCGCTGTGCACCGAACTCGCTGGACTGACCTTTCATTCGCCGGTGGGGCTGGCGGCGGGCTTCGACAAGAATGCTGAAGTGCCGGCCGAAATCCTCTCGCTCGGTTTCGGTTTCGTGGAGGTGGGGACGCTGACCCCGCGGCCGCAGAAGGGCAATCCGCGGCCGCGGCTGTTCCGGCTGGCGGAGGACAAGGCGGTGATCAACCGCATGGGCTTCAACAATTGCGGCCAGGCGGACGCCTTCATGCGGCTGGAAGGATGCAGCCGCGTCGGCGGGCCCATCGGAGTCAATATCGGCGCCAACAAGGATAGCCCCGACCGGGTCGGCGATTATGTCGCCGGGGTACGGGCGATGAGCAGCGTCGCCGACTATCTGACCGTCAACATCAGTTCCCCCAACACGCCGGGGCTGCGCGCGCTCCAGGATCAGGGGGCGCTCGACACCTTGCTGTCGGCGATCGACGAAGCGCGGGAACGCGGCGGGCCGCCGGTGTTCCTGAAGGTCGCGCCGGACCTGGAGGCCGGCGATGCCGGGCGCATCGTCCGCTCGGCGATCGACAATGGCATCGATGCGATCATCGTTTCCAACACTACCGTGGCGCGGCCGGGCCTGCGCTCCGACCGCGGGCGGGAACAGGGCGGCCTGTCGGGGGCGCCGCTGAAGGCGCTGGCGCTCGACGCGTTGCGCCAGTTCCGCAGCGCTGCCGGCGGGGAAATCCCGCTGATCGGGTGCGGCGGCATCGCCACCGCGGACGACGCGTGGGACCGGATCGCGGCCGGCGCGTCGCTGGTCCAGCTGTATACGGCGATGGTCTATGAAGGGCCGCACGTCGCCCGGCGCATCGCCTGCGAACTGGCCGAGCGGCTGGAACGCGAAGGGATCGAGTCTATCGCCGACGTGATCGGCAGCGCCGCCTAGCGCGGCTCGACAACCAGCACGATGCCTTCGCGCCGCGGATCGGCGGCACCGTCGATGCGGCCGTTGCGAATGAGGACGCCGGTCAGCCCGCTGTCCTCGCCCTGCCCCGGTTTAAGCGCGATCCCGCGCTGGGCGAGGCCTTGCAGCACTTGCGGCGGGAACTTGTCGACTTCGCCGCCGAAAGCGGTGCCGCGGGCAACCAGGTTAGGCGCGGCCAGCGCGTCTGGCATCGACATTTTCCAGTCCACCGCGGCGACCAGCGACTTGGCGACATAAGCGAGAATGGCATTACCGCCGGCCGACCCGATCGCCCCGGCAAAGCTGCCGTCGGGGTTGAGCAGGACCGTCGGGACCATCGACGACCGCGGGCGCTTGCCCGGCGCGACGGCGTTGACCGCGGCCCGGCCCTGCGCATCGACCGGAGCGAAGGAAAAGTCGGTCAGCTGGTTGTTGAGGAAGAAGCCATCGACCATCCGCCCGCTGCCGAACAGCGATTCGACGGTCGTGGTCATGGACACGACGTTGCCGATCGAATCGCGAACGATGAAATGCGACGTGCCCGACGGTTCGATCGTCGCATCGATACCGGCGACGACGGCACTGGCCGGGTTGCCCGCCGCCGGTGCCGGCGCCGCGGCGCGGCCGATCAGCCGGGCGCGGGCGGCGATATAGTCGGGGGCAAGCAGGCCGGCGACGGGGACCGAGGCGCTGTCACCGACATAGCGGTCGCGGTCGGCATACATCAGCCGGCTGGCTTCGGCGAACAGGAACCAGGCCTGCGGGTCGGCCGGCCCGCGGCTGGCTATGTCGGTCTGCTCCAGCATCTTCATCAGCTGGATCAGCCCGACCCCGCTGGACGGCGGCGGCGGGACGCACATCACCAGCGCACGCCACGGCCGGCACAGCGCCTCGCGCTTGATCGGGCGGTAATTGGCCAGGTCCGCCATCGTCATGCTGCCGGGCAGCGGGGCGACGTGGGTGCGTTCGACGATCCGCGCCGCGGTCGACCCGCTGTACAGCGCCGCCGGGCCCTGCGCCGCAAGCCGCGCCAGGAAGTCGGCGTAGGCCGGGTTGCGCAACGTGTCGCCCGCGTCGAGCAGCGTGCCGTCGGGTTTGGTGAAATAGGCTTTGACGTCGGGCGCGGAATTTTCCGGCGCATCGACCCGCATCAGCCGGGCGAGGCGCGGGCTGACGGCAAAGCCCTGCGCCGCGGTGCGCTGCGCATCGCCGAACAGGCTGTTCCACGGCAAGCGGCCATGGTCCTTGTGCGCCATGGCCAGAGCCGCGACGGCGCCCGGAACACCGGTGGCGCGGCCGGACAGGACGGCTTCGCCGAACGGCAGGGGCTTGCCGTCGGCCCCGAGGAACATCGTCGTCGTCGCCTGCGCCGGGGCGACTTCGCGGCCGTCGTAGACGCTGACCGACCGCGTCGCCGCGTCGTAATAAGTGATGAAGGCGCCGCCGCCGACGCCGGAGCTTTGCGGTTCGACCAGCGACAGCATCGCCTGCACGGCCACCGCGGCATCGACCGCGCTGCCGCCGCGGGCCAGCACGTCATGGCCGGCCCGGGTCGCCAGCGGGTTGGCGGCGATCGCGAACGGCTGGGCGGCAGCGGTTTGTGCCGGGGCGGCCGGAAGCGCGGCCTGCGGCGGCAGAGCGGTGCAACCGGCCAGGCTGAGGGCGGCGAGCGCGGCGATGGTCTTGGTCAAGGGCATGGGGCGCGGACTAACCGATGGTTCGAAGTGCGTCCACGCTGGCACTTGCCGCAGCATCGGCTAAAAGCCCGGCCGGGAGGACGGATGGCCAGGCAACTCGAGCATTTCGACAATCTCGTGCAGATGTTTTTCGCGCGGGCCGACGAACGGGGCGACACGCCGTTCCTGTGGGCCAAGGTCGACAAGAAGTGGCAATCGACCAGCTGGACCGATGCCCGGCGCAAGGTCGTCGCGCTGGCCACCGCGCTTCGCGAAATGGGCCTCGAACCGGGCGACCGCGTCTGCCTGGTCAGCGAGAACCGGCCCGAATGGCTGATTTCGGACCTTGCCATCATGGCCGCTGGCTGCGTCACCGTGCCGACCTACACCACCAACACCACGCGCGATCACGCGCATGTGCTGGGCAATTCGGGCGCCCGGGCGGTGATCGTTTCCAACCAGAAACTGGCCGCGACGCTGGTCCCCGCCGTGCTGACATCGGCCGATTGCCATCACGTCATCGGGATCAGCGACATCCGCATGGGTCAGTCGCCCGACTGGGTCAAATGCCATAGCTGGACCAAGCTGGCGGATGGCTACGGCGACCTGTCTGCGGTCGAGGATCGGGTCGCGCAGATGAAGCGCGCCGACCTTGCCTGCATCATCTACACCAGCGGCACCGGCGGCGCGCCGCGCGGGGTGATGCAGCACCACGGCGCGCTGCTCCACAATGTCGCCGGCGCGGCGGACATCATCTCCACCGACTTCGGCTGGGGGGACGAGGTGTTCCTGTCCTTCCTGCCGGCCAGCCATGCGCTCGAACATACCGGCGGCCAGCTGTTCCCGATCGGGCTCGGCGCGCAAATCTATTATGCCGAAAGCCTGGAGAAGCTGGCGTCGAACATCGAAGAGACGCGCCCGACGATCATGATCGTCGTACCGCGCCTGTTCGAAATGCTGCGCACCCGCATCCTCAAGTCGCTGGAAGGCAGCGGCAACGTCGGCAAATATCTGTTCCGCCGGGCGATGGCGATCGGCGGCGAACGGTCGCGCGGGCGGATCCGGCCGTGGAACCTGCCGATGAACGCGATCCTCGAACATACGGTGCGCAAGAAGGTGCGGGCCAAGGTCGGTGGCCGGACCAAGGCGTGGGTGTCGGGCGGCGCGCCGCTCAATCCCGAAGTCGGGCTGTTCTTCGAATCGCTCGGCATTACCTTCCTCCAGGGCTATGGCCAGACGGAAGCGGCGCCGGTGATCAGCGCCAACCGGCCGCGCACGGGGATCAAGCTGGAAACGGTCGGCCCGCCGCTCAAGGATACCGAGGTGCGCATTGCCGCGGACGGCGAGATCATGGTTCGCGGCGAACTGGTGATGCACGGCTATTGGCGCAACGAGGAAGAAACCCGGCGGGTGCTCAGCGACGACGGCTGGCTGGCGACGGGCGACATCGGCCATTTCGACGACAAGGGCCGGATCGTCATCACCGACCGGAAAAAGGACATCATCGTCAACGACAAGGGCGACAATGTCGCGCCTCAGCGGATCGAGGGAATGCTGACGCTGCAACCCGAAATCGCGCAGGCGATGGTCTATGGCGACCGGCGGCCGCACCTTGTCGGCCTGTTGGTCCCCGACCCCGAAATCGCTGGCAAGCCCGACGTGCGCGAACGATTGTCAGCCGCGGTCGACCGGGTGAACCGGGACATTTCGGTGATCGAGAAGGTCCGCCGGTTCATGATCGCCGACGAACCTTTCACGGTCGAGAACGAACAGCTGACGCCGTCGATGAAGATCCGCCGCCATGTTATCGGCGGCGTGTACGGCGAACGGCTCGACGGCCTGTTCGGCCGTTAGGGCGCCGGCTTGTAAGGTACGAACTGACCCAGCGGACAGCTGCCCATCGTCACGCCGCTGCGCACGTCGGCGACGGTCGCGATTTCGCCGCTGCACAGGCCCGAACCGGTCGACCGGGTGACCAACGTGTAGAAGCCGGAGCCCATGCCGTTGCACCCACCCGGCGGGTCGTTGCGGTAGATGGTGCTGCCGCGCTTGAACAGGATGGTGTTGTCGTCGATCGTGATCGTTTCGCCAGCCTGATAGGGCTGGATGCAGGTCTGCGGCGGGCCGGCGACCTTGCCGGCGAGATAGCGGTCGAGCTTGGCCTGCGCCTGGGCGGTCTTGGGACCGGGCGGGGGCACCGGGGCGCAAGCGACGATGCCCGCGGCAACCAGGACAGGAACGGCCAGAAACACTGCTTTCATCGCAACCTCCAACACTCGCCCACTCGCCAATACCGTGACGCCCCCGTCATGAACGGAAGCTGTCTTTGTCTGCCCGCAGCCGCGCGAAATGCTGCGGGTCCGTCGAGCGAACGAAAGGGTTGGTCGCCCGTTCCAGCGCGACCGTGGTCGGCACCGTAATCTCGCCGCGTTCGCGCATGGCTTCAATCTTGGCCAGCCGCTCGGCGATCGCGTCATTGCCGGGCTCCGCGTGTGCCGCGAAGCGGGCGTTGGACAGCGTATATTCGTGCGCGCAGTACAGCCGCGTGTCTTCGGGCAGGGCGGCAAGTCTGGCCAGCGATGCGAACATATGTTCGGGCGTGCCTTCGAACAGCCGGCCGCAGCCCATGGCGAACATCGTGTCGCCGACGAACGCCACCTTTTCGCGCTCGAATACCAAGGCGATATGGTCGAGCGTGTGGCCGGGCACTTCGACGACCCGGCCGACATGGTCGCCCAGCCGCACCTCGTCGCCATCGCGCAGAACCACGTCGATGCCGGGAATCTTCCCGCCGTCCGGCCCGGAAACGGTCGCCCCCGTGGCGTACTTGACCGCCAGATTGCCGCCGGTGTGGTCGGGGTGCCAGTGCGTGTTCCACACCTGGCCGATGGTCCAGCCGCGATTGTGCGCCTCCGCCAGCACGGGCGCGGCGTCGCCGGGATCGACTACGGCGGTCTCGCCGCTGACGCCGTCGCGGACCAGCCACAGGTAATTGTCGGCAAAGGCCGGGACGGCGACGATGTCCAGCATCACCACTCGCCGGTGTTGGGCATCGACGACCAGGGTTCGGCCGGCGGCTTCGATTCTCCTTCCTGCAGCAGTTCGATGGAGATGTTGTCCGGCGTACGGACGAACGCCATGTGCCCGTCGCGCGGCGGCCGGTTGATCGTCACCCCGGCGTCCATCAGCCGCTGGCAAGTCTCGTAAATATCGTCGACGCGATAGGCGAGGTGCCCGAAATTACGGCCGCCGGCATAGCCGTCCTCGCCCCAATTGTGAGTCAGTTCGACTTCGGCCTTCTCGCCGGGAACGCCCATGAAGATGAGCGTGTACTTGCCGGCTTCATTGTCCATGCGCCGGCGCTCTTCGAGGCCGATCAGCTTGAAGAAGTCGACGGTGGCTTGCGGGTCCGAAACCCGGATCATCGTGTGGAGATAGCGCATACGCCCTTACTTAGGCGCGCTTGCCTCGCTTTGCACGGTGACCGTTGCCGGAAGCAGCTTAAGCGCGTCGCGGGCGGCCTTGCCGGCGTCGCCGCTGGGGTCCAGTTCGACCGTCCGTTGCCAGTAATGGCGGGCGCCAACGGTATCGCCGCCGAACTGCGCGACGTGGCCGGCCTCGAACAGGATAAGCGGATCGGCGGGCGTGATCGTCAACGCCTTTTCGATGCTTGCGCGGGCCCGCGTTGGATCGCCCTCGCGGATCGCCAGCGCGGCCGAAAAATACCACAGGAAGGGGTCGCCGGCGATCGTCTGGGCGGCCTCGTCGGCCTTGGCGCGAGCGGTCTTCAGGTCGTTCTGGGCCTCCGCGGCGCGGGCGCGGTCGAGCAGGGCTTCGCCGCGCTGCGTTCCTTGCAGCCCGGTCCCGGCGAGCGCCTTGTCGAGCGCGACCGCAGCCTTGTTCGGCTTTTCCGCCGCGATCCACATGTTGCCGGCTGCGGCATGCAGCCGGGCGAATTGCGGGTCGGCGCTGTCGACCTGTTGCGCGGCCTGTTCGAACGCCTCGGCGGCGGCCTCGGGCTGCTGGTCGGCGCTGGCGCGGATGGCGCGGCAGACGAAGGCCTCGGCGGTGACGACGTCGGGGCAAGGCGCGGCCTGGGCGGTCGCCAATGCGGCGGCGATGGCAAGGATCATTCGGTCGTCTCCACGATTTCGGCCAGCACGCGCAGGATCGCCGCGATCTCGTGGCCCTGCGACAAGCGGTGCTCCCCGCCCTTGATGATGGTCAGCTGGACATCGGCTGAACGCAGCTGCCGGACGGTCCGGTTGGCGATGTCGACCGGCACGTCCGCGTCGGCATCGCCGTGGACCAGCCGCACCGGGCAGTCGACCGGGATTGGCGCATCGAGCAGCCGCAGCGATTCGCCCGACCGCCAGAAGCCGAGCGTGGTCAGCTGCGGCGCGTCGCCGTAGGGGTTGGGCTGTTCCAGCCGCCCGTCCGCGCGCAACGCGGCCTTTTCCTCGGCGCTATAGCCCCAGGCGGTGAAGTCCGGCGCGGCGGCGATTCCGACCAGTCCGACAACCCGTTCGGGGCTCTGGCGCGCGATGAGGAGCGCGAGCCACCCGCCCATCGACGAACCGATCAGGATCAGCGGCCCGTCGGTAAGGGCATCGATGACCGCCAGCGACTGGTCGAGCCAGCCGCCCAGCGTCCTGTCTTCGAACCGGCCGCCGGACAAGCCGGTGCCCGAATAATCGAACCGCAGCATGGCGTTGCCGCGCGCCTCGGCGAAAGCGTCGACCGCGAGCGCCTTGGTCCCGTCCATGTCGGACGCGTAGCCGGGCAGGAAAACGAGCGTCGGGGACGCGCCATCGCGGTACCGATAGGCCAGGCGCGTGCCGGCGAAGTCGAGATAGTGCGGTTCGGTCATGACGCTGGCCGATAGCCGATTGCCGCGCATTGGGGCACCATCCGCGTGGGGCGAGGATGGCGCAGGAGGGCGCTAGATCGCTCCGGACCTGCGGCTCGACGGCGATTCGAACACGTCCTCGATGGTCAGTTGGAACAGCTCGGCGATGCGGAAGGCGAGCGGCAGCGACGGATCGTACTTGCCGGTTTCGATCGCATTGATGCTCTGGCGGGACACGTCCAGCCGGTCGGCAAGTTCCTGCTGGCTCCACTGGCGCTCGGCGCGAAGCAGCCGCAGGCGGTTGTTCATCTGACCCCCCAATCGCCCAGCGTCAGCTTGTTGAACACGGCGCCGATCCCGATCCCGAAACACCACAGTACCGGCCACCAATAAGCGGCGACGTGGGCCGCAAGGCCGTAGTTTTCGAGGAACCCCCAGATCGCGGCGAGTGTCATGGAGAAGCCGGTCGCGACCAGCGTCTGGCGCACATAGAGCAGGCGCAGATACTCGTCCTTTTCCTCGACGATCAGCGCCGCCACGACCCAGAAGACGCCAGCAACCGCTAACCCCGGCATGAATGCCAGGACGTAAGCAGCCGGCCCGGTGACGCCGCGATCCTCGATCAGATGTTCCGCGAGGAACAGGGTCGCGAGATAGAAGGCCATGAGCGCGGCCAGACGGACGAAATAGCGGCGTCGGGCGCTGGCCCGCGGTGCGCAGGCCGGATCGGTCGCCACCGCCATTAGCCTTGTCCGCAGGTGCGGCCACGACGCGGCAGGCTGGCAAAGGCCGCTCCGGACAGGCCGGCGACGATCGCCCACTGGACCGCATTGCCAAGGCCGGCGGCTTCGGAAATGGCGGCAACCGCGATGATCAGCGCCGCCCAGAGGATCGAATGACGAATGGGCATGACAATGTTCCTTTCCACAATGTAAAGGTAGCTTTACTAACGCAGGACGCCGATGTCAAGGAAAGTTGACACTAAGGTGACGTCGCCCGCCAGTTGAGCGCGAGGCCGCCCGTCGCTACATGCGCTGGCAATGACGCAGATGTTCAAGATCTCGCTTCCGGACGGATCGGTCCGGGAAGTGCCGGAAGGCTCGACGCCCGCGGATATCGCCGCGGCGATCGGACCGGGGCTGGCCAAGGCCGCGCTGGCTGCCCGCATCGATGGCGAGCTGCGGGATATCATGCGGCCGTTCGAAGCGGACGCGAACCTCGCGCTGGTCACGTCCCGCGACGAGAAGGTTGCGCTGGAGCTGGTGCGTCACGACTTCGCCCACGTTCTCGCGGAGGCGGTGCAGAACTTGTATCCGGGAACGCAGATCACCTTCGGCCCGTCGACCGACGACGGCTTCTATTACGACTTCGCACCGACGGCGGAGCGCGGGCCGTTCACGGAAGAGGATCTGCCAGAAATCGAGGCCGAGATGCGCCGCGTGATCGAGGCCGACAAGCCGTTGATCCGCGAAGTGTGGGACCGCGAGCGGGTGCGCCAGTTCTTCCTCGACCATGGCGAAAGCTTCAAGGCCGAGTGGGTGATGGAGCTGCCCGAGAACGAGCCGATCACCATGTACAAGACGGGCAAGGGCGAGGCCGACTGGATCGACCTGTGCCGCGGCCCCCATCTGGCCTCGACCGGCAAGCTCGACCCGCGTGCGTTCAAGCTGACCCGCGTCAGCGGCGCCTATTGGCGCGGCGACCCGAAGAACCCGATGCTCAGCCGCATTTACGGGACGGCGTGGCTCAACAAGAAGCAGCTCGACGAACATCTTGTCCGGCTGGAAGAAGCGCTCAAGCGCGACCATCGCAAGATCGGGCAGGAGATGGACCTGTTCCACCTTCAGGCCGAAGCGCACGGCAGCGTCTTCTGGCACCCGCACGGCTATCGCATCTGGCGCGAGCTGGAAGCCTATATGCGGCGCAAGATGGACGCCGCGGGCTACCAGGAGATCAAGACGCCGCAGCTGATGGACGCCCGGCAGTGGGAACAGTCCGGCCACTGGGGCAAATATCGCGAGAACATGTTCGTCGTGCCCGACGAAATCCCGTCGGTCGACGACGAGGCGCCGATTCTGTCGGGCGCGGCCGACCTGATGGCGCTCAAGCCGATGAACTGCCCGGCTCATGTGCTGGTCTTCAAGCAGGGCATCACCAGCTATCGCGAGCTGCCGATCCGGCTGGGCGAGATGGGCTGTTGCCACCGCAACGAGCCGCACGGGGCGCTGCACGGGCTGATGCGCGTGCGCCAGTTCACGCAGGACGACGCGCACATCTTTTGCACGGAAGCCCAGGTGGTCGAGGAGGTGCGCGCCTTCTGCAAGCTGGCCGATGCGGTCTATCGCGACTTCGGCTTCAGCTATCACGTCAAGCTGGCGCTTCGCCCCGACCAGCGCTTCGGCAACGACAGCGACTGGGACAAGGCCGAGCAGGAGTTGCGCGACGCCGTCGCCGAGGCCGGCATGGCCAACGACGATTACGGCTGGGAAGAACTGCCGGGCGAAGGCGCTTTCTATGCGCCCAAGCTGGAATGGCATCTGACCGACGCCATCGGCCGCACCTGGCAAGTGGGCACGATCCAGGGCGACCGGGTGCTGCCCGAACGGCTTGACGCGACCTACGTCGGCGAGGACGGCGAGAAGCACCGGCCGGTCATGCTCCACCGCGCGATCTTCGGGTCCTACGAGCGGTTCATCGGCATCCTGATCGAACATTATGCTGGCAAGTTCCCGCTCTGGCTGGCGCCGGTGCAGGCGGTGGTCGCGACGATTGTCAGCGATGCCGACGATTATGCGCAGCAGGTCGCGGCCCGGCTCGAAGCGCGCGGCATTCGCGTCGACACGGACCTCCGGAACGAGAAGATCAACTACAAGGTGCGCGAACATTCGCTGGCCAAGGTCCCGCTGCTGCTGGTCGTCGGCAAGCGCGAGGCGGAGGAAGGATCGGTCGCGATCCGCCGGCTGGGCAGCGACGAGCACCAGAAGATGATGAGCCTCGACGAAGCGGTCGAGCTGATCGCCGCCGAGATCGTTCCGCCCGACCTGCGCGCCTAGCAAGCCACAGCAGCGCCGGAAAATGGCGCTTTACGCCGCTCCGCCCTTTAATTGATCGGCCGGAAGGCTTACGTCGCCGACAGCACAAACGACTCACGGAGACACCGCTATACCACCGCCCTATCCGCGCCGTTCGATGGCGCCGCCGCAATTCACCGGCCCCCGCTACAATGAGTTCATCCAGTCCCAGAAGGTCAGGGTGATCGACGAGAACGGGGAAAATCTGGGCGTTATGTATACCCGGGAAGCCTTCGAGCAGGCGCAGGACGTGGGGCTCGACCTGGTCGAGATTTCGCCCAACGCTGACCCGCCCGTCGCCAAGTTCCTCGATATCGGCCGCTTCAAATACGAAGCGCAGAAAAAGGCCAACGAGGCGCGCAAGAAGCAGAAGACGCAGGAGATCAAGGAGATCAAGATGCGTCCGAACATCGACGACCACGATTACGACACCAAGATGAAGAAGGTGTTCGAGTTCCTGGACGACGGGGACAAGGTGAAGGTCACGATGCGTTTCCGCGGCCGCGAGATGGCGCACGGCGAACTGGGCATGGCGGTGCTTCGGCGGGTCCAGGAACAGACCGCCGATGTCGCCAAGATCGAGGCCCATCCGCGCATGGAAGGCCGCCAGATGCTGATGGTACTGGCGCCGAAATAGGTTGCGCACGGCGCTTGCGCCGGCCCTGACGTTACGGAAATCTATCGAAAGGTAGCAACGGCTGTTGCATTTTTGCAGCATCGTTCTGCGTTCTTGCACGCCGTTCGTGGGTTAAACTTCCGCGCGCCTTCGACCTGAATTAGCCTCCGCTGCGGAGGGCCTGCCAATTGTGGGCCTTGGGAGGACATGATGCGCAAATCCGTCTGGCTGCTTTCTGCGGCTCTCTTCGCTATTCCGGTTCCGGCGTTCGCTCAGCAGGCCGATCCTGGCCAGCCGACCAATCCCGTCGGGCCCGCCGGCGAAGAGGAAATCGACCAGGCCAACACGGCCGGCCAAGGCGCGGTTGCCAACACCGATTTGTCGGAACAGCCGGTCGATACCAGCGACATCGTCGTCACCGCGACGCGCCGTAATCAGGCGCTGTCCGACGTTCCGCTGGCGGTCAGCGCCGTCACCGCCGAAAATCTCCAGCTGTCGGGCGCGACCGACATTCGCCAGCTCAACCAGCTGTCGCCGTCGCTGCTCGTCTCCTCGACCACGTCGGAAGGCGGCGCCGCCGTCGCCCGTATCCGCGGCATCGGCACGGTCGGAGACAACCCCGGCCTCGAAGGGTCGGTCGGCGTGTTCATCGACGGCGTGTACCGCAGCCGCGCAGGCATGGGCCTGACCGAGCTCGGGCCGCTGGAGCGGATCGAAGTGCTGCGCGGCCCGCAGGGCACGCTGTTCGGCCGCAACACCTCCGCCGGCCTGATCTCCGTGATCACCGCGCAACCGCGCTTCACCCCGGAAGTCAGCGGCGCGATCAGCGTCGGCAATTACAACCTGCGCCGGCTTGAAGGCAGCGTCACCGGACCGGTGGCCGACAGCGTCGCCGCGCGCATCGACGGCGTGTGGATGAAGCGCGACGGCTTCCTCGACGACGTCATTTCCGGCCGCGACGTCAACGACCGCAACCGCTGGCTGCTGCGCGGCCAGTTGCTGTTCGAACCGACCGACGACCTGTCGGTGCGGATTATCGCCGACTATACCAAGCGCCGCGAGGAATGTTGCGGCGCGACCTACCTGCCGGCGCGCGACTTCGCGGCCGGCGGTTCGCAGCCGTCGACCATCGCCGCGATCGAGCGCGCGCTTGGTGCCGTCATCAACGACGACACCTACGGCCGCGACATCTCGATCAGCCCGGGGCGCAACTTCGACAGCGATGTCGACGATTACGGCCTGTCGGGCGAACTGAATTACGATTTCGGCGGCGCGAAGCTGACGTCGATCACCGCCTACCGCGTCAACAAGTACGTCCGCGGCATGGATGCCGACTTCAACAATCTCGACATCCTCTACCGCGACAGTGACGGCGGGTCGTACAACAAGTTCAACACCTTTACGCAGGAACTGCGGCTCAACGGCGAAGCGTTCGGCGGCAAGCTCGACTGGCTGGTCGGCGGCTATTACGCGAACGAGAAGCTGCGGGTCGAAGACAATCTGTCGTATGGCAACGATTACGGCCGCTACAGCAACTGCCTGGTCGCGGCGAACTTCGCCTCCAGCCCGCTGATCGGGCCGGCGATCCTCGCCCCCGGCGCCTCGCCGACCTGTTTCAACCCGGCGGTTGCAACCGGCGTCCGCAACGCCCTGGTCGGCCAGTATCTGGCGGCGCTCGGCGCGGGCCAGTTCAACACCGCCGCGGCGCTTGGCGGCCAGATCACCGCGCTCGGCGCCTTCGCCGGGCTCGACAACACCAACCTCGGGCCGGGCCTGCCGTCGGCGAACTTCGGCTCCTTCCCGTTCGGCACCAGCGGCTTTTCCAACCTTGCCGTCGCGCTGGGCGGACCGGCGTTCGTCGGCTCGTCGCTCAACGGCGCCGCGCTCAACGACAGCTATCGCCAGCAAAGCAACAACTGGTCGGTGTTCACCCACAACATCTTCGAGATCGTCCCCGGCCTCGATTTCACCATCGGCGCCCGGTACACGCATGAGCGCAAGACGCTCGACGCGACGCTGCTCGACAATAACGTCCTGTGTACGGTCCTGTCCGGAAGCTCGCTCCAGCAGCTGCCGTGCGTGATCGCGGCGGCCCCGGGCGGAAGCTTCGGGATCGACGATTCGCGGACCGAGAGCAAGCTGTCGGGCACCGCGGTGCTCAGCTACAAGGTCACGCCGGACCTGCTGACTTACATCAGCTATTCGCGCGGTTATAAGGCGGGCGGCTTCAACCTCGACCGTTCGGCGCTGTTCCGGGCGACGACGGTGCCGACAACGGTGCCGGCAACCTCGCCGACCACGCCGCTTAGCAATCCGCCCCTGTCCGGCAGCGGCGCGATCTGCGTGTCGCCGCTCCAGGCCGGGTGCCAGGGAATGGTCGCATCGGGCGAGAACCTGCAGTTCAAGCCGGAAACCAACGACGCGATCGAACTGGGCGCCAAGTATAACGGCCCGGGCATCGACGTGAACGTGGCCGTGTTCAACCAGCTGTTCCGCAACTTCCAGCTGAACACCTTCAACGGCCTCAACTTCATCGTCGAAAACATCAACGCCTGCAGCGAGGACCTGGGCGGTGCGGATACCGATGCCAGCTCGCTGACCGGCGCCTGCTCGGGCAAAACCCGCGCCGGTGTGCGCAGCCGCGGCTTCGAAATCGAGGCCTTCACCCGGCCGATGCGCTATTTCGACCTCAACGCCGGCGTCACCTACGCCAACACCAAGTATCGCGACGACCTGGTTGGCGCCGACGGCAAGCCGCTGAACGATTATCTGTTCCAGCTGCCGGGCCGGCGGATCTCCAACTCCAGCCTGTGGACCCTGACGGGGGCCATGGCCTGGTCGCCGCCGATCGGCTCGTCGGGCCTCAGCGCGTTGTTCTATGTCGACGCGCGTCACCAGACCGGGCTCAACACCGGGTCGGACCTCGACATCGAAAAGTACCAGGGCGGCTTCACCGTCGTGAACGGTCGTGTCGGCATTCGCGGACCGAACAACGCCTGGTCGGTCGAACTGTGGGCGCAGAACCTGTTCAACGAGGACTACACCCAGGTCGCGTTCGACGCGCCGATCCAGGGTTCGGGCACGCAGCGCGGCGTCGAAGCGGGCTTCTATCCGCGGGCGACGCAGCTGTTCGGCGCCTTCCTTGGCGAACCGCGCACGTTCGGCCTGACCTTGCGGGCAAAGTGGAGCCCGGCACCCGCAGCGCCGGTGTACGTGGCGCCGCCGCCGCCGCCGCCCGCTCCGGCGACGCAGACCTGCCCGGACGGTTCGGTGATTCTGGCGACCGAAGTGTGCCCGGCACCGCCGCCGCCGCCGCCGCCGCCGCCGCCGGCGCCGGAACGCGGCTGATCCCAGGACAAAAGGGGGAGGGGGCCTCGCCGGAAACGGCGGGGCCCCTTTTCTATTGAATCAGGTCGCTGGCGAGTTCGGCAAGATCGCGTTCGGGCCGCGCGCCGTAATGCTGGATGACTTCCGACGCGGCGATCGCGCCGAGCCGGAGCGAATCTTCGAGGGACCGGCCGCGGGCCTGCCCGGCAAGGAAGCCGGCGGCAAACAGGTCGCCGGCGCCGGTAGTGTCCACCAGCCGCTCGATCGGCTCGGCCGGTACGCTGGCCTGTTCATCGCCGCTGATCGCGACCGCGCCCTGTTCGCTGCGCGTGACGACCAGGGTCGGCACCTTGCCGGCAAAGGATTCGAGCGCCGCGTCGAGGTCGCTGGCGCCGGCGAGGTGGAGGAATTCCTGTTCGTTGGCGAACAGGATGTCGATCTTGCCCTCGTCGATCAGCTTGAGGAAACCGTCGCGATGGCGTTCGACGACGAAGCCGTCGGACAAGGTAAAGGCGACCTTGGTCCCCGCGGCCCGGGCGTGGCGAATGGCTTCCTCCATCGCCGCGCGCGGCTCTTCGGGATCCCACAGATAGCCTTCGAGATAGAGGATGCGGGCGCGCGCGATGGCGTCGGCGTCGATGGCGCCGCGATCGAGATGCTGCGCCGCGCCGAGGAACGTGTTCATCGTCCGCTGCGCATCCGGCGTGACCAGTATCAGGCAGCGCGCGGTGGGCCCGGTATCGCCGCGCGGCGGGGTGTCGAAGGTCACGCCCAGCGAGCGGATGTCGTGGGTGAAGATCTTGCCCAGGTCGTCGTCGCCAAGCTGGCCGACGAAGGCCGCCTTGAGGCCCAGCGCGGCGAGGCCGGCGACGGTGTTGGCGGCGGACCCGCCGCTGGTTTCGCGGCCGCTGCCCATGGCGGCGTAGAGCTGCTCCGCCGCTTCGGCGTCGATCAGCTGCATGCCGCCCTTGGCCATGCCGTGGCGGGCGAGGAAGTCGTCGTCGCCGTCGGCGATCACGTCGACGATCGCGTTTCCGATCGCCAGCACATCAATGGTTTTTTCGGTCATGTGGGGGCGCGTAGCGGCGAGCCGCCGCCGCCGCAACTTGCGCCGCCGCCAAAGCCCCGCCATCACATCGGCATGCGTCGCCTGCTGATTGCTTCGCTCGTCCTTGCACTGGCCGCCTGCGGCCGCGCGCCGCGTCCGGAAACGCCCAGCGTGGCGGTCCCGCAATCCGAACATACGCGCGGCGAGATCATCGGCCGGACGATCGAGGAACTGGTGCGGCGCTGGGGCACGCCGGCGTTGCAGGTGCGCGAAGGCACCAGCCTGAAGCTGCAATATCGCAGCCGGCTATGCGTGCTCGACGCCTATTTCTATCCCGGCGTCGGCAATGCGCCGATGCGCGTGACCTATGTCGACACGCGCACGCGCGCGCTAGCCGACATCGATCAGGCGCTGTGCGTGGGCTCGCTCGACGCGCCCTGAAGCTCGGCCAGCGCCCAGCGCGCGGCGTCGCCGACCACCGGATCGTCATCGCCGAGATGGGCGCGCACCGCGGGAATCAGCGTGGCATCGCCGCTGTTGCCCGCCGCGACCAGACAGTTGCGGATCATCCGCTTCACGCCGATGCGCTTGATCGGCGACCCGGCAAAGCGGGCGCGAAAGGCGGCATCGTCCAGCGCCAGCAGGTCGGTCAGGCGCGGCGCCTTCAATTCCTCGCGCGGGAGGAAGGCCCGGTTGGCGGCGGCGGCGTCGGCGAAGCGGTTCCACGGGCACACCGCCAGGCAATCGTCGCAGCCGTAAATGCGATTGCCGATGGCGCGGCGAAATTGCTCCGGGATGGGGCCGTCATGTTCGATCGTCAGGTACGAAATGCACTTGCGCGCATCGATCCGCCGCGGGCCGTCGAACGCGTCGGTGGGGCAGGCGGCGAGGCAGCGGGTGCAGGTCCCGCAGGTGTCGCGCGCCGGATCGTCGGGCGGAATGTCGAGACTGGTCAGGATGATGCCGAGGAACAGCCAGCTGCCATGGTCACGGCTGACGAGGTTGGTGTGCTTGCCCGGCCAGCCGATCCCCGCGGCCGCGGCCAGCGGCTTTTCCATCACCGGCGCGGTGTCGACGAACACCTTCAATTCGCCGCCTTCGGTTTCGACCAGCCAGCGGGCGAGCGCCTTGAGCCTTTTCTTGACCGTCTTGTGATAGTCGCCGCCCTGCGCATAGACCGAGATGCGCCCGGCGGACGGCGCGGCGGCGAGGGCAAGCGGATCGCTGTCGGGTGCGTAGCTCATCCCCAGCGCGATGACCGAGCGGGCCTCGGGCCATAAGGCGGTCGGCGCGATGCGCTGGTGCGCACGCGCCTCGAGCCAATCCATCGTGCCGTGGCGTCCCTCGCCAAGAAATCGCATCAGGTCGGCGCCTTGCGCGTCATGGCCGTCGGCGGTCGCAAAGCCGCACGCGACGAAGCCGAGGTCGCGCGCCTGTTCCCGAATCCTGTCCTTGAGCAAGGGCATCACGCGGCGCCTGTAGCACAAGCGCGGCCGCGGCTGGGCCTAGGCCTTGTCGTCCATCAGCATCAGCATGCGCAGCAGCCGGGCCGAAGTGATCGGCGTGCCGGGCCGGTTCTGGCGAGCCAGCGCGAAGCCCTTGATGACCGTGATGATGGTCCCGGTCAGCTCTTCCATCGGCATAGGCGGGGGCTTGCCGATGCCGCGGAAATAGCGCTCGAGAATGGCGGCCATCGCCTGTTCGTGAGCGAGCACCTGTTGCTGATGAAGTTCGCGCAGGCGCGGATTGCGGCGCGCCTCGATTTCCATTTCGACCCCGAGCGAGGGCAGGGATTCGGTCGCGTCGATGCGGTCGATCCATTTGGCCAGTTCCGCCGTCATCCGTTCCGGTTCGGCCTCCAAGGCGACGATGCCGGACAGGAATTCGAGGTTGCTGCGGACGGACTCCGCAATCAGCGAAAGGAACAGCGCCTGCTTGTTGGCGAAGTGCCAATAGACCGCGCCCTTGGTGAAGCCGGCGGCGGCAGCGATATCGTCGAGACTGGAGCCATTATAGCCGGCGCGGCGAAACACGCGGTGGGCAGCGTCGATGATGGCGAGGCGCGTCTCCTCGCTGACCTGCTTGCGGCTTTTTCTCTGGGGCTCCACCGCCTCCGCCGAAGTATCTGCCATACCATACAGTATGTTCGATTTGGCCAAGGATGCAAGTTCCGTTTACGCAGTCCCGGTAACCGATTTATTAATCAGCCCGCGAGCCGCATGTCTGTCCCGCGCGACGCGCCCGCTTCGCGGCAGAGAACGTCGACCAGGTCGTTCGCAGCAGAATCACTGGTTTCGCAATTGACCGAGATGACATTCACTTCAGTGCCGTCCGTCCGTGCGCTGAGCGCGGCCGACAGCTGGGCGAACGCAACCGGCGACGCCGCATAGGAGAAGGGCTGCGAAAAGCGGGTAGGCGCCGGCTTGGCGGTGAGGTTGACGATGAAGCGGCGGTCGCCGGCGGCAACCATGTCGCCGACGAACGCGTCACTGACCGTCAGCATGCCAAGGACGCGCACATAGCCTGCACCGGCCGCGTTGATCAGCAGGTGCGGCGGCGACTGGCGCAGCACCTCGATCGCCATCCCCGCCACGGCGCGCTTCGCGGATACATCGACGACAAGGGCCTGCGCACCGGTTGCCTCGGCGACCAGCCGCAGCGGCTCCGCGTCGCAATCGACCAGCACGAGGTCGACGCCGCGATCCGCGAGCGCATAGGCGCAGGCAGCGCCCGCGCCGCTGGCCGCACCGGTCACCAACGCCCGCAACGGCGCGTGCATGGCCCTGAGCGATGGAAGAGAAGCAGCAGCACCTGTCACGCAACGCACCCCGGCAGAAACATACTCACGGGTATGGACATACTGTAAGGAATGTCAATTCTTTATGAGTCGCTTGGGCTTGCACCGCTATTACGAGCATGTGCACAGTGGCGGGATAGGGGCGCAGGGGTAACGGATGGACGGGTTGAGCGGGCAGGGTCCGGCGGCGGCCGACAGGGCCGACACCGCGATTCGCGCCATCGGACTGATCAAGGATTTCGGAGACACTCGGGCGGTCGACGGCGTCAGCCTGGCTGTCCCGCGGGGCACGATCTACGGCCTGCTTGGGCCCAATGGCGCGGGTAAGACGACGACGTTGCGCATGCTGTTGGGGATCATCGATCCGTCCAGCGGGTCGCGCGTGGTGCTTGGACATGACCGACCGATCGATGCCGCGCCGCAAATCGGCTATCTGCCGGAGGAGCGCGGCCTGTATCCCGCGATGCACTGCCGGGAGGCGATTGCCTTCATGGGCGCCCTGCGCGGGCTGTCGCTGCCCGAAGGCCGCCGCCGTGCCGATGCGCTGCTTGCCGAACATGGGCTTGGCGAATGGGCGCGCAAGCCGATCCGCACCTTGTCCAAAGGCATGGCGCAGACCGTGCAATTGCTTGGCACCATCGTCCACCAGCCACGGCTGATTGTTCTGGACGAACCCTTTTCCGGGCTCGACGCGATCAACCAGGCGCGGCTTGAAGAGATGATCCGGACCAAGGCGCGCGAAGGGGCGACGGTGATCTTTTCGACCCACGTTATCGCCCATGCCGAGCGCCTGTGCGAACGCATCGCCATCATCGCCAAGGGCAAGGTCGCGTTCGAAGGAGCGGTCGACGATGCACGGGCCAAATTGCGCCCGATCGTCCGCCTGCGCACCCGCAACGCCGATGGGCCGTGGCGGTCCGCCATCCCCGCCGGTACCCGCACGAGCGGCAGGGACTGGGAATTCGAACTGCCCGAAAGCGGGCCGGAGCCGCTGTTGAGGGCGCTGATCGACGGCGGCGCGGGAATTGAAACGCTGGCAATCGAGCGGCCGGGCCTGCACGACGCCTTCGTCGCCATTGCCGGCGATGCCGCGGCCGCCGCGATGAAGCAGGAGGTGCCGCAATGACCCGCCTGCTCAAAGCCGCCTGGGTGATCGGCCGCCGCGATTTCACCGCGACGGTCTTTTCCAAGACGTTCATCTTCTTCCTGCTGACGCCGCTGTTCCCGGTAGTGATCGGCGTGCTGTTCGGCGGGATCGGCGCCCGCGTCGCGACCCAAGCGGCACAGCCGCGCGTCGCGGTGGTCGCTTCCGCCGCCGACTTCGCGCGGTTGGACGGGGCGCGCGACCGGCTGCAATCCGCATTCGGGGAACGGCCGATGGTCGAACTGGTCCGGGCCGAGCCGGCGGGGCCGCCGGATGCCCAGCAGCGCGACTTGCTGGCGTCCAAATCGCAGCCGGTCGTCGCGGTACTGACCGGCGGGCTGGCGCAACCGCGGCTGACCGGCACCATGGAGCCCAACGGGACCATCGCCGGGCAGGTGCGGGCGATGGTCGAAAGCGCCCGAGCGCCGCCGCCTTCAGCGCCGCCCGTCGCGGTTCGCGCGACCGCCAGCTCCACCGGTTCGGAAAGCCGGTCGCGCGCGATCACCGCGCAGATGGGCCAGACCATCCTGTTCTTCCTGACGCTCATCCTGGCGACGATGATGCTGTCCCAGCTGATCGAGGAGAAATCAAACAAGATCATCGAGGTCGTCGCTGCGGCCGTACCGATCGAGGCGATCTTCCTGGGCAAGCTGTTCGCCATGCTCGCGGCGTCCATCGTCGGGCTGATCGTGTGGGTGACGGCGGGCGCGGCGGCGGTGTCGCTGCTCGCCCCCGGCGGGACCGGGTCGCTGCCGACGCCAGCGGTCGGACCAGCCATGTTCCTGCTGTTCATCGCCATCTACTTCTCGATGAACTATTTGCTGCTCGGCTCGGTCTTCCTCAGCATCGGCGCGCAAGCGTCGAGCCCGCGCGAGGTGCAGACCTTGTCGATGCCGGCTTCGGTGGCGCAGATCCTGGTGTTCGGTTTTGCCGCGCTGGCGGTCGGTTCGGTCGGGTCGACGCTGGCCATTGCCGGCGCGATCTTCCCGTTGTCGTCGCCGCTCGTGATGGTCGCTTATGCGGCGGAAGAACCGGCGTTGTGGCCGCACGCGCTGGCCATCGCCTGGCAGATCCTGTGGATCGGTATCGTCATCGTCATTTCCGCGCGGCTGTTCCGCAAGACGGTGCTGAAGTCCGGCCCGGTCAAGCGCAGCTGGTGGAGACGCGCCAGCGCCTAGACGGTGGCGATGTCCGGCGCGTCTTCCGCCTTCATGCCGACGACGTTGTAGCCGGCGTCGACGTGGTGAATCTCGCCGGTCACGCCGCTGGCCAGGTCGGACAGCAGGTAGAGCGCCGCGCCGCCGACATCCTCGATCGTCACGTTGCGGCGCAGCGGGGCGTTATATTCGTTCCACTTCATGATGTAGCGGAAGTCGCCGATACCGCTGGCGGCAAGCGTCTTGATCGGTCCGGCGGAGATGGCGTTGACGCGAAAGCCTTCCGGCCCAAGGTCCATCGCCAGATATTTGACGCTGGCTTCCAGCCCCGCCTTGGCGACGCCCATCACGTTGTAATGGGGAATGACCTTTTCCGCGCCGTAATAGCTGAGCGTCAGGACCGATCCGCCCGGGTTCATCATCGCCTTCGCGCGCTGGGTCACCGCGACGAAGCTGTAGACCGAGATGTTCATCGTCAGAAGGAAGTTGTCGAGCGTGGTGTCGACGAACTTGCCGCGCAATTCGTTCTTGTCGGAAAATCCGATCGCGTGAACGAGGAAGTCGAGCGTTCCCCACTTGTCCTTGAGCTGGGCAAACGCCGCATCCAGCGCTTCCGTCGAACTGACGTCGCAGTCGATCAGCGTATCGGACCCAAGCTGTTCGGCCAGCGGGCGAACCCGCTTCTCCAGCGCCTCGCCCTGATAGGAAAAGGCCAGTTCGGCGCCGGCATCGGCGAGCGCCTTGGCAATGCCCCAGGCCAGCGACCGGTCGTTGGCAAGCCCCATGATCAGCCCGCGCTTGCCTTGCATCAATCCGCTCAAAGCTCTTCCCCCTTAAGCTCAACCGCGACGTCCTCGCCCGGCTGCGGTTCCTCGACTTCGAGCTCGTCCTTGAACGGCCCGCGATACACTTCGCCCTTTAATGCAGTCGCGCCGGTTTCTGCCAGAGCGGCGTTGAGTTCGGCCCCGATCACCACGCCCAGCCCGACGACGAAGAAGAAGATCAGCGCGATCATCACCCCGGCGAGGCTGCCGTAGGTCAGGTTGTACCCACCCAGCAGCCCGAGCGCTGCGGGCAGCAGTTCGACCGTCAGCAGCCACCAGGCGGTCACGGTCAGCGCCCCCGGCCAGATCCGGCATCCGCGGCGGCGGTAGCGAGTCGGGGTCAGCACCCAGAACAGCGAATAGAAAGTGAAGAACAGCGTCAGCCCGGGCACGATGCGGTAGATGCCAAGGGTCGAGGCGACATCCTGCGCCCAGGGAAACCAGGCGAAGATGGCGTGCCGGATCGAGCTTAGCGCCACGGTCATCGCGAAGGCGATCATCAGCAGCATCACCGAGCCGAGGATAAGGATGATCGAGATCAGCCGATATTCCCAGAACGGCGCGGAATAGCGCACGCCATAAGCCCGGCGCAGGATGTCGCGGATGGTCTCGGTGAAGCTGGTCGCGGTCCACAGCCCGACCAGTCCGCCCAGCCACAGCAGCACGCCGGTGCGCGCGTCGAGCACTTCCTGGATCGGGTCCCGCAGGGTCGAAGCGACGCTTTGCGGCAGGCGCGCCAGGATGCTGGCGACCGCCAGTTGCGCGTCGTTGCCGTGCCCGAACAACTGGGTGATCGCCGCGGCAAGGATGATGAACGGGAACAGCGCCAGCAGCGAGAGGTAGGCAAGGTTGCCGGCGTGGATGAAGCCGTCGTTATAGGCGCCGACCGCGATCCGCTTGATCACTTCCCAGATGTAATGACGCGGTTTGAGGCGACGGGCGACGGCGGGGCCGAAGGCCGCGCTGGCCCGGGCCAGCCGCTTGCGCCGTTGTTCAGGGGAAAGTGGGGAGATGTCCCGCATCGCGCTCCCCTTCTACGCGCTCGTCGACAGTTTCAAACGCCGAGGCTCGAGCGCGGATTGCCGCCGCCGTCCCAGCTTTCGGCAAAGGCCTCGAGCTCGGCATCGCCGGCAGGAATGTCGATTTCGACCGTCACCAGCTGATCGCCGCGCGTTCCCGACTTGCCGGTGAAGCCGCGGTTCTTCAGCCGCAGGACACGGCCCGACGCGCTGCCCTTGGGCACCGTCATCATCACCGGGCCTTCCGGCGTCGGCACCTTTACCTTGGCGCCGAGCACCGCTTCCTTGAGCGTGACCGGCAGCCGCAAGCGAATGTCATTGCCTTCGCGGGTGTAGAAGGGGTGGGTGCCGATGGAGATGGTGACGAGGGCGTCGCCGTTGCCGGCCGGCCCGGGTTCGCCCTTGCCGGCAAGGCGGATCTTGGTGCCATCCTCGACCCCCTTGGGCAATTTCAGGTCGATGGTCTTGCCGTCGCCAAGCGTGATCCGTTGCGGCGCCATGGTCGCGGCGTCGGTGAACGACACTTTCAGCCGATAGGCGACGTTCGCGCCCTTCTGCGGCGGTTGGGCGCGCTGGCGAAAGCCGCCAAAGCCGCCGCGTCCACCCCGGCCGCCGGCGGCCGCGCCGCCGAACAGGCCTTCGAACAAGTCGCTGAGGTCGGCAGTGTCGCCGCCGAAATTGGTCTGGTAACCTTCGAACCCGCCGGGCCCGCCCGGGCGTGGACCTGCCCCGCCGCCGCCGAAGCCGCCCCCGAACGGCATCTTGGGGTTGCCCTCTTCGTCGATCTCGCCGCGGTCGTAACGGGCGCGCTTGTCCTTGTCGCTGAGCAGGTCGTAGGCGCGGGTGACGTCGGCGAACCGCTCCGCCGCCTTGGGGTTGTCGGTGTTGCGGTCGGGATGAAGCTGCTTGGCGAGGCTGCGATAGGCCTTCTTGATCTCGGCCTCGCTTGCCCCGCGGCTCAGCCCGAGCTTCTGATACAGGTCCATCGCCATCGTGCGTCTCGTTCACCTACTGCAGGGGAAATGTCCATCCGCCACGGGGAAATGGGCGAGCAGCGATTTGGCTGCAAGCGGGCGCACCGCTAGGGCCGGGCGATGAACGTCACCCATCTCGAATGCTCGCTGACCGGCGAACGCTACAATGCCGGCCGGCCCCACAATCTGAGCGCGGCAGGCAAGCCCTTGCTGGTCCGCTACGACCTCGATGCGGTCGCCCGGCAAATAAGTCGCGAGACGCTGGCCGGACGGGCGGCCGACATGTGGAAATGGCGCGAGCTGCTGCCGCTTCCCGAGGGCGCGGAGCCGGTGTCGCTGGGCGAGCCGGTCACGCCGATCCTGGACTTGCGGGAAACCGCGCGCAGGGCTGGCGCACGCAGCCTGCTGGTCAAGGACGAAGGACGTTTGCCGACCGGGTCGTTCAAGGCGCGCGGCCTGGCGATGGCGGTGAGCATGGCGCGCCATTTCGGAATTACGCGCATGGCGTTGCCGACCAACGGCAATGCGGGGGCGGCGCTGGCGGCCTATGGCGCGCGAGCGGGGATGGAAACGCTGGTCATCTGTCCCGCAGAAACGCCGGAGATCAACGTACGCGAGACCGCGGCCTACGGCGCGACGGTGTGGGTCGCGGACGGGCAGATCGACGAGTGCGGGCGGCTGGTGCGCGAAGGTGCCGCGGAAGGTCGCTGGTTCGATTGTTCGACGCTGAAGGAGCCGTACCGGATCGAGGGCAAGAAGGTGATGGGGCTGGAGCTGGCGGAGCAGCTTGGCTGGCGCCTGCCCGATGCGATCTTCTATCCGACCGGCGGCGGCACCGGGTTGATCGGCATGTGGAAGGCGTTCGACGAGCTGGAAGCGGCCGGCCTGATCGGGCCGGAGCGGCCGCGGATGTACGCGATCCAGGCCGCCGGTTGTGCGCCGATGGTGCGCGCGTTCGAGGCGGGCGAGGAATTCGCCGAACGCTGGGAAGGCGCGGCGACGGTCGCCACCGGCATCCGCGTGCCGGCGGCGGTCGGCGACTTCCTGATTCTGCGCGCGGTGCGGGAGAGCGGAGGCGCGGCGATCGCGGTCGAGGAAGAGGCGATCGTCGCCGGCGTGGAAGACGTCGCGCGCGACGACGGCATGTTGTTGTGCCCGGAAGGCGGAGCGGTGGTGGCGGGATGGCGCAAGGCGCTGGACCGCGGGCTGGTCGGAAAGGACGAGCAGGTGCTGCTGTTCAATTGCGCCAACGGCAACAAATATCCGCTGCCGGACCGGTCGCGGCGGCTCACGTTGGCCAGCGCACGGGCCGACCAACTGTGGCGTCGCGAATTTTCGGGAGCCGGAAAAGGTAAACCCCGCCGGTTTGACCCGGCGGGGTTCCCATACTTCTGGTCCGAAGACCTGAAGTACAGTTTCAAAATAGCGCCATGGGCGCCGGAGTCGAGTCCGATTGCAGGCACGAAATCGCGATTTCCGGGGATGATCCTGTGGAAAAGCCGGTGGATTGTCGCGCGACTCGGCGGCGACTCGAACAAAAGCCGCGCGCCGCGTGTTTCCCGCTTATGGCCAAGGGCAAGAAGCGGCTGCGAATCGCCAGCTACAATATCAACGGGGTGACCAGCCGCCTGCCGATCCTGCTGCGCTGGCTGGAAGAATTCGAACCCGACGTGGTCGGTCTGCAAGAATTGAAGACCACCGACGAGAAGTTTCCCGCAAGCGAGATCCGCGCCGCCGGCTACGACGTCATCTGGCACGGGCAGAAAAGCTGGAACGGGGTGGCGTTGCTCAGCCGCGTCGGCGAACCCGTCGAGACGCGCCGCGGCCTGCCCGGCGATCCCGATCGCAACCAGAGCCGGTATATCGAGGCAGCGGTCTGCGGCGTGCTGGTCGGCAACATGTATGCGCCCAACGGCAATCCGTGGCCGGGGCCCAAGTTCGATTACAAGCTGGCCTGGCTCGAAAGGCTGCAGGCGCATGCGCAGGATCTGCTCGACAGCAAGGCGCCCGCGATCCTGATCGGCGACTATAACGTCATCCCCACCGACGAGGACGTCTACAAGCCGGAGAATTGGAAGAAGGACGCGCTGTTCGCCCCTGAAGCAAAGCAGGCTTATGCCGAGCTGGTCGCGCAGGGATGGACCGACGCCATCCGCAAGCTGCATCCGGACGAGCGCATCTACACCTTCTGGCATTACTGGCGGAATTCGTTCGCGCGCGATGCCGGCATCCGCATCGACCATGCCTTGCTCAGCCCGGCGCTGGCCAAGGGCCTCAAGGCCGCAGGCGTGGACCGGACCCCGCGCGGTTGGGACAAGACCAGCGATCATGCGCCGATGTGGGTGGAGGTCGAGGTCTGACGCCCTTTCTCGGACCCCAGATGCGGTAAACCCCGCCGGTTTGACCCGGCGGGGTTCCCATGCTTTGGACCCGAAGGTCTGAAGCACAGTTTCAAAATAGCAATGCCGGCCCGAAGGTCGAGTCCCCGAAACACGAAATCCGGGGACGGATCGGTGCAAAAGCCTGTGGAAAAGCGGCCGGTCGCGCGGATTGCGTCCGCGGGGGATAGATTCGCACCGACGGACGTTTTCCCGGTTCGATACTGGGGAGTGTCCGAATCATGAGCCTGTCGCGTTGTATTGCGCTTGGTGCGTCTGCCGTCGCCGTCTTCTCCTTGCCGGTCCATGCGACCAGCAGTTCCAGCGAGGACCCGCTCAAGTTCTTCGAGGGCAGGACGGAGAGCGTCAGCACCGTCAAGATCATGCTCAAGAAGCCATACAAGACGCGCGCGATGGGCACCGGCAAAATCCGCGGCGACGGCACGCTCGAACTGGTGCAGCGGGTCGAACGCAGCGGCGAGCCGACCAAGGTGCGGCGCTGGACCATCCGGCCCACCGGCCCCGGCCGCTATACTGGGACGATGACCGAGGCGGTGGGACCGGTGCACATCGAAAAGGTCGGCAACCGGTACCATTTCAAGTTCAAGATGAAGGGCAACCTTTCGGTCGACCAGTGGATGGCGCCCAATGCCAGCTGGACGTCCGCAGACAATGATGTCTCGATCCGCCGACTAGGGCTGAAAGTGGCCAGCGCGGAAGGCTATATCCGCCGGCTCGACTAGGTCGGAAGGCCCTTAAAGGCACCCGCCGCGCGAGGATGGTGCCGGATGCAGGATTCGAACCCGCGACCTTCGGTTTACAAAACCGCTGCTCTACCAACTGAGCTAATCCGGCGCGCCGCCGCGCATTTGGATCACAGGATGCCGAACGTCCAGCCTTCGGTGCGGGCGATGAGCGGCGTCAGGCCGGCGGGTGCGAAGGCGCGCGGTTCGGTTCGCGCCAGCTGGCGCATCCCCGCCGCGGTGACCAGCGCATCGGTCTGGTGGTCATCGGGTTCGAAGCTGAGCCGCGCGGGCTTGCTGTCGAGGCCGGCGAGCGCGGCATTGAGCTGCTTTCGCGTGCGGATCTTGGTGCCGGTGAGGCCCGCACGGCGGATGTAGATGCGGGTGTAGATCTCGCACACCGCGCTGCCGTGTTCAGGCATCGGGTCCATCGGGAAGATCGCCACCTTGCCGTCGAGGGCGTGGAGCAGCCGCATACCGGAGAAGCTGGCCTTGGCCACCTGGGCCGCACCGATCGCGTCATAGGCGCTGGCGGACTTGCGCCCGCCCTGGCGATTGAGCTGCTGATCGCACTGGCGGAAGCGGACGAAGTCGGCCTTCACCCCGTCGGCGATCCCGAAATAGAAATGCGGCCGGTGCACCTGCTCGAGGAAGCTCGCCGCGCCAAGGTCGGGATCCGCACTGCGGTCGTCGACATAGGCCCAGAATTCCCGTGCCGTCTCAGGCACGCCGCTTTCGCCGGGAAGGTAGGCGCCGCGTTCGATGAACGGGGGCGCGAAGCTGAAATCGAAGCCGAACAGGGTGGCGTCGGTTGCTGCCTTGCGCAGCAGCCAGTCGAGCCCTTCCGTCCGCGACCAGACGTGACCCGGGCGAACCAAGCGGGGCGGGGAACGGCCCACCCGCGCTTCGGCGATGGCGATGCCCTTGTGCCGGTTGCCCTTCGCGCCCGACCAGTCGATCGCCACGAAGCTTTCGAAATGCGCACTCATTGGCAGCGAAGCGAAGCAGCCCGGACTTTGTGCCGCCGGGCCGCTTCGTCGCTTGCCGTCACACCAGCGGCGGCTGGCGGTTGCCTTCGTCCGGCGCCGTAGTTGCCGGCGGCGGGGTCGGAGCGCGCGGCGCACGCGGTGCAGGCGGAGGCGTCAGGCCTTCGGCATGCCGTTCCAGCAGCCGGGCCGCCGCATCGCGGCCGCCAAGCCCGAAGGCCAGGGCGGCCGCGACCGTCGCGGAGCCGAGGATCAGGCCGAAGGCGAGGATCACGATCTGGTCCGCGAGGCCCATGAAGCTCAGCCCGATCGCCGAGAACAGGGCGATGATGCCGTAGCGGACGACCGTCTGGCCCCAACCGCCCTCGCCGGTCGAACTGCCGACGAGGTTGGAAATGATCCGCGCCAGGAAGATGCCCGCGACGATGATCAAAGTGCCGAAGATGACCTTGCCGCCAAGTTCGGTGATCTGCGCCAGGAAGATGGCGACAGTGCCGCCGCCGACCGTCTTGGCCGCTTCGATCGCGGCCGCGAGCATGATGGCGATGAAGGCGATGTTGGCGACGATCCGCGACGGGCTTGCCGTGGCCGGCAGGATGCCGACCGAACGCACCGCATTGTCGAAGCCCGTCGGCGGCAGGATGCCTTCGATCACGGTCTTGATGAATCGTGCCGCGATATAGGCGATGCCGAGCCACAGCGCCGCGGTAAGGATGTGCGGAATGGCGGCCAGCATCTGGTTGAGCATGTTGGTCGCCGGCACGGTAATCGATTCGATGCCAAGCACGTTGATTGCGGCAATCGCGGCCGGGATGATGACGAAGGCGAAGGCGACGATGCCCACCGCCTTGGCGACGCCGGCGCGGGTGGTCAGCGGCGCGGTCGTGGTCGTGGTGTCCGCCGGCGTGGAAGCGACGGCGTCCGTGTCCGTGCGCACGCTGCCGGCCGTTTCGCCGACGCCGATGCGGGCCAGCAGCCCGTCGACATTGACCGCGGTCAGCGTGGTTTCCAGCAGCCGCTGGACGATGCGGGCGATGATGTAGCCGACGAAGAAGATCAGCCCGGCGCCGATCAGGCGGGGGATGAATTCGAAGATGTCGACCGTCAGCCGGTTCACCGGCTCGAGGATCTGGCCGACGCCAAGATAGTTGAGCGCGGCCATGATACCGACAAGCCACACGATCAGCTTGGCGATGGTGCCGAGCTGGTGCCCGACCGTCTCGTCCGGCTTGCCGGTGACGTGTTCGCGCAGCGCCGGAATGCGGTCGACCAGCTTGGTGAAGGCCCATTTGACCGCCCGTGCGGCGATCCACGTGACCACCAGGATCAGGATCGCGATGAGGACCTTGGGCCCCCAATATATCAGCTGGCCCTGCCAATAATCGCCGGCTCTATCTGTCTCGTACATGAGTTTCAGCTCCCCTGATTGGTCGTTCCGGACGACTGTAGCGCGTTGCGCCGCGCATCCCAAAATTCGAGCCGTTCGCGCACGCGCGCTTCGAAGCCGCGATCGGTCGGCCGGTAGAATTCTTGCCGCTCCATCTCCTCCGGCCAGTAATCGGCGCCAGAAAAGGCATCATCGCTTTCATGGTCGTAGGCGTAGCCCTTGCCGTGGCCGATGTCCTTCATCAGCTTGGTCGGGGCATTGAGGATGTGGGCCGGCGGGGCCAGCGATCCGGTGTCCCGCGCGGCGCGCCAGGCTGCTTTTTGCGCGGCGTAGGCGGCGTTCGATTTGGGTGCGACCGCGCAATAGAGGCAGGCTTGTACGATCGCCAGTTCGCCTTCCGGGGAGCCGAGGAAATCGTAGGCGTCCTTAGCGGCGAGGCATTGAACCAGCGCCTGCGGGTCGGCGAGGCCGATGTCTTCGGACGCGAAGCGGGTCAGACGGCGAATGACGTAGAGCGGCTCTTCGCCCGCCACCAGCATCCGCGCCAGATAGTAGAGCGAGGCCTGCGGATCGGAGCCGCGCAGGCTTTTGTGCAGCGCGGAAATGAGGTTGTAGTGGCCCTCGCGGTCCTTGTCGTAGACCGGCACGCGGCGGTTGAGCAGAGCGGCCATGCCGGCCGGGTCGAGCGGTTCCTGAAGCTCGACGTCGAACAGGGTTTCGACCTGGTTGAGAAGAAAGCGGCCATCGCCGTCGGCGCTTGCGACCAGCGCTTCGCGGGCCGGCGGGGTCAGCGGCACCGGGCGGCCGACCTCAGCCTCCGCGCGGTCGATCAACGTGCCGAGCGCACGGTCGTCAAGCCGATGGAGGATCAGAACTTGGCAGCGCGAGAGCAGAGCGGCGTTCAGCTCGAAGCTGGGGTTCTCGGTGGTCGCGCCGACGAGGGTCACCGTGCCGTCCTCGACGAACGGCAGGAAGCCGTCCTGCTGGGCGCGGTTGAAGCGGTGGATTTCGTCCACGAACAGCAGCGTGCGCTGGCCGGCCTTGGCCGCCGTTCGGGCTTCGGCGAAGACCTTCTTCAGATCGGCGACGCCGGAGAAAACGGCGGAGATGGCGACGAAGCGCAGGCCGACCGCATTGGCCAGCAGGCGGGCGATACTGGTCTTCCCGGTGCCCGGCGGGCCCCACAGGATCATCGAGCCGAGCTTGCCCGCCGCGACCATCCGCCCGATCGCCCCTTCGGGGCCGGTCACATGTTCCTGCCCGACGACGTCGCCCAACGCCTGCGGCCGCAGCTTGTCGGCCAGCGGCGCGTTGGCGGGGAGCTCCGGCGGCGGGGCGGGCGGGGCGTCGTCGGCAAACAGGTCGGCCATGGCTGCTGAATAGGGGCCGCAATGAAAAGTTGCACCGGTGCGTTGCGCCGGGGCGCTGGTTCAGCCGCGGGCTCGGCGGCGGATCACGCTTTCATAAACGTGGAGGACGGTGGCGTTGATGTCGTCCCAGTCCTGCGTCCGGGCAAAGTCCAGCCCGGCCTCGCCATGCCGGCGGCGCAGGTCCGGGTCGCGGGCGTAGGCCTCTAGCGCGTCGGCGAAAGCCTCGACATCGCCCGGTTCGACCAGGGTCCCGGTCTTGCCGTTACGCACCAGGTTGGTGGCGCCGGTGGCCGACGCGGCGACGACCGGCAGCGCGCAGGCCATCGCCTCCAGCGTGACATTGCCGAAGGTTTCGGTCAGCGAGGGATTGAGGAAGACGTCGCCGCTGGCGAGCGCCCGGCCAAGGTCGTCGCCCACTTGCTGGCCGAGGAAAATGCCGTCGGGCATCGCCTTTTCGAACCAGTCGCGGGCGGGACCTTCGCCGATCACCAGCGGGCGGTGCGGGACCTTGCGCGCCGCCAACTGCTCGATCACCGCGGCAAAAACGTCGAGCCCTTTTTCCAGCACCAGCCGGCCAAGGAAGGCGACCGCGAGTTCGTCGTCGGCGATGCCGAGCCCACGGCGCCAGGCCATGTCGCGGCGGCCGGGGTTGAACTGGTCGCGGTCGACGCCGCGGCTCCAGATGTGGATGTTGCGGTTCATCCGCTGCGCCCGCAGCACGGCAGCGGTCGACTTGGCGGGGACGAGCAAGGCGTCGCAGCGGCTGTACAGGCGGCGAAGGATGGCCCGGACCATCGGTTCGAAGAGCTGCAGATGATAATATTCGAGATAGGTTTCGAAGCGCGTGTGGACCGAGCCGATGACCGGAATGCCGCGCCGGCGCGCCCAGGTGACGGCGCGGTGTGCGCCGACGTCGGGGCTGGAGATCTGGACGACGTTGGGCTTGAATTCCTCGAGGTCGCGTTTGACCCGCGCGGGCAGGCCCAGCGGCACGCGATATTCGGGACGGAAGAAGATCGCCATCGACGGCATCGACACAAGGTCGCCGGTCGCCTTGAACGCGGGCTTATCGACGGTGGGCGCATACACCCGCACGTGGACGCCCTGCCGCAACAGATAGTCGACCAGCCGGTTCAGCGCCTGGTTGGCGCCGTCCCGTACATAATTGTAATTGCCTGAAAACAGGGCAAGTCGGATATCGCCGGGCTGCACGGCGAAAGGACTTAACGGCGCTGGAGGCAAAGGCAAAGCTTATGGCGGCGGAGGTGAAGCACGGATTGCCGCCGGTGGCGCCAGGCGATGCCCGCCTGTTCATCCTCGGCAGCCTGCCGGGCGACGCATCGCTCGCCGCGCAATCCTATTACGCCCATCCGCGCAATCATTTCTGGCGGCTGGTCGGCGGCGTAATCGGCGAGGATCTGGCCGGCCTGGCCTATCCCGACCGGATCCAACGCCTGCAGCGGAATCGAATCGGCTTGTGGGATGTCGTTGCCCGCGCGAGCCGCCGCGGCAGCCTGGACCAGGCGATCCGCGATGCCGGCCACAACGCGCTGGCCGAATATTTCGCGACTTTCCCGCAGCTGGAAGCCGTGGCGTTCAACGGCGCGACCGCGGCCGCCGCCGGCCGCAGACTGGTGGGCGGAAACGGACTCACGCTGATCGACCTGCCCTCGTCGAGCCCGGCCAACACGCAAGCCTTGGCCGCGAAAGCCGAAGCGTGGGCCGCGCTCAAACCCTATTGCGGTCGCTAAAACCTTGCCCTCGCGCGCGGTCGCCCCGAAATAGGGGGCATGGCTGACATCGACGACGATATCGACGGGATCGAAGACGACGAGGACCGGCGGCTGACGATGGTCGACGAGGCGCTGGTCGCCGGCACCATCGCCAACACCAACGGACTGCTGGTGATCCTGGCCAAGCTGGTCGCCAAGGGCGTGTTCGACCGCGACGACCTCAAGGCCTTTTCCGACAGCTATTCGAAGCCGCTCGACCATGGCGGCATGCGCGAGAATGAGCTGGTCACCCAGATGCAGGACCAGATGGAATCGACTTTGGCCGAGTTGATGCGTTTCCTCAGCGAGCGCCGTGATTGAGCGTTCATCTTCGAGGGACTATGGTCGTCTGATGCACAAGCTCGCGATCCGCCTGCTCACGCTTCTGGCCGTGATGCTGATGCCGTTCGGCATGGCCACGGCCGCATCGCCGCCGCCGTCATCGCACGCGGCAATGGCGGAGCATTGCCCCGATGGGCAGCAGGCGCCGTCGCATCATGACGGAATGGTCGGCGAATGCACCATGGCCTGCGCGTCCGCGCTGCCCGCTGCCGTGCCGGAGCGCACCGCATCGGACGCAGTCGCGCCACCGGTCCTGCTATCGGCCGCCATTGCCCGGCTGGCGGGAATGGAACTGGAAATCGCCACGCCCCCGCCGCGGCTGGCCTGACGTCCCAACCCGATTCCAGTCCCTGAATATTTGAAGCCGTCGCCCCCGTGCGCACGGCGTGGAGAGAATTCGTGAAGACCAAGATATTCCTGACCGTAAGCGCGATCGCGCTTGCCAGCCTGCCGGCCGCCGCGGCCGCGCAGCACCAGAATCACAGTGCGCCGCCGGCCGAGCAGCCTGCGGCGGAGCCCGCGGCCGATCATGGCCAGATGGATCACAGCCAGATGGACCACGGCCAGCCCGCGGCGGAGCAGCCGGCTCCGGCGCCGGCGCCTTCCGAACCGGCCCCGGCCGCCGAGCAGCCGGCGATGGACCATGGCCAGATGGATCAATCGCAGATGAACCACAGCCAGCCGGCGGCGGAACAGCCGCAGGCCGGGCAGATGGACCATTCGCAAATGGACCATGGGCAGATGGATCATTCGCAGATGGCGGGCGGCCACGACATGGCCGGGCACAAGGGTGCGCTCGGCCCCTATCCAATGAACCGCGAGGCTTCCGGCACCGCCTGGCAGCCGGATCTGTCGGAGCATATGGGCGTGATGCGCCAGGCCGGCGACTGGATGTTGATGGGCCATGGCGTGCTTAACGTCGTCGGCGATCACCAGTCGGGCCGCCGCGGCGACGACAAGCTCTTCCTCAGCGGCATGCTGATGGGCATGGCCCAGCGGCCGATCGGCAACGGCACGGTCCAGTTCAAGGGCATGCTCAGCCCCGACCCGCTGATGGGCAAGAGCGGCTATCCGCTGCTGCTGGCCAGCGGCGAGACCGCCAACGGTGTCGACCTGCTGATCGACCGCCAGCATCCGCACGATTTCTTCATGGAGCTGTCGGCGTCGGTGTCGCAGAACATCGGCACCAACAGCAGCGTGTTCCTGTACGGCGGCCTGCCAGGCGAACCGGCGTTCGGCCCGCCCGCCTTCATGCACCGCGAAGCGATCATGGATTCGCCCGAAGCGCCGATCAGCCATCACTGGCTGGATTCGACGCACATCAGCTTCGGCGTGCTGACGGCCGGGCTGGTGCTCGACAAGGCCAAGATCGAAATCAGCCGGTTCAACGGGCGGGAGCCGGACCAGTATCGCTGGAACATCGAAACCGCGCCGCTCGATTCGACCGCCGTGCGGTTGTCGTACAATCCGACGCCGTCGATCGCGCTGCAGGGTAGCTGGGGTTATTTCAAGGAGCCCGAGCAACTTGAGGAAGGCGACCAGCGGCGCTTTTCGGCCAGCGCCTTGTGGGCCGACCAGATCGCTCCGGAATGGAAGGCGGCGGCGACGCTCGCCTGGGGCCGCAAGGGCATCCAGGACCATGACGAGTGGCTGTACGACGACGCGTTCGTCGCCGAAGGGTCGCTCAAGCATCGCGGCTGGACCTTCTTCGGCCGCGGCGAGATCACCGAGAACCGCGAGCTGGTCGAGGACGAACATCACGGCGAGGCATATCGCGTGGGCAAGGCAAGCATCGGCGCGGTGCGAGACTTCCGCATCGCCGAGAATGTCTCGTTCGGCGCGGGCGCGCTGGTGTCGGTCAATTTCGTGCCCGGCGACCTCAAGCCGCTATACGGATCGAGCAATCCGGTCGGCGCAATGGGGTTCGTCCGGCTGAAACTCGATTGATCAAGGAGGCGAGGAATGGACCGGCAACCTGAAGCGATGAACATGTCGTGGAGCCGGTTGGCGAGCATGGTCGCGGTTTCGACCGCGATCATGTTCGTGCTGATGTACCAGCTGGTCTACGCGTGGGACCACGCCTTCTTCAGCATCAGCCGGTTCCTCGCCTCGCTGGTCATGGCCTGCGTGATGACCGTCATCATGCTGGCCTTCATGTGGAAGATGTATCGCGGGCAGGGGACGAAGATCGCCGTTGTCGCCGTGTCGGCCCTGCTTGGCATCGCCCTTCTGGCGGTCAATCGCGGCCAGCTGCTGGTCGGCGATACGGCCTTCATGAAGGCCATGATCCCGCATCATTCGATCGCCATCAACAATGCGCGCAAGGCGCATCTCAGCGATCCGCGCGTGCGTCGGCTGGCCGACGACATTATTGCCGCACAAGTGATGGAGATCGAGGAGATGAAGCGGCTGATCGCCGACATCGACCGGAACGGGGAGCGCGGCACCACCACGCTGCCGCCGCGCCCGGCGCGGCTGACGCGCGACATGGAAGCCGAGATCGCGGCCGCCGTCCGCTAGCCGGAGCGCCAATTGACTAGGGGCGGCCCAGCCCACATATGGCGCCCGCGCCGGCGCCTCCGGCCCCTTCGTCTAGCGGTCTAGGACGTCGCCCTCTCACGGCGAAAACACGGGTTCGAGTCCCGTAGGGGTCACCAGCGGATCGACATCGCAACGCGCACCGATGGTCGCGTGCGACCGTGCCGCGCCGCCTCAAAACCTTCGGCGATCTACATCCCGATCGGACCGATGTTCGACCGCGAAGACTTGGTCCGACTTCGGCAAAATCTAGAAAAAAGTTAATTTTCACCGTGACTTCTTGTGGCAACCTCGAATCCCGGTATAGTCCTTCGCTTACCTGACAGGTGCCTGTTCATGGTCCTACGCGCCAAACCGTCGGCGGCTCAAAGATACAGCACGCTCGGCGGGGTGATCGCGGCGCATGGAATCGCGCTGCTGGTGGTGCTTTCCTACTATACGCCGGGCCAACGCGCGGCAAAGCCATCCGCGATCCACATGGTGTCGCTCGCCGCCGTCGAACAGCCGTCGCCGAAGCCGCCCAAGCCGGTGATGCCGAGCAAGCTGGTGGCCAAGCCGATCCCGCCGCAGGAACTTGCGGCGGCCATGGCGGAAGCTGCCGCGCCCGCGCCGGCAAGCACCGTCGGAACCTGCGAAACGCTCAACCTCATCTCCGCGGCGCTGCAATCCGACACCGGCGCAGTCGCCGAAGTCGCGGCGGTGCCTGAAGACATGCGCTCCGTTGCGGATGCAATCGTCGTCTGGAATGCCGGCTGGAGCGCGCCTGCGCAGGTACCCGACGGACCGCTTTCGATTGTCCGGATGGTGATCGAGGCCCGACTCAACGCCGTCGCGGAAGGCTGCCTCGACGAAACACTTGCCGGACCGCGATTGATTCCGGTGCACGTCGGGGAGCGCACGACCATGCTCGCCTTCGGTTCAGGCAACTGGACGTGGCGCCAGTTGGTCGAACCGCCGCCACCGGCAGTTGAACAGCAGAATCCATTTTTCACGATCCCGTGGCTGCAGCAGTCGATCTGATGGCGCCGCGAACCATTTTGACCCGCACTGCGGAAAGCGAGCGGGTCTGAGACCATATGAGGGAACCGGGGGCATACCGTTCGTCGCACTTGCATCCAGCCGCCTTCAACCAAGGGGCAGCTGAATGAATTTTTTCTACGAAGCGCCGGAACAGATCGAGCCGCGTCCGATCAGTTTCGATGCGTGCGCGCTCCTGCTGCGCCGGTTCCGCAAGTTCGTATCGCTCGACGCCGCCGACATTGCCGCGGTCGAGCATCTGCTTCGCAACCGCCGCCGCATGCAGGCGCACGAGATGCTGGTGCGGGAAGACAGCAAGCCTGACCGAGTTTATCTGATGACCGGTGGAATCGGCTTCCGCTACCGCTTTCTGCCCGACGGGCGCCGGCAGATATTCGGTTATCTTCTTCCGGGCGAGCTTTGCGATACGGCCTTCGTCATTTCGAACGCGTGCGATCATAACGTCGGCTTGCTGTGCGATGCGGAAGTGGCGGTCATCAATCCGGCCGAACTGATGACGACGATGGTCAATCATCCGCGTATCGAGCGCGGGTTGTTGATGATGGCGCTGGGCGATGCAGCGATCATGCGCGAATGGCTGCTCAACCTTGGCCAGCGCGATGCCTTGCACAAGATGGCGCATTTTTTCTGCGAGATGATCACGCGGCTGGAGGCTGCGGGCGCGGTCGAGGCGGACGGGTCCTACGCGCTTCCGATCACGCAGAACGAACTGGCCGACACGCTTGGCCTGACCGTGGTGCACGTCAATCGCACGCTCCAGCGCTTGCGCCACGACAGCGTGCTGGAATGGAGCCGGCGGCGATTCAAGGTTCTCGACTGGGCGCTGCTGGCAGCGGTCGGTGGGTTCAACAGCAATTATCTCGCGCTTGAAGAACGCCCGGTCGAACCCCGGCTCAACGCTTACGGCTGCTGATGACGCAGCCTGGCCACCCGAAACCCCATTGCATCGAGGATCATTGTGAATTCACGTAATCTTGTCTTGATCGCGACCGCGGCAACGGCCGTGTTCGCTTCGGCAGCCGCGACGGGACAAACCGCCGCCGGCGACACGCAGCCGCTTACCCGCGCCGGCTATCTTGCCATCATGAACGGCGAATTCGCCAAGCTCGACACCAATCGCGACGGCAAGGTGACACAGGCGGAGCTCGCAGCGCAGCAGCAGGGTGCCCGCGCAGCCGCCGCAAGCCAGCAGGCCCGTGCGCTGTTCAACGCGATCGACGTCGATCGCAACGGACAGATCAGCGTCGATGAATTCATCCGCGGCACGGTCAAGCCAGCCGCATCGACCGACGTTTCCGCGATGATGAAGCGGATCGACACCGATCGCGACGGGTTCCTGTCCGTCATCGAATATCGGGTCGCGACGCTGTCCGGTTTCGACCAGGTCGACACCGACAAGGACGGTCAACTGACCAGCGCCGAACAGCGCGCGAGCGGACTTCGCAAGTAATCGGGGGGCGCCGCCCGGTGGTTAGGCCGGGGAAGCGGTCTCGGCAGGCGGCCGCTTGAAGCCGATTTCGGTGACCAGCCGGGTGCCGTCGACCTGTCCAAGCTGGATGATGATGTCGACCGTCGCTCGGACATAATCGACCAGCTCGGCACGCCCCAGCTCGGTCCCGGCAAGCATCGACATGATCGCCAGCTGCTCGACCGCGCCGTCGGGGGAATTGGCATGGACAGTGGTAATCGACCCGGGATGGCCGGTGCCGACCGCGCGCAGCCAGGAGATGGCCTCGGCGCCGCGCACTTCGCCCATGATGATTCGGTCCGGCCGCAGCCGAAGCGCCGCCTCGACAAGGTCGGCGGGTGTGACCGAAGCTTCGCCAAGGCGACCGCGAACGGCAACGAGGCCGACCGCATTCTCGTGGCGCAACTGGATCTCGGGCGTGTCCTCGATCAGCACGAACCGTTCGTTTTCCGGCGCTTCCTTGAGCAGGGCGTTGAGGAAAGTCGTCTTGCCCGTCCCGGTGCCGCCGGAAATGACGATGGTCCGGTTGCTCTGCACCGCGAGCTTGAGGAAATCGAACGTCTTGCCGCCGTCGAGCAGAGCAGCGAGTTCGTCGTCGACGGCCTTTCGCTGCAGCGCTGCATGGCCAACGCGCGAGAAAGCCCCCGATTGCACGTAATCGGACAGCATGAGGTTGGGCATGCTGTGCCGGCGAACCGCGAAGATCAGGTTGCCGCGAGTCGCGGGCGGTGCGCACACTTGCACGCGCGCGCCATCGGGCAGGGTCGCGGCAAGCAGGGGATGTTCGCGGTTGATGCCCTGATCGGACGCGGCGGCGATTTGCCGCGCAAGCCGCCACAGCGCGGCATCGTCGAGACCGGGCGCGTCGTGCCGTTCAATCCCGCCGGGCGTTTCCAGCCACACTTCGCCGGGCCGGTTGATATACAGGTCGGTGACTTCCTCCCGCCCGAGGAACGGCGCAAGCGGTGCGAGGAACGCGTCGAGATAGACCCGTTGCGAAGCGCTCAACGGGCCGGTCCCACTTGCGTGAAGTCGAGATCCCGGGCGACGAAGATCCGTACCGACGCGCCCTGCCGGGTCGTGATCGTCGGCGGGATATCCTGGTTTTGCGTCGCCTGGCTGGCGAGGGCCGTCGCCTGACCGGCGCTGCCGACGATGATCGTCGATCCGCCCGACAAGCCGGCCGCCGCGGCACTGAGCCCGCCACTGATAACCGAAGTGAGGATGGCGCCCCCGAACCGCTGCAGGAAATGACGATTGACCTTCCCGCCAATGCCGCCGCGGCCGAGGTCGTCGGTCGCGGGCGACCCGAGTTCGATCGAAACGCCGTCGGGACGGATCAGGCGAGTCCATACCAGGAAAAGCCGCGACGCCCCTTGCGCGACGCCCGATTGATACTGGCCGATCAGCCGGCTTCCGGCGGGGATCAGGACGGCCGACCCGTCGAAACTGTAGACGTCACGCTGGACGATCGCCCGGGCATAACCCGGAAGGTCGGAATTGAGCGCCGTTTCCATCACCGCGCCGAGCACCGCGCCTTGCGGGACAAGCCGGTCGAGATTGGACATGCGGGTGGCACGGGCGACCGAAACTTCCTCGCCGCCAACCCGAGCCGAAAAGCGCTCGCTGGTGGAAAGACTGCTTTCGCCGCGCTGGGTCACCACGGTTTGTCCCGGCGCGCTGCTTCCCTGCACGACGGTTTGCGTGGTGCCTCCGGAATCGCTGCGGACTTCGACCGATGTACCGTCGCGCACCTCGGCCTGCGCCAGGTCGACGACCAGAGCCGGCGCGCGCATCCGTTCGCGCATCTTGTCGTCGGCCCCGCTGCCGGCGGGTGGGATCACGCTGGGGACATAGGGGCTCATCCGGTACGGGCTTGGCGCCATCGGCGGTTCCGGCGTCAGGCTGGCCGCCGGCGGGGAATTGTTGCCGATATTGAACGGACCTTGCTGCGGCGTGGCTGCGGCCGGGGCAGACGCCTTAAGCTGCACGGCCGGTGCCTGGCTTGCCGCGGGCGCGGCCAACGCGGGAAGACCTTCGTCCGCCTGCAACGACGCGCGCGCGCTCGACAGCCAGAAGAAGACGCCAAGCCCAAGGAGCGCGAGGAGGATCGCTACCGGGGCTACCGGCGTGCGCTTCCGGGCCAGCGCGACCATCGGACGAATGATGGGCAGTTCGTCGGTCACGATTTCGCTCCCAGCCCGTAGGTGACGGTCGCGACACGTTCTCCGCTACGCAGGGTGAAGCGGCCCGAGCGCTGCTGAACGACGACGGTGCGTCCGCGCATGAAGCTGTTGACCAACGTTTCGTCCTTGCCCGGGCCGCCAGCGAAGATGGCCGGCATCGGCTGTTCGGGCAGGAATTCGAAAAAGGTCATTTGGCCATCGTCCCAGACCCGCGCCGGACGCAGGGTCGCATCGCCAGCGACCGAATAGGAAAAGTTCAGCACCGCGGGCGGCGGTGGCGGTGGCTCTTCGATCGCTTCGACGACTTCGCGGGGGTATTCGAAATTGACCGTCCACGGCGTGCGATCGGTGCGCGGCCCGGTTTCGAGCTGGAAGGCGTAACGGCGCCGGTCGGTAATCACGGTCATGTTGGTCGCCGCCCCTTTGATCAGCGGCTTCAGAAACAGCATTTTCGCTTTCTTGTTGGGCGTGACCTGCCACGCCAGCGCGTCTCCGATGGACACGTTCTCGATGCGCTCGTCGGGGCCGAATTCAACCGTGATCTGCCAGCCGATCGCGCCGCGCAGCAGCACTACCTGGTCGGGCTGGTAGAAAACCGACTGGATATGCGGATTGACCGAACCGGGATCGGGCGCCTGCGCCGCCGTCAGCGCCAGCAGCGGAAGGATGCACAAAAGCCGCCTCATGATACGATGCCTTCCGCGTCGCGGCGGTATCGCGTCACCTGGAAGCCGAGCGGATTGTCATAACGGTCGGACTGGTTGAGCGCCCGGCCGTTGAACCCGAAGCTGATCGCCGAAACGAAGTTCGCGGGCTGGCCCGCGCCGCCGCCGGCGGCCGAACGGGTCGCCGTGTATCGCACCAGGGCGGCGGTGTCGTTGATCAGTGAAACGCTGCGCACCTTGATCGCGACGGTGTCGCCCGCGCTGAGCGTGCGCAGCGGGCTTTCCGGATTGTTGGCGGACATCTCCGCGACATAGGCAGCGGCGACCGGTCGCGCGGACATCAATTGCACCCGCCGATACTGTTCCGAAAGGTCAGTGGAATCGAAGCTTTCGCGGGCGATCACATAACCGGCGAGCTGCGCCTGGATTACCGCTTCGTTCTGGGTCAGCCTGCCGGAATCGACCGTGAAGGCCGGTTCGACCGTCCCGGTCCGGTTGTCGACCGTGACCACATATGGCTGGACGGTCTTCAGCGGCACCAGCAACGCCAGCGCAATCGCCAGCAGCAAGGCGACCGCGGCAGCGCCGGCTGCGACACGCCAAGCAATGCGCGTCTCGCGCGCGCTGGCGCTGGACTGGCCATCGGCCCAACTTCGCGCCGCAGCAAAATATTCGTCACGCTCACTCATGAATCTCTCCGGGCGGCGGCGCGGGATCGGCGCACGCCATGACGCCGCGCAGGCGGCCTGAATTCGGTTCGGCCGGCAAAGCTTTCGGCCGCTGCGGCCGGCCGTCCGGGCGTGCCGTCACGCGCGGTTCGGCTTGCACTTGCGCCGGCGATGGCGCGCGACCGGGTCGCGGCCGGCGCGGAATCGCGCCGGGCAATGGTTTCGAGGGCGCGGCTGACGGCCATGACGGAGGCAGGCGCGGCGACGGCCCCGCGATCGCTGAAGCGGGTGTCGCGGTCGATCATCACGGTTGGCGTCGGCACCGCCTCGCGAGCGCGCCGTGCGACTAGCAGCCCCGTGCCGATCTGGGACGCCGCCCGGATCGCGAACAGGAAGGCGATGACGAACACGACGCTGACCAGGCCAATGGGCATGACGGACGCATTTTCGAACACGCCCGATCCCTGTTCGGCCAACAACCGGGCGAGGATGGGAGTGAGGATCGCGAACTGGATCGCGGCGATGAGGATTGCGAATGCAGGCAGGATCGCGGCGACCGCCATCGCCGCCAGCCAGCCTTGCGCCATGCCGCGCGTGCCGTTGAACAGAATAAGACCCGCCATTGCGGGGGCGATCGCAAGCAGGATCGCGAGCACGACCTTGCTGGCGACGAGGATTCCCACCGTCGACAGGGTCAGGATGATCGCCGACAGGTTGAGCACGGCGGCCGCGGCTGCCGGCCCGCCGACCAGCGGTGAAGCGATCCCGGCGCGGCTGCGATAGCCGACCGCGGCCTGGGTTAGCCCGTCGAGCGTGTTGTCGAGCGTTTCGATCGGCGGCGGCGAATCGATCGCCACCAGCATGTCACCGGCGATCTGCGTCGGCGCCCGGGCCAGCCCGTCATAGGCCAGCGCCTGCCAGCTTGCCCACGAGGTGGCGAGTAGCAGGACGACGCCTAGCTTGACCGTCAGCGACACTGCATCGGACAAAACGATGCCGCGCCCCAGGAGCAGTCGATAGCCGAAGAAAGCGACAGCGATGATCATCAGTCCGGTAAGCGCCGTCGAAACGGTGCCGCCCGGTTGGGCCAGCGCCGCGTAGCCGCGCTCGACCATGCCCATCGCCTGGCAATCGGTGTCGACCAGCAGCCGTTCGGCAAACCGCAGTCCGGCGTCTGGCGTACAGAAGCTGCCCTTCACGCGACTTCCAGCAGGCGCGGCAGCCAGCGGTCGGGCGCATCGCCGACTTCGGTGCGAATGTCGTCGAGCAAGCGGACCGTGCGCTCGCGCCCCGAAAGGACGGTCAGCAGATCCGGCTCCGAGGCCAGGTTGAGCCGGACGACGACGCTGTCCGCGCCATGCTTGACCAGGAAGGCGCGGGCCGTTTCCGGAATGGTGCGCACCAAGTCGTATTCGTGCTGGGTCAGCCCGAAACCGTCGATGTAATCGCTTGCCTGTGCCGACGAATTGGCCATGAAGATCTGGGTGCCGGCCTGTTCGACGATCGCCGAGGCGATCTTGCTTTCCAGCGCATCCGATGCCGATTGCGTGGCGAAGCCGACGATTCCCCCGCGCTTACGGATGGTCTTTTCCCAATCGCGGATGCGGGCGACGAACACTTCGTCGTCGAGCGCCTTCCAGCCTTCATCAACGACGATCAGCGTAGGCCGGCCGTCGAGTCGCTCTTCGACCCGGTGAAACAGGTAGAGCATCGTCGGCGAGCGCAGCGCGGGCTGATCGAGGATCGCCGTCATGTCGAAGCCGATGGTGTCGGCGCCGAGGTCGAGCCCGTCGGCGGCATTGTCGAACAGCCAGGCATGCTCGCCGTCCGAATGCCACGGCGCAAGGCGGGCCGCGATGTCGTTGCCCGACGCGCGCTGGCGTCCGCGAAACAGTTCGGCAAGGAAGCGCAGCCGGCGGTGCTCCGGCGGACCGGCATAGCTGCTGTCGATGGCCTCGGCGATCCAGCCGGCTTCCTCGACGGTCGGCGGCGGGCCGTCGCCGGTCGCCAGCTTGGCAACCCATTCGGCAAGGAAGCGCCGGTTGAGCGGCGAATCCGGCAGCGCCAGGGGATTGAGGCGCGTCGCATTGCCGGGACGCAGCGTGTCGTAGGCGCCGCCGATCGCGCGCAGGAAGATTTCCGCGCCGCGATCCTTGTCGAAGAAGACGATCCGCGGCGCAAAGCGGCGGGCCTGCGCGAGCAGGAAACCCAGCACGACCGTCTTGCCCGAACCCGACGGGCCGATGATCGTGAAGTTGCCAAGGTCGCCACGGTGGAAATTGAAGAAATACGGTCCTGCCGACGTGGTTTCGAACAGGGTCACCGCGTCGCCCCAGAAATTGCCGGTGGCGGTTCCGACCGGGAAATTGTGCGCGCTGGCAAAGCCGGCAAAGTTCGCCGAGGAAATAAGTGCCCGCCGCGCGATGTAGGCAAAGTTGCCCGGGAACTGGGCCCAGAATGCTGCCTCGAGGCCAAGCTCCTCCCGCACGGCGACGAAGCCGGCGTCGGACAAGGCGGCCTGCGTTTCGCCGACGATGACGTCGAGATCGACCAGGGTCGGCGCCTTTAGAAGTACGGTCAGGTGATGCTCGCCGAACAAGGTCCGGCCGGCGGACACCTCATCCTTCGCCAGCGACAATTCGGAGCGCAGCGAGACCGCCGCGTCGTCGGCCGAGCGCATGCGCCGCAAGGCCAGGTCGATGCGCTCCATCGCCGGGCCGCGGTCGACCACTGCAAAGCTTTGCGTGACGACCATTTCGAACGGCAGCCGATAGAGGTCGTCGAGCATGCCGGCATCGGTTTCGGCCGGATAATCCTTGATCGACAGGATCGCCGCGAACTCGGGGGGCTGACCATCGACCGGGCCATATTCGACCGCGTCGGCGCCAAAGCTGATCCGCCTCCGCGCCAGCGTTTGCGCCAGTTCGCCGTGCGGCAGCAGCATCGGAGTGGTGGTGCCGTTGAGCAAAGTGGCAAGAAACTCGGCCGGCTCCGACGCCAGCCCGGTTGGCAGGTCGTAGGTACTGAGCAAGGTCGGCCCATAGGGGTCGAGCGCAGCCATCAATGCCTCGCGTGCCCGGTTGAGCTCGCGCAGGTCCGCGCTGCGGTCGGTCTTGGCGGCGGCCTGTTCACCGGTGAAAAGCTGCAACAGCTTGTCCGCCGCCTTGGCCCGGCCGGCGAGGGGCCGGACGACCAGCGTCAGGTAGAGGTCGTTGACGTACAGCCGCCGCGTCGCGAGCCGGTCGTGCCAGGCCTTGTCGAGCGCTTCGCTGAACGGATCCGGAAACTCCCCCTCAAGCTCCGGCGTGACGACCCGGCGGACGACATGATGAACAAGCGCGAACCGGGCCGAGGCGACGGCTTGAAGCATCGCATCGCGCGCCGCCTTGCGCGCTTCCAGCTGGACGGCATCGATCGTTTCGAACGGCAGGCCGTCGAGCCGGATGACCTGCATCGCCAGGCCATCGCGCGTGACGATCGTGTGGTCGTCGACCTGCGCCAGATATGGCAAATGGTCGCCAACCGCCTTTTCGCGGCGCGCGGCGCGATCACGGGCGATAGACATTGGCGCCCCACAAGCTGCGGTTGGGGACGCGCGGAACGCGCCGCAGGCGGGTCATCCACAACGACATGATGTGCGGGTCGCGCAAATGCGCGGCATAGCCCAGCGCATAGACCAGCAGCGCCGGGAGGAGCGCGAACAGGCTTTTGAAGATGAGGAAGAATTCCGCCGCCAGAATGCCGTTCAGGACAAAAAACGGATAGGTAACCCCGGCCACCATCTGCGGCCGGGCCAGGGCCCTGAACAAGCGGTCGCTGGCCATCCTAGCCGCCGGCCACTGACCGGATTCCGCCGACAATCGAGGCCGCGCCGAACAGCACGAACAGGCCGAGCACGACCGTGGCCCCATATTTCCAGTTGATCCGACCGGTCAGCATCATGAAGCCGATAGCGGCGACCGCGATGACCGCGACGGCGGTCGCGACGTTGCCCAGCAACGTGCCCTGCAGCCAGTTGACGGCGCCGACGATCGGCCCCGATCCGGCCGGGTCAGGGGCCGCATATTGCGCACTGGCCGGGGCGGACAGGACAAGGAGGGCGAGCGCCCAACGACGAAGGGTCATGGTTGCTGCACCTCTTTCACGGGTTGCTGGACGGCGGCTTTTGAAAACGCCGAACCCCAGCGCTTCATGATCTTCGAAACGTAGTCGCGGGTCTCAGCATAGGGCGGGATGCCGCCATAGCGGAGGACCGCGCCGGGACCGGCGTTATACGCGGCAAGCGCCAGCGGAACGCTGCCGAAGCGGTCGAGCTGCTGGCGAAGGTATTTCGCGCCGCCGCGGATGTTGTCGGCCGGGTCGTCAATCCGCACGCCAAGCTGTGCGGCCGTTCCCGGCATCAATTGCATCACGCCGCGCGCGCCCTTCACGCTGACCGCATCGACCCGCCCGCGCGATTCCTGCCAGGCGACGGATTCGAGCAAATGCTGGTCGAGGCCGTGCGCGCGGGCCGCTTCGGCGAGCAGCAGATGCGGCGCCGCGCCGGAAGCCGCGCGACGCTCTTCGACGACGATCGGGGCTGGCGTTTCCGCGGTGAACACGGTGGGTTGGTCGAACGTCGTGGCCTCGCCCGACGAATCGATTTCGATGACTTGCGCCTGCGCCGCGACTGGCAGGACCAGAACCGGCAAAAAGGCGCAAAGGAATGTCTTGAGCATCATTCCATGTGATCCGGTTCGTACCCAGGCGTGGGTATCAGGGAGACGAAGGTCGAGAGCGCGGCGATCGCGATCATCCAGCTGACGACGACCTTGATAACAATACAAAATTTCCTCCGTGTAAACCAAGTTCCGGGGATCACCAACAGAATAGGAAGCAGGCCGACCACAAGCCCGCCAAGGGACGCCGTCAGCGCCGCGCAGGCCCCGGTCCAGACCCCTGCGTTCAGCGCCGCCGGAACCACCCAGCGCGGCGATCTGGCAAGTGGCAGGTAGGCAATGACGCCGGTCACGATGATCGATGCCCACAGGCACAGGAAGACCGCCTGCATGAAGGCCGGCGACGCGTCCTGCAGCGGAGCAAGTGCGTAAACGGCAAGAGCGGTCACGGCACTCGTCAATCCGCCGATCGCTGCCCACCGCGCAGGGGCGAAGGAGAGCACCAGGCCGAGCGTCGCGCTCAGCAGCAGGAAGGGCAGGATGCCGCTGTTCATGCGACCATCGCGCCATAAAGAAACCAGATGCCGAAAGCGGCGATCACGCCACCGGCTGCGCGCAGCGCGGTGACTCCGGCCGGCCATGCCTTGAACACACCAAGCCCGATTCCCGCGACGTGCAGCAAACCGGTGCTCAGCACGAATCCCGCGCTGTAGCCAACGGGGTCCGCGGCGGACGGTAGCTCGGCGCCGTGCGAATAGCCGTGAAACAGCGCGAACAGTCCGACGATGGCGCAGGCGACGGCCACTGGCAGCCGCGCCGCGAGCAGGATCGCCGCGCCGAGCAAAACCACCGAAAGCGCTATGCCCAGTTCGACCGGAGGCAGTTGCACGCCGGCCATCGCCACGCCCGCGCCGAACGCCATGGCGCCGGGGAAAACCATCGGCAGCAGGTAGATCAGGGGCCGGCCAAGAAAGGCGCCCCAGATTCCGACCGAGACCATCGCGAGCATATGGTCGAGGCCCTTGAGCGGGTGCACGAAACCGGATGCGAAGCCGCCGGCCAGGCCAGTGCCTTCATGGGCTTGCGCGGGGAAGGCGGTCAGCGCGAGCGCCAGTCCCGCAGCGGTCAGCGCGGCGCCGCGCGAATAGGTCCGCAAATGGGCGCGTCGGCGGAAATTAAGCTTGCGCACGGGCGCCATCTTCCGCAAGCACTTGGCCTGTCTTACTGCATTGGAATTCTACATGAAATTGCGTTTTTTGGGTTTGCTTGCCGCGGCCGTTGCAAGCCCTGTGTGGGCGCATGATCTGTGGATCCAGCCGCAACGGTTTCAGGCCGGCGTCGGCGATGCCGTTCCGATGACTTTCCAGATCGGGCACGGCGACGCGCGGCAACGATGGGAGGGCGCCGAATTCCTGGTGCTCATCGAAGATTTGATGGTGCGGTCCAAGCGCAGCTTGCTGGCCGACGTGCGTACCGACGAGGCGGCCGACCTGACGGTCAGATTTCCGACTCCGGGGCTGCATGTCGTCGCGCTGCAAAGCAAGCATTTCGAATCGAACCTGCCGGCGATCCGCTTCAACGATTATGCCAAGACCGAAGGGCTTGCGCTGGTCATCGCGGATCGGGCGCGCAACGGCACGACCAACCGCGCGGGCGTCGAACGTTATAGCCGCCGCGGCAAAACGCTGGTCCAGGTCGGGCCGCAGACTGCGGCGAACAGCGCGCTTGCAACGCGTCCGGTCGGACTGAAGCTGGAAATTGTCCCGGAGCGCAATCCGTACACGCTGGGTGCCGACCGCAATCTTCCGGTGCACGTTCTTTACCGAGGCAAGCGGCTGGCGAACGCGACGGTCAAGCTGACCAACCTGGAATTCGACGCGAAGCCGGTGAAGACCATCGTCACTGACAAGCAGGGCCGGGCAAGCTTTCGTGTCCCCACGGTCGGAACTTGGCTGCTCAACGTGATCTGGAGTGAGCCGGTCAAGGGCGATGCCGATGCCGACTTCGATACCACCTTCTCGAGCCTTACCTGGGGCTACGGGCAAAGCCGCCGATAGCGGCGAAGTTCGCGTAACGGCGCTCGCAGCAACGCCGCCGTGAGGCGGCGTGGAAGGCATTTCTAGGCAAGTGACCCTACGGTCATTTTCGTCACTCAATGTCGATCGGGTCCGTCGTCGTTGAAAGGGGCGTGACGTCAGCGTCCGATACGTTGCGCGGCTCTGAATTCGGCTCGGCGCGATAGGCCGTTCCGAACCCCTCACCGAACCGATCCTCCTGCCGCGAACTGCTCGCGGCAAGAGGATCGTTGGTACTGTCGTCAGTCTGGTTTTGCCGTCCGCATCCCGCGAGGAAGGCGGCGAGCATCGCGATGCCCAAGCAAGTCTTACTCAGAACCTTGACCTCCGCTTACGGCTGATTCTGCGGCCGCGGCGCTCCGCGAAGCGGCGGGTTCAGGTACGGGAACCGGTTCATCACGTAGTTGGAGTTGCTCGGCGCGCCGTCGGTGTAGGCGACCTGGCCGGTCGGTGCATCGGACGGCTGGCACAGGCCCAGCTGGGTCGGCGTTCCGTTGATCGGAACGGGATAACACAGGCGGCCCATCGCAACCCGCAGCACGATGTCGACGACATCGTCACCTGGGCGGCGACCGTTGGGGAAGCCGGCGAGATCGTCGGCCACCACGCCAAGCGTCCGCTGACGGCCGATCGGCGTCGGAGTCACGCCGGTGTTGAGGCGCAGCATTTCGGACGCCGTGACGGTCGACAGCTGGTTGAGCGAAGCAAGCCCGGTGAGGAACGTCGCGACCAGGTCGTTGCGCGGGAAGTTGGTTGGCGCAAGCGTCCGAAAACTCGTTCCGAGGGTCGCGTTGACGGCGTCACGGAAGAGTATGTTCAGATATTCCGGATAGGTCGGATTGGTGACGTAATCGGCCAGCACGGCATCCTGCGTCGGCTCGGCCGCGTTGAACAGGTCCTTCTGCGGAAGACCGATGACGACCTCGTTCACCAGCGGCATGCCAAGGCGCGAAACCTGGACGAACGATCCACCGGTGGTGTCCGGACGCTCGTAGGTCGGGTTCGGCCGGAGCAGTCGCGACTGCGGCAGGCTGGCCGAGCTCCACACGCCGATCACGCCATTGCCCGTGCCGGTCACGCAAGCGATCGGCAGTTCGATGGCAATGCTGGTGACGTTGCGCTTGTTGATCAGCTCCTGGTTATTGTCGCTCTGCGTGATCCCGCCCGGGAACGGCTGGCCGTTGCCATAAACGGGGTCGTTGTCGCCTTCGATCGGGACGAAGTTCACCTGGTCGAAGATCGGGCCGAGGTTGACCGCGAACTGCTCCTCGCGCTGGCCGACGAAGATCCGGGCCGGGCTCGAACATCCGGGGACCGAGGCGGAATAGATGTGCCGGTCGGCGTAGTTCGGATAGTTGGGGAAGGTCTTGTTGCCGGCATTGTCGAACGGCTTGACGAACAACTGGCCGCCGATGTCGGTATTGGTCACCGTGCTGGCTTCGCCGGACCGGCGATCGCCCCTCACCTGCTTGACGGTGTAGATTTCGTTCTCACCGATAGCGGAATCGTTCGGCATGGTGATCTTGCCAAGCTGGCGGACGGCGATTGGAAGACGCTTGCCGCCGGCGTCGAGCGTAATGCCCTGGCCGTTCTTCAGTCGATTGATGAACTTGAACTGGTATGTCAGGTCTTCCTTGGCGTCGCCATTATTGTCGATCATGATTTCGTACAAAGCGTCGGGATCCATCGTATAATAATTCGGACCATCGCCGGGGCCTTCGCCGGGCTGGAAATTGGCAATCAAAGTAATGAATGCGCCGCGGCCCGGCTCGTAACTGCGGAAGGCATAGACGTCGGTATTGTCGACTTTTGGCGTCTTGGTGATGTTGGGGGCTTCACGGTGGCTCGAGGCGAACGCTGGAGAAACTGACGTAAGAAGCAGGGCGACGCCCGCGCTAATATGTACATATGCCGAACGACGCATCTTGGATTCTCCTTAAACGCGCCAAAGGACGGCGCAGAAGCACTGGCTTCGCAGCACGGATGCCCACGAGAATCACAGCTTTAAATGATGCTTTGAGCGGATAATTCACATTTGTTGTTTTTAGGAATCTAAGGCGAAATTAATCGGATAGCTGCTGCCGCGAGGTGGTTACGCGTCGGCGGAGCGAAATTATTCGATCCGCGCGGCCCGGTCGCAGTCGGTGTCCACTGGTCGCGATCCGTTTGGGCAAATTATCCGAAGGACTAGCCATGAATCGACTGTCACTGTTGAAGACCGGATCTGTAATCGCATGCGCAATCGCGGCCTGTTCGGTTGCTCCCGCGTGGGCCGACCCCACTCCCGAATGCAATAACGCGGGCATTGGTGGCACCGAATGCGGCTCCAATTCGCGCGCCAACGATTATGCGACGGCGGTCGGCAACGGTGCACGGGCAACGGGTGTAGCGAGCACCGCGGTCGGCAATGGCGCGGACGCGCTTGGCCTGTTCGCGGTAGCGCTTGGCAACGCCGCCTTGGCGTCGCAGGACAATAGCACGGCACTCGGCACATTGGCGCAGGCCACCGGTGTCGGCGCGACCGCAACCGGCGCGGGCGCGCTTGCAATCGGCGAGAACAGCGTCGCCAACGGCATCAACGCGACGGCAGGCGGCGAAGGCTCGATCGCGGTCGGCGCGGCCAGCAGCGCAACGCTCGAAGGCAATATCGCGATCGGCAACCGTTCGATCGCCACCGGCATTCAGTCGCTGGCGCTGGGCGAAGACACCATCGCCACCGGCACGCATTCGGTTGCCGTCGGATCGACGGCCGCCGCCACCGGGCTGGGCTCGACCGCATTGGGCTGGGCCGCCGTCTCGTCCGGCGAATCGGCTACGTCTGTCGGCAACAGCGCCGCCGCGACCGGCCTTGGTTCGACTGCGGTCGGCCGTTTTGCCACCGCGTCCGGCGACAACAGCGTCGCCAATGGCATCAACTCGGTTGCGCAGGGCGCCGGCTCCGTCGCGGTCGGTTCGGGCGCAACGGCCACGCTCGACGGCAATATCGCTGTCGGCAACAATGCCGTTTCGACCGGGCTTCAGTCGCTTGCGGTTGGCGAAGATTCGGTCGCCAGCGGTACGCATTCGGTCGCTCTGGGATCGACGGCCACCGCCACCGGCGTCGGGTCGACGGCCCTCGGCTGGGCCGCCGACGCTTCGGGCGATTCGTCGACCGCGGTCGGCAATAGCGCTTCCGCTTCTGGCAACACGTCAACAGCGATTGGCCGCGATTCAGCCGCCAATGGCGATAACAGCGTCGCCCTTGGTTACGGGTCGGTTGCGAACCAGGACAATACGGTTTCGGTCGGCACGGTTGGTGGCGAACGACGGATCGTCAATGTTGCGGCCGGCATCAATGCCACCGACGCGGTGAATGTCAGCCAGCTCAACAACAACAACACGGTGATCAACAACGCCATCGCCGACGAAAGCGCCGCGCGCATGGCCGCCGACACGACGCTGACCAACAGCATCGCGTCAGAAGCAGCAACGCGCGCTGCCGGTGACCTCGCGCTGTCGTCGCAGCTCGACAACCTGTCGTTCCAGCTGGGCGACTTCCGTCGCGACGCGCGCAGCGGCTCGGCCGCGGCGCTGGCCGCCGCCGGTCTTCCGCAGGTCATGGATCCGGGCCGCAGCCTGGTCGCCGTGGGCGTCGGCACCTATCGCGGGCGCAGTGCGGTCGCCGCCGGCGGTTCGTACCGGGTCCCTAATGGAACCACCGTAGTCAAGGTCGGCATCACGTATGACAGCGGCTCGAACGTCGGTGCGAATGCCGGCGTCGGCTACCAGTTCTGATCGCCACCTGATTTGAACTGACCCAGGCGCGCGCAAGCGTGCAACAAAATCGCCGTCGTCCCCCGGGGCGGCGGCGATCCTGCGTTACGGACTCCAGGTGTCTGTGAGGGCGTCTTCGACGGCGGCCGGCGGTCTTGCGCGTGCCTAGCGAACCGAAGCAATCCGGCTCACGCAGACCGCACTGACGAGCGCCAGCGCACCGGCGACCATCAAGGCCAGCCTGATGATGTCGGGATCCGGCGCGGTCACCGAAAGGCCGATGGTCAGGGTCGGCGCGGCGATGGAGGGTAGCGTGTTGGTCAGATTCATCCATCCCAGCGCTCCGCCACGCTTGTCGGTGCCGCGCAGCAATTCCGCCACCAGCGCGGAGTCAAGCGCCAGGAACACGGTCAGCCCGGCAAGGAAAATGGTGTAGCCCGCGAGCGCGGCGATCCACACCTTGGCCAAGACCAGCAGCAACAGGGCGGCTGCGATCGCCAGGCTCGTCACCGTCAGTATCGCCTTGCGCTTGCCGACAAGGTCCGAGCGACGCGCGAGGTACAGGCAGGCGGCAAGGGCAAACGGGCTGGCGTAAAGGCTGAGCTTGGCCAGCATCGGCCGCGCCGCCGCCGCACCCGCCCCGAATTCGCCGATATAAAGGTAGAGATAGGACAGGACGATCACCGCGCCGAACTGGATGCACAGCCGTGCGATCCACGCGAAAAGAAAGTCCCGGCGCAGCGGCGGTTGCGCCATCGGCTCTTCTTCCGCCGCTGCGGTTGCAGGCTGAAGCGGTGCCGGCCAAGCGAACAGGAACGGCAGGATCAAGGCGCTTACCGTCGCCGCGATTGCAGGCATCAACAGGTCGCCGAGCAATGGGGCCGCCGCCGCCGCCGCAGCGGTCGCGACCGTTCCGGCCGGCAGCGCGAAGTTGAGCCATGCCGCGGTCACCCCCTTGCGATTATCGGGGACATGGTCGGCCAGGACCGCGATCAGCGGCGCGAACATCGCGTTGAAGGCGAGCTGAAAGACAATCAGCGCGGCGACGAGCTGCGCGAAGGATTGCGCGAACGCAAAGGCGACCAGCGCCGCTGCGGTCGCGGCAAGGCCAACCGTGGCCATCCCCCTCCGGCTGCCGCGGCGGGCCATCAGCGTATCAGATGCATAGCCTGCCGCGATATTAGCAATGCTCGCGGTAAGCGCGCCGATGATGAGCAGCAGGCTGAGCAGGTAGACCGGCTCGTCGGACAGGGCCTCGACCCTGACGGGAACGACAAACGTCAGTAGCGGCAGGAACGCGCAATGCGCGCCGAACGAAGCGGCGATGTAGCGGGGCCCGATGGCACGGTCGGTCAAGCGGCTGCGTATCGCGCGGTGGAATCGCGGACGATCAGTTCGAACGGCAGGACATGGTGGGGTTCGACGGTCTTGCCCTCGGCCACGGTCATCAGCATGTCGCACGCGCAGGCGACGATCGCCGCAGTCGGCTGACGGATCGCGGTTAGCGGCGGGACGCTGAAGCGAACGCCCGGCGTGTCTTCGAAACTCATTACCGACAATTGCTCCGGCACCTTGATGTCGAGCAGGTTGGCGACGTGCAGCACGGCGAATGCCATCTCGTCGTTTTCCGCGATGATCGCGGACGGCGGTGCGCCGGATTCGAGCCATTCGGTGGTGACCCGGGCCGCCGTGTCGAAACTGAAGTCGGCCAGTTCGACCAGCGTTTCACCGCCGACGCGTTCGACTTCGCTGAGGAAGCCGTCGACGCGGAGGCTGGTATTCCCATAGTCGCGGCGGCCGGACAGGAAAGCGATGCGCCGATGCCCCAGGTCGGTCAGGTGCCGGGTCGCGCTGACCGCGGCGGCGCGTTCGTCCATGCCGGCCTGCAGCATGTCGTCGTGCACCGGCGTGTTCAGCACGACGAACGGACAGTTGCGGCTTTCCAGCAATTCCCAAAGGTCCGAATTTTCACTGTGCGGCGGAGTTAGGACGATGCCGTCGGGGCGCAGGCTCGACAGGATTTCCGACAGTCGCGTGACGGCGCGCTCGTCCGTATCGATTAGTTCGAACAGCATGTGATAACCGTTCGCTTCGCACGCCAGCATGCCGCCGCGCAGCATCTGGTCGACCCAGTCGTTGCCGCGTTCCGCCTCCCAATTCTCAAGCGTCCGCTGGCGGTCGTTGATCGCCATGATCAGGTAGGACTTCGCTCCGCCCATGCGGCGTGCAGCAAGGTTCGGCGCATAACCCAGGCTACTGATCGCGCTGCGCACGCGTTCGCGCACTTCGTCGCGCACATTGGGATGGTCGTTGAGGACTCGCGACACCGTCTGGCGCGACACGCCCGACATGCGTGCGACATCTTCGATCGTGATCGCGCGTGCTGCCAAATTCCTACCCTCCTGACTCGCGTTTCAATGGCAAATACCGCGCGCCGGGGATAGCATCGCCGGCGCTTTAGTTGCGCGCCGGTTACACTTCCCGAACAGGTGCAGCATGCCCGTCACAATTCGGGTTGACACCCCTTACCTAATCAAAGATTGTGAACGTTCACACGATTTTTTGAGGGGGGAGTGTGTGAACGTGTCCACACCAATTCGACCGTTCCTGTCACATCTGATGCTCGGCGCTTCGACGCTGGCTATTTGTGCTTTGCCGCAAACTGCGTTCGCGCAGGATGCTGCGCCGCAAGCCACCGCTGGCGAAGCGGGTTCGACTCAGAATGAGGCCGAAGCCGACGCCGTTCCGCCGGTTACCGCGGACGAGGCGATCGTCGTCACCGGCATCCGCCGCTCGCTGCGCGATGCGATGAACATCAAGCGTAACTCGCAAGGTGTCGTCGACGCGATTTCGGCCGAAGACATCGGCAAGTTCCCCGACACCAACCTCGCCGAATCGCTGCAGCGTATCACCGGCGTCTCGATCGACCGGTCGAACGGCGAGGGGTCCAAGGTCACGGTCCGCGGCTTCGGTCCGGACTTCAACCTCGTCCTACTCAACGGCCGCCAGATGCCGGCCTCGACGCTCGGCGATTGCTGCAGCGCGCCGGCGTCGCGCAGCTTCGACTTCGCCAACCTCGCTTCGGAAGGCATTGCGGCCGTCGAAGTGTACAAGTCCGGCCGGGCCACGTTGCCCACCGGCGGTATCGGCTCGGTCATCAACATCCGTACGCCGCGACCGCTCGACCGCGACGGGCTGCAGGGCAGCATTTCCGTCAAGGGCGTAATGGATCATGCGTTTGAAGGAACGCACATTACGCCGGAAGTCTCGGGCATCATCAGCAACACTTTCGCCGACGATCGCGTCGGCGTTTTGCTGTCCGGCAACTATTCCCGGCGCAAGGCCGACCTGGCGCAGTTCAACGCCGGCTGGCGCGAAGGCTATGACGGGTCGCAAAGCTGCGCCGACGGTACCTGGGGCGGTCTGCCGATCAACGCCAACGACTGGTGCGGCAGCGTCAACAACGTCGAAAACCGGCCGGGTCCGGGCGAGACCTATCAGGTCACCCAGAACGCGGCCTACGACTTCATCAACATCGACCGCGAGCGGATCAACGGCCAGGCCGTGCTGCAGCTCAGGCCGACCGACGCGCTCACCGCGTTGATCGACTACACCTTCTCGCAGAACACGCTGGACGCGCGCACCAACAGCATCGGTGTGTGGTTCAACCATTCGGCCACGTCGAGCAGCTGGACCGACGGTCCGGCGGCGGGCCCGAATTTCTATTCGGAAGTGTTCGGCCCGGGCAAGGATCTTGCGATCACCGGCGCGCTTGCCGCGAACCGCAACATTAACAAGTCGCTCGGCGGCAACCTGCTATACGATCTCGGCCGGTTGAAGCTGGAACTCGACGCGCACCATTCGACCGCGGTCAGCAAGCCGACGTCGCCGTACGGCAGCAATATTGCCGTCGGCAGCGCCATCTTCGGCGTGCAGCAGCAGACTGTCGATTTCACCACCGACATGCCGGTGATTTCGGTCGACATGTATCCGGGTTCGGAAATTACCGCGAGCAACATCCGTCCGTCGGGCAACGCGTTCCGCAACGCTTACATGAAGGACCGAATCAACGAGATTTCGGGTCGCGGTCACTATGACTTCGACGCGAGCTTCATCGAAAGCCTCGACTTCGGCGTCACGAGCACCGACAACAAGGTGCGCACGGCCTACGGCTTCCTGCAGACCGACTCCTGGGGCGGTACACTCAGCGCGGACGAGACGCCGGACAGCCTGTACGAAATGGTCAACCTGCCGGAAAACCTGTCGGGCATGAGCGGGTCGAACGATCCGGCGATCATTCCCAGCTATTTCGACATCGACACCGAAGGGCTGATTGCGCTGCTTCAGGGTGAACTCGGCATTTGTACCGCGCCTGTTTCAGGTACGCCGACCGGTACCGGCTGTCTGGCCGAATACACCACCGACCGGCGCATTCGCGAAAAGACGATCGCGCCGTACATTCAGTCGACGCACACGTTCGATCTCGGCGCATCGCCGGCGCACCTGCGCCTTGGCCTGCGCTATGAAAAAACGCGCATTACCTCGTCGGCGCTTGTGCCCGTCCCGGGTAACACCTTCTGGGCGGCACAGAATGAAATCGGCATCCTTGATAGCGGGCAGGCCGATTTCACCACGCTCAAGGGCAGCTACAAGAACTGGCTGCCGGCGATCGATTTCGACATCGAACCGATCCGCAACGTGAAGGTGCGCGGCGCCTACAGCCACACCATCACCCGGCCGGACTACGCCAGCTTGCAGGGCGGCATCACCGTCTCCCCGCCGCTGCGTCCGAACGGCGGCAGCACGGCGAGCAGCGGCAACCCCGGACTGCTTCCGTACAAGTCGAAGAACTGGGATTTGTCGGCCGAATGGTATTACGGCCGGGAAAGCTATGCGTCGGCTGGTTTTTTCCACAAGACGGTCAGCAACTTTATCGGCCAGACGACGACGATCACGCCGTTGTTCGACCTGCGTAATCCGGCGGAAGGTGCAGCAGTTCTCGCTGCGCAGGCCGCGCTCGGGGACAACGCACCGTTATTCGACAGCACGGACAATCCGACGCCAGAAATCGACTCGATCGTCGAATATGTCGCTGCGAACAATCCGGAACTTATCCTGCGCAATGCCGCAGGCGAACCGATCGGTATTCTTGCAACGCCAAACGATCCGCTGGTTCCGTTCATTTACCAGCAGCCGGCCAACAGCGATCAGAAAGCCAAGATCCACGGCTTCGAGTTCGCGCTTCAGCACAGCTTCTGGAACACCGGTTTCGGCGCGATCCTCAACTACACGATCGTGAACAGCAACACGAAGTACAACAACGCGCTGCCCTACACGACCACGCAGTTCGCGATCACGGGTGTTAGCGACAGTGCCAACGCGGTGCTGTTCTACGACAAGAACGGCATCCAGGCCCGCGTCGCGTACAACTGGCGCGACGGCTTCCTGTCCGGATACGGCCTCGATCCGTTCTACATCGATCCGTACGGCCAGTGGGACGTCAGCGCGAGCTACGAGTTCCGCCGGGGGCTGACCGCGTTCTTCGAAGGCATCAACGTGACCAACGAAGACCGCCGCGGCCACATGCGCAACGACCAGACGGTGTTCTTCGCGGCACCTGGTTACTCGCGCTACGCACTGGGCCTGCGCATGACCTTCGGTGGCAATGCCGCACCGCCGCCGCCGGCATATATCCCGCCGCCGCCGCCGCCCGCGGCCCCGGCAACGCAGACCTGCCCCGACGGCACGGTGATCCTGGCGACGGAAGTGTGTGCGGCACCGCCGCCACCGCCACCGCCGCCGCCGCCTGCGCCGGAACGCGGCTAAGGTTTAACTCCCCTCTCTCCCGTGCCAGAGTGGCGACCGTTCGCGGTCGTCGCTCTGGCCGCGGGCCGATAACGGAGAGGCACGAGGCAAAGGCATGACAGCGCCGGTCAAGCGGATCGTCATCGCCGGCGGCGGGACCGCCGGCTGGCTGTCCGCCTGCCTGCTTGCGTCGTGGTCGGCGAAGACGGGCCGCGGGCTCGCCATCACGCTGATTGAGGCGCCCGACATCCCGACCATCGGGGTGGGCGAAGGCACCTGGCCGACGATGCGCGAGACGCTTGCCGCGATCGGCCTCGACGAGGCGCATTTCCTGCGGCGCTGCGACGGCGCGTTCAAACAGGGTTCGCGCTTCGACGGCTGGACCACCGGCGCGCCCGGCGATTCCTATCACCACCCGTTCACTCCGCCGCCCGCCTGGCCGGACCCAGCCGAGCTGGCCGCTGCATGGGCCGCGTCGGGCGAAGCGGACTTTGCCGCGGCGATGTCGCCGCAGCCGGCGCTGTGCGACGCTGACCTTGCCCCGCGACAGAGGGGGATGCCCGCCTATGCCGGCGCGGTGAACTATGCCTACCATCTCGACGCGTCCAAGCTTGCCGGCGCGCTTCGGGAGCGGGCGGTCGAGGGGCTTGGCGTGCGGCACGTCGCCGACCGCATCGAGCAGGTCGAGGGGGCGGACGGCTGGATCGAAGCGCTGCGGACCGCGGGCGGGGGGCGGATCGCGGGAGACCTGTTCCTGGATTGCACGGGGCTGCGCGCGCTGCTGATCGAAGGGCATTGCAAGGCCGGCTGGACCGACCTTTCCGGCAATCTGTTCAACGACCGCGCGCTAGCGCTGCAAGTGCCGGTTGATGCCGGTTCGCCGATCGCATCGCATACCATCGGCACCGCGCACGAGGCCGGGTGGCTGTGGGATATCGCGCTGCCGTCGCGCCGGGGCATCGGCTGCGTTTATTCGTCACGCCATCTCGACGAGGCGCGGGCCCGCGCCATCCTTGCCGATTATGTCGCACGGGCGGTGCCCGGTGCCGACGTGGATGCAGCGGCCGCGCGGTTGATTGCCTTTCCGACCGGCCACCGCGCCAGCTTCTGGCGGGGCAATTGCCTGGCCGTCGGCTTGTCGGCCGGGTTCGTCGAGCCGCTCGAAGCATCGGCGATCGTCCTGATCGAACTGTCGATCCGGCAGCTGACAGCGAACTTCCCCGCCAGCCGGGAGCGCATGCCGTTCCTGGCGGAGCGGTTCGACGCGCTGTTCACGCTGCGCTGGCAACGCGTGGTCGAATTTCTCAAGCTGCATTACGTGCTCAGCCGCCGAGGCGAGCCATATTGGCAGGAGCATCGCGACCGGGCGACGTGGCCGGCGCGGCTTGGCGACCTGATCGAGCTGTGGCGCGACCAGCCGCCTTCGACCAGCGACCTGCCGATGGCCGAGGAGATGTTCCCGGCCGCAAGCTATCAATATGTCTATTACGGCATGGGCGGCGCGCTTCCCACGCAACTTCCGCCAGTGCCCGATGCGCTTGCCGCGCAGCTTCGGCAGGTTCACCAGAAGGCGCGGGCGCTGGCCGCGGCCTTGCCCACCAACCGTACCTATTTCGACGCGCTGGCCGGTGCGTCCCAACCCGATCCGCAAAGGCAAAGCGCCGCATGACCAATCACGCCGTCGTCACCAAGGAAGAGCATCGCGACCTGCGCGTCAAAACGGACTCGTCGGCCGAGCTTGGCGACGGAGTCATGGCCTGCTTCACCGTGCCGGACGAATTCCGCCGGCTGCAGAATGAATTCGCCATCCTGTTCCGCCGCGACGCCGAGAGCCGCGCCTTTTCGGCGCTTGCGCTGATGGGGTTCGAGGAGGGCGAGAACCTCTATCTGGCGGACGGCGAATGGTCCGCGACCTACAAGCCGCTGGCACTGGCCATCCAGCCGTTCCTGGTCGGCCGCCCGGCCGGCGGCGAGGGTCCGGGACAGGTCCATATCGACCTGGACAGCCCGCGGGTGTCGACGGACGGCGAAGGTACCCGGCTGTTCGACGACAGCGGCCTTGCCAGCCCGTATCTCGACCGGATTGCCGGGATGCTCGGCGCGCTTGACGAGGGGCATCGCAACAGCCCGGATTTCTTCGCGGCGATGGAGCGCTACGAATTGCTCGAGCCGTTCTCGCTCGACGTCGAACTCAACGACGGCGCCAAGCACCGCATGGTCGGTTATCACATGGTCAACGAGGATCGGCTGGCAGAACTTGGCGCGGGCGAGATCGCCGAGCTGCACAAGGGCGGCCATCTCGAGCCGCTGTTCATGGCCATCGCGTCTCTGTCCAACCTCAACAAGCTGGTCGATTGGAAGAGCCGCCGCGTCAATGGCTGAAGCCGCCGCCATTTTCGATAGATTACCGCCAGTTGCCGAGGAAGGGGTGGTGGCGACCGATCTTGCGCAGCGGATCGAGCAGGCCGACCGGCCGTTCGTGATGCGGGGCATCGCCGCCGACTGGCCGTTGGTCCGGGCCGGTCTCGACAGCGGGCAGGTGGCGCGCGACTATCTTGTGGCCCGCGCGCGCGACCGCAAATTCCCGGTCAACATCGGCCAGCCCGGTGCCGGGGAACGGCTGTTCTACAACGCCGAAATGGGCATGAACTTCCAGATGGCCAACGGGCCGCTCGACGCCATCCTCGGCGGCATCTCGGCCAACGAGGACAAGCCCGACGCGCCGCTGATCTACCTCGGCTCGATCGACATGGGCGACTATTTCGAGGGGCTGCGCGAGGCCAACACGCTGCCGCTTGGCGAGCGCAAGGCGATCGAGAGCATCTGGATCGGAACGCGCACGCGTATTGCCGCGCACAATGACATGCCCAACAATGTCGCGGTGTGCGCGGTGGGCCGGCGGCGCTTCACCATCTTCCCGCCCGACCAGTTCGCCAATCTATACCCGGGGCCGATCGACAATACCCCGGCCGGCCGGCCGGTCAGCATGGTCGACCTGCACGCCCCTGACTTTGAGAAATTCCCGAGGTTCCGCGACGCGCTGGAGACGGCGCAGGTGGCAATGCTGGAGCCGGGCGACGCGGTCTTTATCCCGTCCATGTGGTGGCACCATGTCGAAGGCCTGTCGCCGTTCAACATCCTAGTGAATTTCTGGTTCAGCGACGCGCCGTCGTACCTTGGCAAGCCAGAAGACGCGCTCAACCACGCCATCCTCGCCATCCGCGATCTCCCGCCCAGCCAGAAGGAAGTGCTGAAGGCCATGTTCGATTTCTATGTCTTCGGCGATACCGACGGGTCCGCCGCCCACATTCCGGAAGGCGCGCGCGGCATTCATGGCACGCTGACGCCTGAAAACGCCGGGCGCATCCGCGCCCACCTGTTGCGGGCGTTGAGCCAGTGAGCGGCGGCGAACGGCTGCGCCGCGTGGTCGTCGCCGGCGGCGGCACCGCGGGGTGGATGACCGCGGCGGCCTTGGCCAAGACGCTGGGCCACGTGCTCGACATCACGCTGGTCGAATCCGATGCCATCGGCACGGTCGGCGTCGGCGAAAGCACGATCCCGCCGCTGGTGCTGTACAACCGCCTGCTCGGCATCAACGAAGCCGAGTTCATGCGGGCCACGCAGGCGACCTTCAAGCTCGGCATCCAGTTCGACAATTGGAAGGACGTCGGCGAAAGCTATTTCCACAGCTTCGGCATTACCGGGACCGACCATTGGTCGGCGGGCTTCTGGCATTTCTGGATGCGCGGGCAGGAGATGGGCAAGGCCGACGAATATGGCAAATATTGCCTGGAGCTGATGGCCGCTCGGGCGCGCAAGTTCGCGCACCTGCCCGATGACAAGATGAATTACGCGTTCCAGCTGGATTCCAGCCTGTACGCGAAGTTCCTGCGCGAGCTTGCGGAGCGCGAGGGCGCCAAGCGGGTCGAAGGCAAGATCCAGCGCGTCGAGCGCGACGGCGACAGCGGCAATATCCGGTCGATCGTGCTGGAATCGGGCACCGTGATCGACGGCGATCTGTTCGTCGATTGCACCGGTTTCCGGGCGCTGTTGATCGAAGGCGCGCTGCACGCGGGCTATGACGACTGGACGCATTACCTGCCGTGCGATTCGGCGATCGCGATCCAGACCAAATCGGTCGGCCCGCCGGTGCCGTACACGCGGGCGATGGCGCATGACGCGGGCTGGCAATGGCGCATCCCGCTGCAGCATCGCACCGGCAACGGCATCGTCTATGCCAGCCAGTATCTCGACCGCGACGCGGCGCTCGAACGGCTGCTCGGCAATATCGAGGGCGAAACCCTGACCGAGCCCAGCTTCCTGAAATTCAGGACCGGTGCGCGGCGCAGCCAATGGCTTGGAAATTGCATTGCCGTCGGCCTGTCGTCTGGGTTCATGGAGCCACTTGAATCGACCAGCATCCATCTTATCCAGCGCGCCGTGCTGCGGCTGATCCAGATGCTTCCGCTTCGCGAGATTTCGGAACGCGACATTGCCGAGTTCAACGATCAGCAGATGACCGACATGCTGCAGATCCGCGACTTCCTGATCCTGCATTACAAGGCGACCGAACGCCGCGACAGCGCGTTCTGGCGGCAGTGCGCGCTGATGGAAATTCCCGACAGCCTGCAGCACAAGATCGACCTGTTCCGCGAAACCGGCCGGGTCTTCCGCAAGCGCGAGGAATTGTTCGTCGAGAACAGCTGGGTGCAGGTGATGATGGGGCAGGGCATCATGCCGCGCTCCTTCCACCCGGTGACGGAAAAGCTGACCGACCAGGAGATGGACACGTTGCTGGGCCGCATTTCCGGCAACGTCGAGCGGACCGTCGCAAGCCTTCCGAACCACGAGGATTATGTCGCCAATTATTGCGGCGCGAATGAAGCGGAAGCGGCCTGACCGATCAAATCGAGCGGGGCTTCCTTGACCTGTCGCAAGGCCCGTGCGAGCGTTCGATGGGAACGTTCACAATTCTGGGGGAGGAACATGTCCATAGGTAAGAGCGCGGCGCTGGCGCTGCTCCTGGCAACCGCGGGATGCAGCACGACGGCCCCGCCGCCGGTCGCCGTGGTCCCCGCGCCGGTCGACGCCCCCGCGCCGGTCGAAGCCGCGGCGCCTGCACCGACCCAGGCCGGTGTCGCCAACCCCGCCGCATGGCCGATCGCCAAAAGCCCGGCCGCGATTACCGATGCCGCGACCGAAGCCAAGATTACCGCGCTTCTCCAGCGCATGACGGTCGAGCAAAAGGTCGGCCAGGTCATCCAGGGCGATATCAGCACCATCAATCCGTCCGACCTCGCCGCTTATCCGGTCGGGTCGATCCTCGCCGGCGGCAACAGCGGGCCCTACGGCAACGAACGGGCCAGCGGCGCGGACTGGGCGAAGCTGGCTGCGGCGTTCGACGCCGCGTCGCGCAGTGCCGGCGCGGGCGTGCCGGTGCTGTTCGGGATCGACGCCGTCCACGGCCATGCCAACGTCCCCAGCGCAACCGTCTTCCCGCACAACGTCGGGCTTGGCGCGACGCACGACACGGACCTGTTGCGGCGCATCGGCGAAGTCACCGCGCTCGAAATCGGGGCGACCGGCATTCCGTGGACTTTCGCGCCGACGCTGGCCGTGCCGCAGGACGTGCGCTGGGGCCGCGCCTATGAAGGCTATTCGTCCGACCCGGCCCTCGTCGCCGCCTACAGCACGGCGATGGTCGAAGGGTTGCAGGGCAAGCTGATTTCCGGCCAGGCGCTGGCCGTCGACAAGGTCGCCGCGACGGCCAAGCATTTCCTGGCCGACGGCGGGACCGCCGATGGCAAGGACCAGGGCGATGCCAAGGGCTCGGAAGCCGAACTCGTGCGCATCCACGCCGCGGGGTACAAGCCGGCGATCGACGCCGGCGTGCTGACGGTCATGGTTAGCTTTTCCAGCTGGCAGGGCGTCAAGCATCACGGCAACAAAAGCTTGCTGACCGACGTGCTGCGCGGGCCGCTCGGCTTCGAAGGGCTGACCGTCGGCGACTGGAACGGTCACGGGCAGATCCCGGGCTGCACCACCACCGATTGCCCGCAGGCGCTGCTTGCCGGGCTCGACCTCTACATGGCGCCCGACAGCTGGAAGGGCCTGTTCGATTCGACGCTCGCCCATGTGCGCGACGGGACCATCCCGATGGCTCGCCTGGAAGAAGCGGCGCGGCGCGTGATCCGGGTCAAGTACAAGCTTGGGCTGATGGACGCGCAGCCGGTGGTTCGAACCAACGCGGCGAACCTTGGCGCTCCAGCGCATCTCGCGCTGGCACGCGAAGCGGCCGCCAAATCGCTGGTGCTACTGAAGAATCAGGACTCGGCTCTGCCGATCCGCGCCGGTGCGCGGGTGCTGGTCACCGGGCCGGGCGCCGACAGCATGGCGATGCAATCCGGCGGCTGGACGATCAGCTGGCAAGGCAGCGACGTGACCAAGGCCGACTTCCCCAACGGGCAGACGGTTGGCGGCGGTATTGTCGCTGCGGTGCGCGAAGCAGGCGGGACCGCCGCGATGTCGGCGGACGGCAGCTACCGCGCCAAGCCCGACGTCGCGGTCGTCGTCTTCGGCGAAGAGCCCTACGCCGAATTCCAGGGCGACCGTCCCAACCTCGATTATACCGGCGAAGGGCTGGCGACGATCGCCAAGCTGAAGGCGGCCGGCATTCCGGTCGTGTCGGTATTCCTGTCGGGACGGCCGATGTTCGTCGGGCCGGAACTGGCCGCGTCGGATGCGTTCGTCGCCGCCTGGTGGCCGGGGTCGCAGGGCGCGGGCATTGCCGATGTCCTCGTGTCCCGCCGCAACGGCCGGCCAGCGCGCGAGTTCTCCGGCACCCTGTCCTTCGCCTGGCCTGCGGGCTGCGAGCCGGGCGCGGCGACGCTGTTCCCGCTGGGCTTTGGCGGCACCTATGCACAGGCGCCGGCGGTGCCCGCGCTCAACACCGAATGCGCCTTGTCCAAGGTCAGCGACGAGCCGGGTTACGTGCTGTTCGACCGCGGATTGCGCCAAGGCGTGTTCGCTACCGGCGGCGACACCAACCTCGTCGACCTCGCGGGCGCGGCGACCAACCTCAACGTCACGCCGTTCGATATCGAAACGCAGGAGGACGCCCGGCGCATCAGCTGGACCGGGCCGATGGACCTGCACTTCAAGGTCGAACCGCGCGACCTGCCGGCCGGCTCGGCGCTCGAAATGCGCTACAAGGTCGACAATGCGCCGACTGCTCCGGTCGTCCTCTCGGCCTATTGCGACGGGTGCGAAAAGGTCGACCTGCAGTCGACCTTCGCTCTGGCTGCCGGCAAGGGTTGGCGAACGTCGCAAGTTCCGCTCAAATGCTTCGCGACCGGCAAGTTCCCGCGGCTGACGATTCGCAGTAACGGACCGTTCGTGCTGGAACTGCAGACGCTGCGTATCGTGCCGACTTCGGCGCAGGACACGTGTACCGGACCGTTTTGAACGGTCCGGCTTGGGAGGAGTGAAGCATGGCCTTGGCACCTGACGTCGCGACGAGCACCGATCCGAACCCGATCGAAAAGGAAGGGCAGGCGATCGATGCGCCGGGCCTCAACTATTTCGTCTTCGCGCTGTTCTTCATCTTCGGTGGCATCACCAGCCTGAACGACGTCATCATTCCCAAGCTGAAAGAGCTGTTCACCCTCAGCTATTTCGAAGCCAGCCTGGTCCAGTTCTGCTTCTTCATCGCTTATGCCGTCGTCGGCATCCCGGGCGCCCGGCTGGTCAAGAAGATCGGCTACATGCGCGGGGCTGTCGCCGGCTTGCTGACCATGATGGCCGGCTGTCTGCTGTTCATCCCAGCCAGCCAGACGGCGACCTTCGCCGTCTTCCTGTTCGCTTACTTCATCCTCGCCACCGGCGTGGTGCTGGTGCAGATCGTCGCCAATCCGCTGATCAGCCTGCTCGGTCCGCAGAAAACGACGCATAGCCGGCTGACCTTCGCACAGGCGTTCAACTCCCTGGGCACGACCGTCTTCCCTTATTTCGGCGCGATCCTCATCCTCGGCAGCCTGGCCACGGTCACCGCCGACCAGCTGTCGGGCGCGGAACTGGACGCGTACCGCACTGCCGAAACGCAGGCCATCGTCCAGGGCTATCTTGGTCTCGCCATCGCGCTCGCGGTGGTCGCGGGGGCCGTCTGGCTGTTCCGCAACCGGCTTAAGGGCGAACGCCACGATCCCACCAGCCTGGCCGAAGGCCTGGCGCTGCTCAAGCGCGCCCGCTTCGGCTACGGCGCGGCCTGCATCTTCCTGTACGTCGGTGCCGAAGTCGCCATTGGCAGCTTCATCGTCAGCTACCTGATGCAGCCCGACGTAATGGCCCTGCCCGAACAAAGCGCCGGCAAGTTGATCTCGCTCTACTGGGGCGGCGCGCTGATCGGCCGGTTCATCGGCTCGGCGGTGCTGCGCATGGTCAGCCCGGGCATGGTGCTGGCGTTCAACGCCATCGGCGCCATCGTGCTGATCGCGATCTCGGCCAACACTACCGGCACGGTGTCGGGCTATTCGCTGCTCGCGGTCGGCCTGATGAACTCGATCATGTTCCCGACCATCTTCAGCCTCGCCTGCGAACGGCTAGGGCCGCGGGCGGCGGACGGATCGGGCATTATCAACGTCGCCATCGCCGGCGGCGCGATCATCCCGGCGCTTTACGGCGCGCTGGCCGATGCCAGCAGCCTCGCCTTCGCGCTTATCCTTCCGGCCATCTGTTACGCGATCATCGCGGGTTTCGGCTTCTTTGCACGACGTCCGGCCCAGGATTGAAGACCTGCTGCGTCCCGCCAGCGCAAAGGCTAAAGCGGCAAGCATGACGGACCAGGTTTCGACATTGCTGATGTTCGGCGCGACCGGCGACCTCGCGCGCCGGATGCTGTGGCCGTCGCTGTACGGGCTGCATCACGACAAGCTGCTCGATGCCACGCTGCGGCTGGTCGGCACAGCGCGCAGCGAACTCGACACGGCCGCCTTCCGCGATCAGGTGGTCGACGCGCTGAAAGAGCATTTGCCCGCGGAATTCTACGACGAGGCCACTGCGCGCGCCTTCGTCCAGCGGATCGATTATCTGGCGATGGACGCCACCGATCCCGCCGCCGCGGACAAGCTCGGTGCGCTTGCGCGGGACTATCCGGGCAAGATCGCCGTCTTCCTGTCGACCGCGCCGTCCTTGTTCAAGCAGACCATCGAGCGGCTGGTCGCGGCGGGCCTGTCAGGCGAGGGTGTCCGGCTGGCGCTCGAAAAGCCGCTGGGCACCAGCCTCGCGTCGAGCAACGAGATCAACGACGCCGTCGCCGCCGCCTTCCCGGAAAGCCACATCTTCCGGATCGATCATTATCTGGGCAAGGAAACCGTCCAGAACCTGCTTGCACTGCGCTTCGCCAACGCGATCTTCGAACCGCTGTGGAATGCGCGCACCATCGACCATGTCCAGATCACTATTGCGGAAACGATCGGGCTGGAAGGCCGCGCCGATTATTACGACGGCACCGGTGCGCTGCGCGACATGGTGCAGAACCACATGCTGCAATTGCTGGCGCTGGTGGCGATGGAGCCGCCGGCCAGTTTCAACGCCGACGCGGTGCGCAACGAAAAGGTGAAAATTCTGCAGTCCCTGCGCCCGATCGCGCAGGACCGGGTCGAAAGCGACCTTGTCATCGGCCAGTACGTCGAGGGCGAGATCGGCGGCCAGCGCGCGGCATCCTATGTCAGCGAACTGGGCGGGCCGTCGATGACCGAAACCTTCATCGCGATGAAGGTGAATATCGACAATTGGCGCTGGGCCGGCGTGCCTTTCTACCTGCGCACCGGCAAGCGACTGTCCAGCCGCCGCACGGAAATCGTCATCCAGTTCAAGAAGGTTCCGCATTCGATGTTCGAAGCGGGCGGCGCCCATGCGACGTCCAACCGGCTGATCATCTCGATCCAGCCGGAAGAAGACATCACGCTCGAACTGATGGCCAAGGTGCCGGGCCTCGATTTCGGCGGCATGCGGTTGCGCGAAGTGGAACTCGGCATCGGCCGGGCCGACGCGTTCGCCGACGTGCGCCGCCGAATCGCCTACGAACGCCTGCTGCTCGACTTGATCGACGGCAATTCCCTGCTGTTCGTCCGCCGCGACGAGGTGGAAGCGCAATGGCGCTGGATCGACGCGCTGCGCGTGTCGCTTGCAGCGTCGGGCATCCGGCCGCAGCCCTATGCGGCGGGATCGTGGGGACCGCCGGCCGCCAAGGCGCTGGTCGGCCGCCACGGGGTCGATTGGAATGACTGACCCGCAGTTGCGGCTGCACCCGGACAAGTCCGCCTTTACCGCCGCCATCGCCGGCGACGTCGCAGCGATCATCGCCGCCGCCATCGACGCTCGCGGGCAGTCGCTGGTTGCCTTTCCCGGCGGGTCCACGCCGCGCCCGGTCTTCGAACGGCTGTGCGATACGCCTCTGCCGTGGGACAAGGTGACCATCCTGCCCACCGATGAACGGATCGTGGAGCCCGGTCACATGCTCAGCAATGCGGCTGCCTTGTCCACTTCGCTGGCGCCGGTCGGCGCGACGATCGTGCCGCTGGTGACTCGCGTGGCAGGCGATGCGGATGCCGGCAACGAAGCGGACATTCGCGTCCAGTCGCTGGCCTGGCCGCTCGACCTCGTCTGGCTGGGCATGGGCACCGACGGACATACCGCGTCGATCTTCGCCGGGCCGGACCTTGCCAATGCGCTCGATGCGCCGGACGGACGCCACATCGTTGCGGTCCGGCCCGGAGAACTTCCCGCCGAAGCGCCGGTATCGCGGGTGACGCTGACCGCACGCTCCATCCGCGCGGCCCAATCCATCCTGCTGTCGATTACCGGGGTACGAAAGCGCGAACTGATCGAAGCGGCGCTGGCCGACGGCGCGGATTCGCCGCTGCCCATCGGACAGGTGCTGGCCGGCGCAACCAATCCGGTGACAATCCATTGGTGTCCCGAATGAGCGTCGACCCGCGCATCGCCAAAGTCACCGAACGGATCGTCGAGCGGTCGCGTCCGACCCGCGGCCGTTATGTGCAGTTGATGGCCGACGAGGCCGAGCGCGGCATCTCGCGGCCGCGCTTGAGCTGCGGCAACTTCGCCCACGGCTTTGCCGCGGCGGAAGGCGACAAGCCGGCGATCAGCCACATGCGCGGGCCGAACATCGGCATCGTCACCGCCTATAACGACATGCTGTCGGCGCATCAGCCCTACGCGCGTTTCCCGGAACAGATGAAGATCTTCGCCCGCGAAGTCGGTGCGACCGCGCAAGTCGCGGGCGGCGTTCCGGCGATGTGCGACGGGGTCACGCAGGGCCAGTCGGGCATGGACCTGTCGCTGTTCAGCCGCGACACGATCGCGCTGGGCACCGCAATCGCGCTCAGTCACGGCATGTTCGAAGCGATGGCGCTGCTTGGCATTTGCGACAAGATCGTCCCCGGCCTGCTGATCGGGGCGCTGCGTTTCGGCCACCTGCCGGCCTTGTTCGTGCCCAGCGGCCCGATGCCGACCGGCCTGCCCAACAAGGAAAAGCAGCGCGTCCGCGAGCTGTACGCCGACGGCAAGGCGACCCGGGCGGAGCTGCTGGAATCGGAATCGGCCAGCTACCATTCCCCCGGGACCTGCACCTTCTACGGCACGGCCAATTCGAACCAGATGCTGCTGGAACTGATGGGGCTGCACATTCCCAATGCGGCGTTCGTCACGCCCAACACGCCGCTGCGCACGGCCCTGACCCGGGCGGCGGTGCACCGGCTCGCCGCACTGGCGCCCGATCGGCAGCGGCCGCTGGGCGAATGCGTTGACGAACGCGCTATCGTCAACGCCATCGTCGGGCTTCTCGCGACCGGCGGCTCGACCAACCACGCGATCCACCTGCCGGCGATTGCCCGCGCAGCCGGGATCCTGATCGATTGGCAGGATTTCAACGAGCTGTCGGATGCCGTCCCGCTGATCGTCCGCATCTATCCCAACGGCACCGGCGACGTGAACGACTTCCACTATGCCGGCGGCATTGCCTACGTCGTTTCCGAACTGCGCTCGGCGGGGCTGATCCACGACGACATCCTGACCGCGGGCGCGGACGATTTCAGCGCCTGGGAAGGCAATCCGGCACTCGACGGCGACACGCTCGCCTGGACGAAGCCGGACGAGACCCGCAATCCGGAAATCCTGCGCCCGGTCGGCGACCCGTTCCTGGCCGACGGTGGCATGCGGCTGGTTTCGGGCAGCCTTGGCCGTGCCCTGTTCAAGACCAGTGCGGTCGACCCGGCGCGCTGGACGATTGAGGCGCCGGCACGGGTATTCGCCGACCAGCTCGACGTGCTCGAAGCGTTCAAGGCGGGCGAACTGGACCGCGACTGCGTCATCGTCGTCCGGTTCCAGGGCGCGCATGCCAACGGCATGCCGGAACTGCACAAGCTGACGCCGACGCTCGGCGTGCTGCAGGGGCGTGGGCACAAGGTTGCGCTGGTCACCGACGGCCGCATGTCCGGCGCCAGCGGCAAGATCCCCGCGGCCATCCATGCCAGTCCGGAGGCCGGCCTTGGCGGGCCGCTGGCGCGGCTGCGCGATGGCGATATCGTCCACGTATCGGCCGACACCGGCCGATTCGACGTCGTCGGCGTCGATCTTGCTAGCCGCGACCTGGTCCCCGTACCGCCGCCGCCGCGCGGCACCGGGCGGGAATTGTTCGCGATGATGCGCCAGTTCGCCAGCACGCCGGAAGAGGGCGGGTCGGCGATGCTTGCGTGCATGGAAGACGAGGAGGGCCGCCGCGGATGAGGCGAATTGTCACTACCGACATCGGCGGGACGCACGCGCGGTTCGCGCTGGCGACGATCGACGGCGGCAAGGTCACGGGGCTTTCGGAACCCGTCACGTTCAAGACGTCGGAATTCGCCAGCTTCCAGACCGCGTGGGAAGAATTCGGCAAGCGCAGCGGCGGCGATTTGCCCGAAGAACTGGCGATCTCCTTCGCCGGACCGGTCGACGGCGAACTGCTCAAGCTGACCAACAATCCGTGGGTCATCCGCCGCGCGCTGATGAAGGAAAAGCTGGGCGTCGACCGCTTTCGCATCGTCAACGATTTCGGTGCGGTCGCGCATGCGGTGGGCGAACTGTCGGCCGACAACTTCGCCCATGTGTGCGGGCCCGACGTGCCGTTGCCGGACGAGGGCGTGATCACGGTGATCGGACCGGGTACGGGGCTGGGCGTCGCGCAATTGCTGCTCGACGGTGGCGCCAAGCGCGTGATCGAGACCGAGGGCGGGCACGTCGACTATGCGCCGCTCGACAGCCTCGAGGACAAGATCCTCAACCATTTGCGGCGCAGTTTCCGCCGCGTGTCGGTCGAACGCATCGTCAGCGGTTCGGGCCTGACCAACATCTACAATGCACTGGGCGCGATCGAAGGCCGGTCGGTGTCGCAGCCCGACGACAAGACGCTGTGGGCGATGGCGCTCGAAGGTACCGACTCGCTGGCGGCCGCGGCGCTCGATCGCTTCTGCCTGGCGCTGGGCGCGGTGACCGGCGACCTTGCGCTGGCCCACGGCGCCAAGGGCGTGGTGATCGCCGGCGGGCTCGGCTTCCGGCTGCGTGATCATCTGCACCGGTCGGGTTTCGACGACCGGTTCATCGCCAAGGGCCGGTTCGAACGACGCATGGAAATGATCCCCGTGAAGCTCATCACCTATCCGCAGCCGGGCCTGTACGGCGCTGCCGCGGCTTTCGCGCAGGCCTATCCGTGACCGGCATCGACGCCATCATGCGCGCCGCGCCGGTGATCCCGGTACTGGTGCTGGACGGCAGCCACGATCCGGCGGCGCTGGCGCACGCGCTGGTTCACGCCGGCCTGCCGGTCATCGAAATCACCTTGCGCACGGACAGCGCGCTCGACGCCATCGCGGCGATGGCCCGGGTGCCCGGTGCGATCGTCGGTGCGGGCACCGTGCTCGATGGCGAGCAGGCGAAGGCGGCCCGGGACGCCGGCAGTCAATTCCTCGTTTCCCCCGGGCTGACCGAACCGGTGGCCGGCGCGGCGCGCGCCCTGGATGTGCCATTGCTGCCCGGCGTGGCCACGGCCGGCGACATCATGCGCGGGCTGGACCTCGGCTTCGACCGTTTCAAATTCTTCCCCGCCGAAGCGGCTGGCGGGCTGTCCGCGCTCAAGGCGCTGGCCGGACCGTTCGGCAACGTCCGCTTTTGCCCGACCGGCGGCATCCGCCGCGAAACGGCGGCCGAATGGCTGGCCCTCGACGCCGTGCTGTGTGTCGGCGGGACATGGATCGTGCCCAAGGGCGCCAGCCTCGACGAAGTCGGGCGATTGGCGGCCGACGCTGCCAGCCTGGGCTCGCGCTAGGCCTATTCAGCCGCAACGGCCGCGGCATGCGGCGCGGCGCGGTTTGCCAGCCAATGGTCGACAATCGCGGCGATGCGGTCTCCGGCGCGGCCGTCGCCAAACGGCATGGCCGGTCGCGGCGGCCCGGCGGCAAGCGAACGGCGCACCGCGGCGACGATCTGTCCGCTATCGGTACCGATCAGTTCAACATTGCCGGTCGCGATTGCTTCCGGCCGCTCGGTCCGGCCGCGGAGGATCAGCAACGGCACGCCAAGCACCGCGGCTTCCTCCTGCATTCCGCCAGAATCGCTAAGGACGAGCGATGCGCTCAGCATGGCGCGGATGGCGTCGGCGTGGCCGCACGGCGGGTGAAAGCTGATCCCGGCGCAGCCTGCCAAGGCGGCGCGCACACGCGTTGCCAGGTCCGGGTTGGGGTGCAAGATCAGCTCAACGCGAGCGATGCGTTGTTCGGCAACCAGCCGCAGCGCGTCGGCAACATGCGCGACCCCGGTGCCCCAATTCTCGCGCCGGTGACAGGTTACCAGCAAGGTCGGCTCCGCGGGCGCCCTTCGCTCTATGCCGTTGCTCGCGCGAAGTACGGCGTCGATGCCGGTGTTGCCCGTTACGTGAATTTGCCCACCGATGCGCTCGCGGCGCAGGTTCGCCGCGCTCAGTTCAGTCGGCGCGAACAGGATGGCGCTGCCGCTGTCGATGGCGATCCGGAAGTCTTCTTCGGGCCACGGCTGGCGACGGTCGTGGCTGCGCAGGCCCGCCTCGACATGCGCAACCGCAATCCTGGCAGCGCCGGCGGCACGCGCCGCGCCGAACGCGCTGGACGTATCGCCTTGCACGATGACCAGTTCGGGCTGCGCCTGTTCTAGAAGCGGACGAAGCGCCGCGGCGACCGCGCCGACATGAGCGATCGGATCCGCCTGGCCCGGGCATTCGAGTTCGACGTGCGGACCATGCCCAAAGCCGTAGTCCGCGAGGTCTAGGTGGGGGTGCTGGCCGGTCAGCACGACCTGCGGGTCAAGCCCGCGCAGCCGCAAGGACCTGGCGACGGGGGACAGCTTGATGGCTTCGGGACGCGTCCCGGCCACCAGCATCAATCGCGATTGCAGGCGTCCCCCTAGCTCGGCGCCGCCAATCTGCAGCGCTAAGCGTCAGGACTCAACGGAAATTGTCGGAATAGGCCTGGATTTGCAGCTTGGCCGGAGTCGCGGGGACAAGGTGATAGTCGATGCCACGCTTCTTGGCGTAGGCGATGGCCTCGTCGCACGTGCGAAAGGTGATGCGCACCTGGGCGTTGGTGTCGCCCGACCCGTTCCATCCGGTCAGCGGATCGGGAAGCTGCGGCTCCGACCGTTCGAATTCGAGGATCCACAGGCCGGCATTGGCGCGGCCCGACTGGGTCGCCTTGCGGTCGAGTTCGGAAATGCGCGCGACGTTCATGCGCCGGAGGTGGCGCAGCACGCGCGCGGAATCAAGCGTCTAGTATGCGCGGCGAATGGCGAATTCGACTGCCTCGACCATCGCCGATTTGGCGCGGCCCGGCGGGAAGGACGCCAGCGAATCCACCGCCCGCCGGCCGTAATGGCGCGCGGTTTCGACCGTGTCGGCCAGCGCGTCGGTCGACCGCATCAGCGCGATCGCGTGGGCGAGGTCGTCGTCACCGGCCCGCTCGCCGCTGACCGCGGCGCGCCAGAACGTGCGGTCCTCCTCGCTGCCGCGTGCATAAGCGAGGATCAGCGGCAGGGTCATCTTGCCTTCGCGGAAGTCGTCGCCGACGCCCTTGCCCATGGTCGCCTCGTCGGACGCATAGTCGATCACGTCGTCGGTCAGCTGAAAGGCCACGCCCAGGTTGCGGCCATAGCTTTCCAGCAGCAATTCGACCTCTTCGCCCGCTTCCGCGACGACCGGCGCGACCCGGCACGCGGCGGCGAACAAGGCCGCGGTCTTGGCCTCGATAATGCCCAGATACTGGTCCTCGTCAGTGTCGATCTGGCGCTGGGCCGTCAGCTGCTCGACCTCGCCCTCGGCAATGATGCTCGACGCGGAGCTGAGGATCTTGAGCACCTTGAGGCTGCCGTCCTCGACCATCAGTTCGAACGCGCGGGTGAACAGGAAATCGCCGACCAGCACGCTCGCCGGATTGCCCCAGATAAGGTTGGCGGTGCGCTTGCCCCGGCGCATGCCCGAACCGTCTACCACGTCGTCGTGGAGCAGGGTCGCGGTGTGGATGAATTCGACCGCGGCAGCCAGCCGGTGATGACGGGTGCCGGGATACGATAGCAGCTTGGCCGACGCGAGGGTCAGCATCGGCCGCATCCGCTTGCCGCCGCCCGCGATCAGGTGACCGGCCAGCTCGGGGATCAGCGCGACCTTGCTTTGCATGCGGTCGAGGATCACCGCGTTGACGCCGTTCATGTCGTCGGCGACCAGCTGCATCAACGGCGCCAGCGACGGCTCCGGCTTGATGCCGAGCGTATGGACAGTGGCACTCATGGCGCCGCCGCCCTAGCCGTCCGCCGCATCATTTCCTAGCCCGCCGGAAGCGTCAGCCGGGCAAGCAGGCCGCCCAGGTCTTCGCTTTCTTCCAGCCGTACGCGCCCGCCGTAAATCTCCGCGACGTCGCGGACGATGGCGAGGCCAAGGCCGGTGCCGGGCTTGCCGGTGTCGAGGCGCGCTCCGCGTGCGAACAGGCTGTCGCGATCGGCCTCGGAAATGCCCGGCCCGTCGTCCTCGACCAGGATGTCGATCATTTCCCCATCGCGCTCAACCGTCACGAACACGCGGCCATTGCCGTATTTCGCGCCATTCTCGACTAGGTTGCCCAGCATTTCGTCGAGGTCCTGCCGCTCGACCCGGACCTGCGCACGCTTGTCGCCGGCGATGTCGACGGTCGCATGCTCGTACAGTCGGTCGACCGCGCGTTGCACCGCCTCGACGCTGTCCCATACGCGGGCGCGCGCCTGGGCGGACGTGCGGCGGCCGATGGCGCGGGCCCGGGCTAGATGGTGGTCGACCTGGCGCCGCATTACCGCCGCCTCGCGAATGACCGTCTTGCACAGGTCCGGCGCGTCGGCGGTCGCGGCATTGGTAACGACCGTCAGCGGGGTCTTCAGCGCGTGGGCAAGGTTGCCGGCATGGCGGCGCGCTTCTTCCGCCTGCGCCTCGCTATGCGCCAGCAGCTGATTGATTTCTTCGGTCAGCGGTTCGATCTCGCTGGGGAAGCTGTCGGAAATGCGCTGCTTGGTGCCGGACCGGATGTCGGCGACTTCGCGCTGCACCCGGCGCAACGGCCACAGGCCGTAAAAGGTCTGCAACGCGGCGAGGATCAACAGGCCCACGCCAAGCGCGAGGAAGCTCCAGAACAGAGTCGACCGAAGCTCGCGGATCTGGTCGTCGATCATCTCGCGCGACTGGGCGACCTGGAATCGCCAGCGCACGTCCGATCCGGGCAGGATGACGTCGCGCTCGGCCACGCGCAGCGGTTCGTCGCCAAACTCGTTACTGTCGTAAATGTGCGTTTCGAGGTCGAAATGCCCGTCGGTGACCTGCAGCCGCCGATCCCACAGCGACCGCGACGGGAAGGTGTCGGCGCCTTCTCCGGACACTTGGAAATAGACGCCGGAATAGGGTTCGATGAAGCGCTGGTCGGCGGGCGGGCGGTTGAACCGCACTTCGCCGTCCGGTCCGATTTCCGACGCCGCGATCATGCCCTTGATGACGTAGGTCAGCTGGTCGTCGAAATTGCGCACGATCGACGTGCTGAGGATGCGGTCGAGCGCGAAGCCGCCGGTCAGCAACAGGACGCTGATCCACAGCGCCGCGACGACGATCATGCGCCGGGTCAGCGACCCGATGTGCGGCCGCTTCGACAGCCCGTCCACGGGATGCGTTTCGGCCGGTGCGGCCGCTTCGTTCAACTGCGCTGTTCCTCCGGCTCTTCAAGGCTGTAGCCAAGGCCGCGGATGGTGGTGATGACGTCGGGGCCAAGCTTCTTGCGGATACGGGTGACGAACACTTCGATGGTGTTCGAATCGCGGTCGAAGTCCTGGTCGTAAATGTGCTCGATCAATTCGGTGCGGCTGACCACCTTGCCCTTGTGGTGCATCAGGTAGCTGAGCAGCTTATATTCCTGCGCGGTCAGCTTGACCGGCTCGCCCGCCTTGGTGACCTTGCCCGACCGGGTGTCGAGCCGGATGTCGCCGGCGATAAGTTCCGAACTGGCGTTGCCCGAAGCGCGGCGGATAAGAGCGCGCAGCCGGGCGATCAGCTCTTCGGTCTGGAACGGCTTGGCAAGATAGTCGTCGGCGCCCGCGTCGAGCCCGGCGACCTTGTCCGACCAGCTGTCGCGGGCGGTCAGGATCAGGACTGGCATCTTGCGCGCTTCCTTGCGCCACCGGTCGAGCACGGTCAGCCCGTCCACTTCCGGCAGGCCAAGGTCGAGCACGACCGCATCATATTGTTCGGTCGAGCCGAGATAGTGGCCGTCCTCGCCGTCGGTGGCGAGATCGACCGCGTAGCCGGCGCCTTCCAGCGTCGAACGCAGCTGGCGCCCGAGGTTGGGTTCGTCTTCAACGATCAAAACGCGCATTATGGTCTTCCCCTGGGCCGTTCGCGCTAGTCAACACGCGCGAAGCTGAACGGTTGCTTTTCCGGAACGGTTTTCAAGCTGGGGAATGCGGCCGGAAAGTCAATCGGCAGCGCACGGCTTAGTCGGAGCGGCGCTTGACCCGGCCGGTTGCGGCATCGACGTCGACCCAGATGACCCGGCCGTCCTTCATGAACTTCAGCCGATAGGTGCGGCCGTTCAGTTCAGGTCCCAGATAGTCGGCACCCGGCAGCATCGGCATTACCCGCCGTTCGATCTTGGGCAGCGGCATCGACCGGCCTTCGACCCGCTCGCGGAACGCGCGCTCGGCATCGCGCGGCGGGTCCGCGAGCGCCGGGGTGGCGATCAGGCCCGCGACGAGCGCGGCCGGGAGGAGGGTACGAAACAGGCGCATGGCGATTCTCTATGTCGCCGTCTTACTATCACAAACCATTGAATGGCCTATGAATAGGGCCGTCCGATAACATTCATGCACCGGACTGTCGCCCGCGTGCAACAGGGGTTCAGTCCGCGCCCTGCCTCCTCTAGGGGGAGCGCCATCATGGCAGCACCCATCCTCTCCTACGAAAACCTGGGCCTGGTGCAGGGCGAAGGCTGGCTGTTCACCGATCTCGACGTCTATGTCGGGCCGCGTGACCGGCTGGCGCTGATCGGGCGCAACGGGGCGGGCAAGACGACGCTGCTCAAGTGTCTCGCCGGGCTGATTGACCCGGACAAGGGCAAGCGCACCATCGTTCCGGGCACCCGCGTGGTGCTGCTGGAACAGGATCCGGCGATCGGCCGCGACGGGTCGCTGCTCGACTGGGTGCTGGCGGGCGACGACGCGCCGCAACATTATGAAGCGGCGGCCATCGCGGACCAGATCGGCATCGACCTCGACCGTCCGGCGGCGACCGCCAGCGGCGGGGAGCGGCGGCGCGCGGCGATCGTCCGCGCGCTGGCGCAGGCGCCCGACGTCCTCTTGCTCGATGAGCCCACCAACCATCTCGACCTCGGCGCGATCGAATGGCTGGAGCAATATCTCGGCCGCTTCACGGGCGCGTTCATCGTCATCAGCCACGACCGCACCTTCCTCAAGCGGCTGACCAAGAGCTGCATCTGGCTCGACCGCGGCAGCCTTCGCCGGGCCGAAATCGGCTTTGGCGGCTTCGATGCCTGGACCGAGGCGGTGTATGAGGAGGAAGCGCGAGCGGCCGAGAAGCTCGACGCCAAGCTGGCGCTGGAGCTGCGCTGGCTGGAACGCGGTGTCACGGCCCGGCGGCGGCGCAACCAGGGGCGGCTTACCAAGCTGCACGAAATGCGCGCGCAGCGGGCGGCGATGCTGGGCGGCCCGGGCGCGGCCAAGCTGGCACTGGCCAAGGACGACGTGAAGTCGAAGGCGGTGATCGAGGCCGATCATGTGGCCAAGAGCTTCGGCGACCGCACAGTCATCCGCGACTTTTCCCTGCGCATCCAGCGCGGCGACCGCATCGGCCTGGTCGGGCCCAACGGGGCAGGCAAGACCACCTTGCTCAAGCTCCTGACCGGAGAGATCGAGCCGGACAGCGGCAAGGTAACCCGGGCCAAGACGCTCGCCGGGATAATCATCGACCAGCAGCGCAAGCTGATGGATCCGGCCAAGAGCGTGCGCGAGGTGTTAACCCAGGGCGGTGACTGGATCGATGTCCGCGGGCACCGCAAGCATATCAAGGGCTATCTGAAGGAATTCCTCTTCGACCCGGCGATTTCGGAAGCGCCGGTCGGCTCGCTGTCGGGTGGGGAACGGTCGCGGCTGTTGCTTGCCCGCGAGTTCGCGCGCGAGGCGAACCTGCTGGTGCTCGACGAGCCGACCAACGACCTCGACCTGGAAACGCTCGACCTGCTGCAGGAAGTGATCGCCGATTACGAAGGCACCGTGCTGCTCGTCAGCCACGACCGCGACTTTCTCGACCGGACAGTGACCATCACGCTCGGTCTCGACGGGTCCGGCAAGGTCGATGTCGTCGCCGGCGGATACGACGATTGGGAAAAGCGTCGGCAGCCGCTGCAAACGAAGGCAGCGCCCAAGCCAAAGGTCCGGGCACCCGTCGAAAACCATTCAGCGCCGAAGACGAAGCTGTCCTACAAGGATCAGCGCGACCTCGACCGCCTGCCCGGCGAAGTCGAACGGATCGAGCGCGAAATCGCCGAAACCGAGAAGTCGCTGCACGACCCCGACATCTACGCGCGCGATCCGGACAAGTTTGCCTCGCTAACCGCCCACCTCGCGACACTGCGCGCCGACAAGGACCAAGCGGAAGAACGCTGGTTGGAAGTCGCGGCGATGGCTGAAGAGTTGGCGGACGCGAAACCGTAGGTGCGAATTCATCGTGCTAGGCGCTAGGGCGGCCCGTCCGCTTACGACCCAATGCGGTCATTCCAATTCGGAAATATCAACATCGTCACGCTCCGAAGAATCCTTCGCCCGTTCACGATCGGCGAATGATCAGCAGATGATCGGCACATCATCATTCAAAAAATCTGAACTGAAGGGCTGACTACCGGTGAAGGCCATGCCCGGTCTCGTCGAAAGGTAGCCACATGACTGCGAACCTGGAATTTTACCAAGGCTTCGACATGCGTTTTTTCGAGAATAGTGGAACGGCTTTCCACGATAGCATCACCAACGGCACGATCGCCGGCAATACGAACTCAGGTCAGGTCGTTATCGACGAGGGCGTCTTCGGGCGCGACGTTTTCGGTGGCGCCAACCTTGGAGGCATTGCGAACAACATGCCGACTGCGGGTAGCGTCAGCATGTGGTTCTATTACGCAGACCTTGGAGATGGTTCTCTCAGCGAATTCTGGAATTTCAGCTTTGACTACGTCGCCGCCAACACCTTCTCCTCCTTCGTGTTGGATGACGATGTTGGTACGCTTTTCCAAACCTACGTCCTCGCGGGTTCAGACCATATCACGGGCAGCGATTTCGATGATGGCTTGCTGGGATACGGAGGTGACGACTGGATTTCTGCAAACCAGGGGGACGACTACATCGACGGAGGTTCCGGCGCCGACTTCATGGACGGTGGATCCGGTAACAACACTTTCGTCGTCGATAACGCTGGCGACACCGTCACCGCGGGAAATGGAAGCGACATAGTCCTGCTTCAGCTGAGCCTGGCTGGCACAAGCTACACCGCGCCGGACAGCATAGAAAACGTAAGAAACGTTGCCATTTCCGGGGCATGGCTCATTGGTAATACCCTGAACAACGCACTGATCGGCGCCAACGGCGCTGCCGATACGCTGAACGGCCGTGACGGAGATGATGTCCTAAACGGCGGCTCTGGCGGCGGCGACGCAATGTACGGTGGAACCGGGAACGACACCTTCTATGTCGATAACATCACGGATTTCGTCACCGACAACACCGATACGGTGACCGCAGGTAGTGGTGAGGACGAAGTCCGTTCGAGCATAACCTACACGCTGACTGACGCCGCTCGCCTCGACATCGAGAATTTGAGGCTCGTGGGTACCGCAGCAATCAATGGGACGGGCAACGCACTCGGCAATGTCATTACCGGCAATAGCGCTGCCAACACGTTGAATGGACTAGGTGGCGCGGACACGATGCGAGGCGGCGACGGCAACGACATCTATTACGTCGACAACAGCGGCGATCGAGTCTTGGAAACCAGCGCGAGCGGCGGCGTCGATACAATCCGCTCGTCCATCACGCTTACGTTGAGCAGTTACGCCGAAAACCTCCAGCTCCTTGGCAGCGATGCCATCAATGGAAGCGGGAACGCGCTTGCAAATCGCCTCGCCGGCAACGGAGAGGCCAATCTGCTTTATGGCCGCGATGGGGATGACACACTGACGGGAAACGGCGGCAACGATGCGCTCTACGGCGGCAATGGAGCGGACCAACTCCTCGGCGGCAATGGTGAAGACTGGCTTGAAGGCGGGACCGGCCAGGACCGCATGACTGGCGGGGCCGACGCGGACATGTTCGTGTTCCGCGCAGGCGATCTGGCGGGCTCTGCAGCGACCTGCGATCGCATCACCGACTTTAGTCATGCCGAAAGCGATCAAATTCGTCTCAACGCAATCGACGCAAACTCGGCGAATGGCGCCGGCACGAACGACGCGTTTACGTTCATTGGAACCAGTGCGTTTCACCAAATCGCTGGAGAGCTCCGCTATCAAGTGATCAACGGCAACACGTACGTTTACGGGGACACAGATGGGAACGGGGTCGCTGACATCATGATCCGATTGGACGGCAGTCACGCACTCGTTCAGTCCGATTTCCTGCTTTGAAATCCGCTGAAGCTGCTTAGCAACGTCCGTCAATGCGTGCAGGCATTAGGGCGTTGCGAGCGACCGCCGAAAGATAGAACTCCGCTCCGTGCAGTCTTTCAGGGCCGTCGCCGCGTCCAGATGACGAGCACAATTCCGGCGACCGTCAGCAAGGCACCGTAAACCGCCCACACGCTCTGATCGATCATGAAGCTCGACTGCGGCCAGTCGATCACGCCTAGCCCCTGGCCGATCCACAGCAGGCCCATGGCGATGGCGATGGCGCCGAGGATGGTGAGTAGGGTCTTCATCGTGCGGCTCCTTCACGTGGAAGCGCGAGCCTGCTCCCAGAGCGCAGCCCTGTCCACGTGACTTCGCCGGTCTCATCCTAAGAATGAAGCAATTGCGGCCGGAAAAGGCTAAGGCGAAGGTGCGTCGGCAGGAGGGTGCCGCGCTGGCCGAGGACCTGGAGGGCTACGCATGTTGGACGTCTTCACCCTATTTATCGCCAATCCCTGGCTGGCGCTGGTCCCGGCGGTGGTGATGCTGTTGCTGTGGCGGATCGGGCCGTCACGCGTGGCGCTCGCGGCCGGCGTTTTGTGGCTGCTCTATTTCCTGTGGGAACTGAGCATCAAGCTGCAGCTGACCTGCGGCGAGGATTGCGACATCCGGGTCGACCTGCTGCTGCTCGGGCCCCTGTTGCTGGCGGTTTCGGTCGCGGCGATTGCGCGTGTCGCGTGGAAGCGGCTGCGGTCACACCGATGACACTTGAAGGCATGGCGCGTATCGCCACTTTAGGCGCATGATAGACATCCGCCCCTTCGATAGCCTCGGCCACGCAAACCACGGCTGGCTCGACGCGCGCCACCATTTTTCCTTCGCCAACTATCATGACCCGCAGCGCATGGGCTGGGGCACGATCCGCGTGTGGAACGACGACAAGATCGCCGCCCGCAGCGGATTTCCGCCGCACCCGCACCGCGACATGGAAATCATCACCTACGTCCGCACCGGCGCGATCACCCACCAGGATTCGCTTGGCAACAAGGGCCGTACCGGGGCCGGCGACGTGCAGGTGATGAGCGCGGGCACCGGCGTCACCCATTCCGAATTCAACCTGGAAGGCGAGGATACGACGCTATTCCAGATCTGGGTGCTGACCGACCGGCCGGGCGCGCCGCCCAGCTGGGGCGCGATGCCGTTCCCCAAGGAAAGCCGCGAAGGCAGTTTCCAGCTGCTCGCCAGCGGCGATGCGGACGACGGCGCGCTGACCATCAACAGCGATGCCCGGGTGCTCGGCGCTACGGTCAAGGCCGGATCGAGCATCGATTATCCCGCCGACCCGGCGCGCCATTTGTACATGGTCTCCAGCGGCCGGGTGCGGGTGAACGGCGAACCGGCCAACCCCCGCGATGGTATTGCCATCACCGGCGAAGAACGCGTGACCATCGAGGCCGAGGACGAAAGCGAGCTGGTGCTGGTCGACGCCCGTTAATCTTGGCTGTTGTATCGCCCGCCGCAGCACGCCATGAGCGGGCCGCGCGCGAGGCGCAATGCAACCATCCCGCGGGGTTAGAGTGAAGGCGCGAGCATTATTCGCAGCATCTGTCGGCCTGTCGATCGCCGTTTCGCCGGCGGTCGCCATGCAGGCCGCGCCTGCGCAGAACGGCTCCGATCAGGTCATCACCCTGCCGCCGTCGGGCGATTTCTCGCTTAACGGCACGGTCACGCGCCGGCCGACGCCGACTCCGGACCAGACGCCGCCGGCCCGTCAGCCCGCTCCGCGGCCCGCGCCCACTCAGCCGACCGCCGAACCCGCGCCGCAGCGTCCGCAACCCGCTCCGCGCCCCGAAGCCCCCTCACCGGCCGTGCCGGCCGCGCCGTCGGCCACCGCGCCGGCCGTTACGCAAGACGCCCCGGCTCAGCCGCAGCCGCAGCCGAGCACCACCGCGCCGTCCTTTTCGGACATTTCCGGCTCCACCGCCGCCGGTGGGATCGCCGCAGCGCCTGAACAGACCGTCGAGAGCACCACCGGCCTCTCGCCGATGCTCCCGTGGTTCGTCGCCTTGCTCGGCCTGGCCGGGGTCGGCGCCTTCGTTTTCTTCCGCCAGCGGCAGCGGCCGGGCTATGCCGGCGCACCGGGCGAAACCCGCTTCGACGTCGAGCCCGAGCATCAGGCGCCGGTTCGCACGCCCGCGCCGATCCCGGTCCGCCCGGCCCCGGTCCCCGTACCGGCCGCGGCGCCGGCCGAACCCGCGCCCGCGCCGGAAGCCAAGGTCGGACCCGACGGGACGATCGTTTCCACCCGCCTCCGCCCCTGGCTGGATTTCGAGTTCACGCCGCGGCGGACGATTATCGAGAAGGATGTCGTCGCGGTCGAATTCGACGTGTCGGTGTTCAATTCGGGCAGCGTCCCGGCGCGCAACGTGCTGGTCGAAGCGCGGCTGTTCAATGCCAGCCCGGATCACCTCAGCGACCTGCGCAAATTTTACATCGAGCCGGTGGCCCAGGGCAGCCGGGTCCCGACGATCGACCCGTTGCAGCGGGTGTCGGTGTCGAACGCCGTAGCGCTGCGCCGGTCCGACCTTGAAAAGATCGAGGTCGACGGCCGCGAACTGCTGGTGCCGCTGGTCGCCTTCAACGCGCTCTATTCGTGGAGCAACGGCAAGGGCCAGACGTCCAGCGCCTTCATCGTCGGCAAGGACACGCACGGCGACCGGCTGTCGCCCTTCCGGCTCGACGAGAATACGCGCGCCGTCGGCGGCCTTGCCGCGCGCGACCACGACCTGCGCATCAAAAGCTGACTAGAGCACCGCCGAATTATAACTGTGCCAGGCGAGGATCGCCGCGGCGCCGCGATGCGGTCGCCAGCGTTCGCCAAGTTCGCGCACTTCCTTTTCGGACGGCCGGCCGTCGAGGCCGAGCAGCCGCCCGATCTCGATCTGCACGGCCAGGTCGCCCGCCGGCCACACATCGGGCCGGCCTTCAGCGAACAGCAGGTAAATCTCCGCCGACCAGCGGCCGATGCCCTTGATCTGCACCAGTTGCGCGATGGCTTCCTCATCATCCGCGGGCAGAGCGGCAAGGTCGAGCTCGCCATTGAGCACCAGCCCGGCAAGACTGCGCGCATAGCCCGCCTTTTGCCGCGACAGGCCCGCGGCGCGCAGGTCCTCGTCGCTGGCCGTCAGGATCGCGGCGAGGTCGGGCGGAGAGCCGTAGGCGGCCTCCAGCTTGCCCCACATCGACCGCGCCGCGGCAACGCTGACCTGTTGCCCGACGATCGTGCGCAGCAGGGTGTGTGCGCCGGGTTCGCTGGTGCGCGGCTCGGGAATGCCATGGCGCTCAAGCAATTCGCCGAATGCCTTTTCGCGCTTCGCCAGCACCTCGACCGCCTCGCGCATGCTCTTGGCGCTGCGCACCATCAGGCGACGCTGGCCGCGTAGAGCGCGACCGCGGCCGCGTTGGAAACGTTGAGGCTTTCGACCGCGCTGGTGATCGGCAGCCGGGCGATGGCGTCGCAATGCTCGCGCGTGTTGGACCGCATCCCCGGACCTTCGGCGCCCAGCACCAGCGCCACCCGGCCGGGGCCGAGCGCGTCCTTGATGTCGAGGTCCGCGTCGCCGGCCAGCCCGATCCGCCAGAAGCCCGCTTCGGCAATTTCGCCGAGCGCTCGGGCCAGATTGACCACCCGCGCCCAGCGGACGGTTTCCAGCGCGCCCGACGCGGCCTTTGCCAGCGCGCCGCCCTCCGGAGGGGAATGACGGTCCTGGGTAACGATGCCGACGGCGCCGAATGCCGCCGCCGAACGCAGGATCGCGCCGACATTATGCGGATCGGTGACCTGGTCCAGCACCAGCAGGGTCGACCGTTCCGGCGCGTCGGCCAGCAATTCGTCGAGCCAGATGTCTTCCAGCGGCTCGGCCTCGATCACCACGCCCTGGTGCGGCGCATCCTTGGGAACCAGCCGGCCAAGGTCGGCGACGTCGGCCAGGGTAACGGCAACGTCGGCCGGGAACTGCATGAACTCCGCCGCTTCGCCGGTCGCCCACGCCTTGACGATGGTGCGCCGCGGATTGTCGAGCGCCGCGGCGACCGCGTGGCGGCCCCAGAAACGGGGGCGGGCAACCGTCCCGCGGCCTTGGTGCGATTTTTTACGGCGGCCCATGCCGCCCCAATGTCAGGCCAGCGGGCGCGACGCAATGTCGCCGGGCGGGTAGCCGGCCGCTTCCATCCGCTGGCGCCGCTGCTGCCGCCATACGGCGATGAACAGGACGAACAGGATCGGATAGCTCCAGAAGCGCGCGGCGACCGCATAGCCCATCGGCGCCAGCGTCACGTCGATGGTCTTGAGGATGTGCGCCATGCTGCCGACCAGCTGGAAGCCCGCGGCCCACAATGGCCAGAAGCGATCGGACACCAGGGCAATGCCGACCAGCACCAGCAGGACGACCGAATTGACCACGACCTCGCCCACGTTCATCGCGGTGTAGCCGGCGCGGATCGACATGTGCGCGACCAGCGACAGCACGGTCGCGCTCAGGAACAGGGCCGCGGCGATCCGCTCGTACTTGTGCCCCTTGATCAGCGCATAGCCGCAGCAGACCAGCAGGATCGTCCAGAAGATGAGATAGCGTGGCATGGACGGGAAACCGGACCACAATAATGTGGCCCGGTCAAAAGTCCCTGACCGCTAGGCGACGATGCGCAGGTCGGCGGTCGCGCCCTTCGGCGGGCAATCGTCGTCGGGGTCGCCCCAGCTGACGGTGCGCAAGCCCGGGACCTTGCCCTTGGCGACGCTCAGCGCCTGGTGGCAATCGACGATCGCGCCGCGCGTTTCGACCAGTCCGGTGACGGCGCTGGCCAGCGACTGCAGGGTCGGGTGCACGGTGCCGAAGCTGACGCCGGCGACGGCGTTGGCGCGGATGATGCGGGCCTGCAGCTCGGCGATTTCAGCGATCGCGGTGTCGACGGTCTCTTCCACCGCGCGCACCTGGGTGGCGACGTCGAAGGCGGCATTCTGGATCATTTGCTTGCGCATGACTGCTCCTTCTCCGGAAAGCGGGGCTTTCGGAGTTCTCTGGGGCCGGTCTGACGTGAGTAGGTGCCGTCTAGCTTTGCATCATCCGTGCGAGGCTCTCGAGCCCGGCAAGGTACATGCCCGCCGAAAACGCTGCCCCGATCGCGATCACGACGATCCAGAGCAACCGGAGGCCGACACTCATCTCATTCCGGGGGTGGCTCCTGGTTGCGAACGGCAATTGCAGGGAAGACCAGGACGACCCGCGCTTTTGCTCGGTTTGAAAGCCCGAACCGCCCCAAGTCTCCCCTGCGCGGCCAGCGTGCCGAATCTGATTGCTGACCGCGCCGTCTTCGTCGCCCGCGGCGGGCTCGCCCTCAATGTACGGCGGTTGATGTATCAAGCTTTGATATGGTTCGCGGTGGCGCGCGACGATGCGCGCGGCCTGCGACCGGCGGGCTACGCCAAGCGTCGCCAGCGACTGGCGGATGCGCTGGTCGACCGTATGCGGGGAAATTCCCAGCTCGACCGCGATCTCCTTGGAAGAAAGGTGATTCGCGACCAGGCGCAGGCAATCGAGCTGACCGTCGGTCAACTTGGCCACGCGCTGCGCGACATCTGGCTCCTGATCCGCGGGACTATCGCCCCATAGCGCGGGATTCGGCACCCGAGCCTTCCTTTCAATGTTTGTCATTGCCGGTGATTCCCGGCCGAGTCAGCGCAAACTTACGCCAGTTCGGACCGACCCACCAAGCAACGACGGTTATCATATATTAACTAAGCATTGGAAATCCGGCAATAAAAAGGCTGGTTTCCGTAGCGATAACGCCTGTCTTTTCGGTGTTTTGCTCGCGATTGCGTGGCGCGGCGTTGACTAACGCGCCCTCGACCGCCATTTCGCGCGCCTGTCCGGCATCCCGGACGGTGCCTGCACCTTTGGAGAGGTGGCCGAGTGGTTAAAGGCAGCAGACTGTAAATCTGCCCGCGCAAGCGTACGCTGGTTCGAATCCAGCCCTCTCCACCATGCTCTGGCCGCCGGTCATCCGTCGAAGCCGCGGGCCCGGCCGCAGCATGGTCATTGCGGCGCCGGCAGAAGCTCGCCACATCAATCTCATGTCGAACGGACCGCGACTCTGGCTGGCTGCATTCGCGTTAGGCGCCTGTTCCGCGGCATCGGCGGCAGAGCCAGCGGACGAACCCATCGTCCTCGACCTCGAAGGCGCGATTTCCGGTTGCACTGCCTCCTCGCCCGACGAAGTGATCGTTTGCGGCAAGGTCAACCGGCGCAACTACCGGCTCGATCCCGTCGAACTGGCGGTCATTCGCAAGAAGGAAGCTGCCGCCAACCCGCCGCGCGTGTCGACCAAGTTTCCGGACGGCGACCCCTGTAAGGTCGGTCCCAACGGCTGCCCCGGCGACGGGGCGATTCCGCTGCTGGCCGTCGCCGCGCTTGTCGCCAAGGTGGCGGTGAAGGCGGTCGTTGCCGAAGACTGGCGCGAACCGCTGCGCGTGATGCCGGACGAATATGAAATGTATGTTCAGGCGAAAGAGCGGGCGCAACGGCGGGTTCGCGTCACGCTCGGCGCAGGGGCGGGCTCTACATCGACCAATTAGAACGGTCCGACCGAACGCCGGTTTTACCCGCCGCTAACCTTCGTCGGTTAGGACAGGCCCGTGATCGAGAAGTCCAAATCGAAAAAGACGAGCGTCCCGCTGAAGCCGCCCGCGGCTGCGCCGGGATCGCGTATTCGCCGCGACCCGATCCTGACGGCCGAGGCCGAACGCGAGGCGAGATACGCCTGGTGGCGGTCGGAGGAGATGGAAGTGCCGCTAGCGGTCGCGGGCATCGTTGCCTTCGCGCTGGCGATCAACATCGTCATCCTCGCCGTCGGCGCTTACTGGAACTAACGCATCAGAACGGGTTGATCGAATAGCCCTGCCGCTGCAGCTCCGCATGCGCGGTCATCGCCGAAACCGCCATCTTCACGCCCGGCAGCAGGTCGGCCTTGGCGACATCCTGTCCGACCGCGCTCTGCCCACACACCCAGACGTCCATCCCGGCGGCGACCAGCGCCGCGACCAGTGCGGCATTGGGGTTGGCGGCGCCCGGATAAGCGGCGGCATACCGCCGGGCGTTGGCGACATCGAGGACCGCCGGGCCGTGGACGACGATGGCGATCCGCATCCGGTCGCCCGCGACGCCCGCTTCCGCCATCATGTTCGCCAGCCGGGCCGCGCTTTCGAGGCCGCGATTGAACTTGCCCTTGTCGCCTGCGGCCACGTCGAAGCTGTGCTTCCACGTCGCGTCCGCGGGCAGCGCCATGTCGCTGTCGACCCGGGCCACCTTGCCGAAGGCGGGGATGGCGGGACCGGCGTGGAAATCCTGCGGCGCGGCGACGGCGGGCGACGCGGCGGCGAGGCCGATCGCGGCGGCGATCAGCGCGGGGACGGCAAGTCGGGGATTAGTCACGGCAGGCTCCTTCTCGGCGGTCCGAAGCCTAGTGGCCGGACCGCGAAAGGAAAGCCGCGTCAGGCGCGCGAATGGGCGGGGCGGTAAGCCTCGCGGGTCACTTCGCCGGAAATGAGCTTGGACTTGAGCTTGCGGCGCATTTGTTCGGCGCCGTCGACGCTCATGCAGACCAGGCGCGTGCCGCCGCTGGCCAGGGTTTCGACGGCGGAAATGCCGACCTTGGCGGTCTCGCACTTGGCCACGACTTCGCTCTGGTCGAGCTTGAGCAGCAGGACCCGGCCGGTGGAGTTGCCGGTCATTGCGCCGCACCCAGGCCGGCGGTGGTGCCGCGCTTGCGGCTGTCGATTTCGGCGGCATAGGCGGCGACGAGCGCAAGGTGCGCGTGGCGCGACTGGTCGCAGCCGGCATTGTCGGCGTTGAACAGCGACACCTGGTGACGGTGGTAGAGGTAGTTGAGATCCATGCGTGGCTCCTGGCGGTAAGCGGGAGCGCACCATCGACTTTGCGGCGTGGAATCTCTCGGCCGCACGGGCTTACGGAAGGATTTCCGTGCGGTAACCCCTTGTAGCACGGGCCGGCGTGCCCGCCTAATCGGCGGCGCGAAGCGGCTGCGGTGCGCACTTTCGGGCCACGGACCCTAGTGACGCGGACCTCAAAGTGCGGCACCTTTCAACGCCATGGGCAGGGGACGGGCATTCCGGCGCTGGCAAGCGCGCGGCGGCGGCGGGGGCCGCACATTGCGCCGCCTGCAAGCGCTGGCGCTCGCCGCGATCCTGCTTGTCGCCGGGCTGGCGCTCGATCCCGTCCTCGTCGACCCGCCCTTCTTCCTGCAAAGCGGTCGGGAGCATGTCAGCGCGCGCTTCACCCGCTGCGGCATCGGGCGCGGCCATGCCTGCGTGATCGACGGCGACACGTTCAAGCTGGGCCAGCGCAAGATCCGCATCATCGGCATCGATGCGCCGGAAATCGAAGGCCAGTGTCCCGCCGAACGGCGGCAGGCCGCCGCCGCCGCGGCGGAGCTGCAGCGCCTGCTCAACCAGGGGCCGTTCGTGATGATCGGCCGGATCGACGACATGCGGGACCGCTACGGCCGCGACTTGCGTTCTATCGAGCGCGACCGGCCCGGCGGCGCCACGCAATCGATCGCGGAGGCGATGCGAGAGGGCGGGTTCGCCCGCCGCTATGCCGGGTTCAAGATGGGGTGGTGCTGACGCACCGCCGGTACCCCCGATTGCAGCGGGGCTGCTCCGATGGCAGGTTTGACCGATGACCCACCGCGTCTTCACCACCAGCGTCGCCAGCGTCTACAAACATTATATCGCCAAGGCGGCGAAGAAGGGGCGGGGCCGCGACGAAGTCGACGCGGTGACCCGCTGGCTGACCGGCTATTCCCAAGACCAGCTGGTCGCGGCGCTGGACGACGGCACCGATTTTCGCACCTTTTTCGACCAGGCGCCGGCGATGAACCCGGCCCGCAGCCTGGTGACGGGCAGCGTGTGCGGGGTGAAGGTGCAGGAGGTCGAGGACCCGTTGATGCGCGAGATCCGGATCCTCGACAAATTGGTCGACGAGCTGTCCAAGGGCCGGTCGATGGACAAGGTGCTGCGCACCCCCGCCTAGGCGGCGCGAGCCGGATCGGTCGCGGCAAGGATCAGGCGGAGCGCTTCGTCCGGTTCGTCCCACATCGGGAAATGGCCGCTGTGGTCGAACCAGTGGAAGGCGGCATCCGGGAAAGCGGCACGGGCGCGACCCGCCTGCGCGGCGATGCACAGCCGGTCGTGGCGGCCCCAGCCGATCGTCACCGGCCCGGCGCCGGGCGCGGCCGGTCCCTGCTGCATCGGCCCCGCGGCAAGATCGCGGACCAGGGGAAGGGCCGTCGGGGTCGCGGCGAAGGCGGCCAGTTCAGCGGCGACCAGCCGGCCGTCGAGCCGCCACGGATGGGCCGAAAGCTGGGCCAGCAACAGGGTGCGGCCGGGCGCCGATCGGGCCAGCGGGCCGAGCGCGCCGCTTAGCCCGCGCAACAGGCCGACGGACGCGGTCAGCGTGGTCTTGAACATGGTCCGTTCCCAGCCCTTCCAGAAGCCGCCGGGATCGAGCGCGACGGTGGCGCCGCGATGCCCGCGCCGCGCCATGTCGAGCACTATCCGGGCGCCGAGCGAGCTGCCGACCAGCGGCACGTCGCCAAGCTCTTCGCCGGCGATGAAGGCGGCAAGGCTGCGCATCAGCCCGGCAAAGGTGCCGCTGTCGGGGTCCGCCGGGACGCCGTCATGGCCGGGCAGGGTGACGCGGATCACTTCATGCCGGGCGGCGAGGCCGGGCAGGACCGGGTCCCACGCCCGCGGCGTGCTGCCGAGACCGTGGACGAGGACGAGTGGCGGTCCGTCGCCAATTCGGGTGGAGATCATGTGCGGCCAACGCGCGGGTACGCAGGACAGGCCCCTTGCGGGTGGAAATAGCCTGGCGCCGATCCGCTCCCCTGGCGTTGCAAAGGCCCATTGCGAGCGGCGGCGAAAGGCGGGATGGTGGGCCCGGGGGACGCCGGCATGAGTGCATTCGAATTCGTCTTTTCACTGTTCGGTCTGCTGCTCGGCTTCAGCCTGGTCGAAGTGCTGGGCGGGCTGGCCAAGGCGATCGAGGCGAAGGTGCGGCCGGACAAGGCGGGGGCGGAGCCGGTGCGCATCGGCTGGCTGACCCCGCTGCTTGGCATCTTCGTCATGCTCGACCTGGTATCCTTCTGGGGCGCGGCATGGATTGCCCGCGACCTGGTCACGGCGGGCCCGCGCATCATGCTCGGCGGGCTGGTCTTCGCCGGCAGCTATTACCTTGCCGCCCATCTGGTGTTCCCGCCCGACCCGCGCGCGGAACGCGACCTGGACCAGCATTATTTCCGAGTCCGGCGAATCGTCTTCGCCACGGTCGGCGTGCTGTTCCTGCTGCAGCTGGCCTATTGGCTTTCGGTACCCGAACTGGCGGCCGCGTTCGGCAAGCCCGCGGTGATCGCCAAGACGGCGACTTTCGCCATGTTCCTGACGGCGGCCGTCGCAGTGCGCGGGTATAAGGCGAACCTTGTCTGCCTGATCCTGCTGATCGCCTCCTACCTGTACGATTACGTGCTCTAGCCGATCCAAAAGTCACAAAAGTCGCACTCGCTTACGCGCGCGGGGGAGCGCCCACGGCAGCGTCGAAGTCGGCGGGTGCCAGGGGGTCGACCGGGCAATCGCCGTCGGGCACCGCGCGCAGTTTCGCGACCAGCGGGGCCAGCTGCGCCTGTGCGTGTTCGACCCGGAAAAAGGTCATGTCCGGCGCTGCGGCGGGCGGTTTCGCGGCCCAGCCGTAGGAGGTGGGATGATGGTGGGTGAGCAGCCACATCAGCAGCCGGTCGTTGGGCCGCCGCCGTTCGGCGGCCAGTTCGCCGTCCTTCCAATATTCCTCCCGCGTGCCGTGGACGGCGCGGTCCCAGGCGAGCGCGGTGAGGCGGGCGGTGGCCAGCGTCTGCGCCTGTTCCCACGCCTCGCGAAAGGCGCCGGCGCGCGGGTGGAGGCGCAGGCGATAGGCGCTGCGCGGGGTGATGCCGACGTCGGCGCAGGCTTCGCTGACGCAGCCGGTTTCCGCCAGCGCGGCGATGAACGCGCGTTGCCGGTCCACGGTCCAGCCGTCGCGGCGCGGCTTGACCGGAACGGGCACGAATTCGGGCGCGGGCGGCACCTCAGCAAGCGCATCGGCGGGCGCGACGGGGGCAGGCGCGGCGACCACGCCGATCGCGGCCAGTTCTTCATCCGAAAGCCGGTGAAGGTCGGTCAAGGCGGCGAAGATCGTATCTTCGTCATCGCCGGCCGCGAGGCCGGCGGCGATGGTTTCGTCAATCTGTTCCCGGGATGGTGCGCCCATGCGCGTGACTCCTTCTTTGGTTTGAAAAGAGTCGAACCACGTATGGCAAACAGGGGGCTGTAGGACAGCAAATTCGCACCGAGCCCTTCGACAGGCTCAGGACAGGCGCAGGTGAGCGAGTGCGCAGCAATCGCGAGGCAGCGTCGAAGAGATGCGAATTGCCGGCCGGCGGGTCGGCGGAGCCGAACCCGTTCGACGTCACGGATTTACTCCGTGAAGGCCTCGAGGGCTAAGAAACCGCGCGTGCCCAATGAATGTCAAAAGCCTCCGGTTCACCACGTCGCCGGCAAAGTTCGCCACCGACAACGTACCGATGGTGAGATTGGAGATCCTGAAACACCTGACCTCGCGGTTTGATGGGAACCCAGTAGGCATGACCCTCGGGCTGAAAAAGTAACTCGTCGTCAAGCTGCTTCACGACACCTTCAAAGCCCTGGCCCTTAGCAATGGCAGTTTGAAACTCGTCGCGCTGCGGCTTCGGCCGCAGCTTCTTCCGCTGTATTTCCTGTTTGATCTCCGCTGCTTCCTCGGGCGTCATCACGGCTAGCGTCTGATCAGGTAGGACTATGTTAATTGTGGATTGTGTGTGTATAGAGATATTGCACGCAGGTTCCGACACAGATGATGGACCCGACATAACCTGATAAATTAGTAGAGGTAGGGTGGCTATCTGAGCCCAATCGGCAGCAGCACTGCGCAAATTGGTGTCGTGAGTACGTCGCTTTTGACGATTCCGCTTTTTCTTCCATCTGAATAGAAAATTTTTACTGCTATGGCGGACGTCGAATAAAGTTAGCTCAAACCCTTCATCGCGCGAGAACTTCGCTAAACGCTTTAACAAAGTGCCTAAGTCATCCGGATTTATCCCCTCGTTCGTGTCGAACGAAAGAGCAAATTCGTCTCCTGCAAGTTCAATCGTCAAACACTGTTCTCCTATCCCAGCCGCGATCAGGATTCCTACCGTAATTTGAAAGCGATGCACGCACCAACTGATACATAAGGCTAAAGCGCAACCTGAGCATTCCAGTCTTTGATGAAAGATCCAATTCGGGCCATGTCACGTTCCGACAACATACCACTGTGCATGATTACGTTTCTGGATTTCTCAACGGTATCAAAAATGCTTTTTGCCCAATCTTTGTCGTGAAGAAATGGCTCAAACGCGTCGAAGTTGTTGAGGATGATGCTTAAGAGCTGACCGAGCATTGTGTAATTTAAAGGGTCCGATCCGCGCTTGACGTGCCACCGCACCTTTTCCTCGTTTTCCAGGCGCTGCTTTGCATCATTTTTGACAGGAGTCGGAACTTTCGTCTCCCACCAATCCTCCCCGAAGTTGTCGATCATTACGTCCGTCACGAGTTGTCGAACGGAGTTTTCGAACGCCGCCACAGCTACATAAACTTGTGACATCTTATCCGCCGCTTCAACGTGCGCCTCATCGATCACATCGACGCCAAGCAGGCTCCTGAGAGTGGCAAATTCTACCCTTTGTGTCCGCGAACTTTGTCGGCCAGCCGAGTCTAATGCCTCCTCTGTGAGCAAAGCTCGGAATACGAAATCGTAGACCTCGGACACGCTCAAAACAGATGCTCCCTCAGGCTTCTGAACAAGGCGTCGAACACTTTCGGATCGCGCGTATCCGGAAGGATGAGCTGAATATTGTAGTGCATCCCTCCAAGGCTCACGCGAGACCTTTCTAACAGCGGATTGATCTGTTCTCGCTCAGCGGATGAGGTCTCTTGTTCCTCCGTCGCTTCTGGCAGAGACTCGGAAGCCTTTGAGAAGTCCGCCTCCTTAACCAAGGCTTGGAACGTAGTGGCAAGCTTATCGAGGACCGAGTCCGACAACTGTCCCTGTGACAGGGTTTTAAATTTGTTGATGAGGTCGTTTCGAGACAGGGTCTGAGCGGATTTGTTGACCTTGAATAAGTCGCCGTAAGCATCGCGAACGCCTTCGGCGATGACCTGCGGCGCTTGGGTCTGGTCGAGAAAACGATAGTATCGCTCGGTCGGCGTTCCGCTGTCGTCAAGGAATCCGAGCGATTTTAGCACACCGATGATCAATCGATCGGAACTGGACTTGAATTCCAGTGATTCTAGAAACGCTTGCGTGAATCTATCAGGCGCCTGGGCTTGCTGAATGGCTGCCAGAATAGCCGGCAGGTTTTTAACGCTCGTTAGGTACGATTTTGGTAGGGCCATCGGGTCCTCCACTGCTTCGGAGGAGCGCGGTTAGCAATTCGGCGACTGCGATCCTGTCCGATTATCGCTAAACGTCAAGAAACAGCCGTGTGTTTGTTATCAAAAACGGAAGCGCTCTCTCAGCGCTCCGGCCGCTTAACTACCTCCGAATACACACCTACACGAGCATTTCATCGACGCTGCCCGCCTCCGGAGCCTTTAAGCTCGCTCCGCCACCCTGCCCGCAGGCGAACAGCAACTACTCCGCAGCCACCCCCGCCTGCTCGAACATATCCGGCCCATCGCCACCCTCGGCAGCATCGTTGGCCGCATCGCCCTTGGCCTTCTGCCGGCGGTCGAAATTGTCCCACACTTCGTTCCAGTTTCCGCGCGTCGCGGCCTTCGAATATTCGGTCGCGCGGGTTTCGAAGAAGTTGGCGTGTTCGACGCCGTTGAGCATCGGCGCGAGCCAGGGGAGGGGGTGGTCGTCGACCATGTAGACCGGCGCGAAGCCGAGCTGCCCCAGCCGCCAGTCGGCGATGTAGCGGATGTACTTCTTGATCTGCTTGGCGGTCATGCCTTCGACCGGGCCCATTTCGAACGCTAGGTCGATGAACGCATCTTCGAGCCGCACCGTCTTCTGACACTGGTCGATGATCTCTTCCCTGACGTTCTTCGTCAGGCAGTCGCGTTCCTTCACGAAGGTGTGGAACAGCTTGATGATGCCTTCGCAGTGCAGGCTTTCGTCGCGCACCGACCAGCTGACGATCTGCCCCATGCCCTTCATCTTGTTGAAGCGCGGGAAGTTCATCAGCATCGCGAAGCTGGCGAACAGCTGCAGCCCCTCGGTGAAGCCGCCGAACATGGCCAGCGTCTTGGCGATGTCTTCGTCCGTGTCGACGCCGAAGGTGTTCAGGTAATCGTGCTTGTCCTTCATCTCCTTGTACTGGAGGAAGGCGCCATATTCGCTTTCGGGCATGCCGATCGTGTCGAGCAGGTGCGAGTAGGCCGCGATGTGGACCGTTTCCATGTTGGAGAAGGCGGTCAGCATCATCTTGATTTCGGTCGGCTTGAACACGCGGCCGTATTTTTCGTGGTAGCAATCCTGCACTTCCACGTCGGCCTGCGTGAAGAAGCGGAAGATCTGCGTGAGCAGGTTGCGCTCATGCTCGGTCAGCTTCTGCGCCCAGTCGCGGCAATCCTCGCCCAGCGGCACTTCTTCCGGCATCCAGTGGATCTGCTGCTGCCGCTTCCAATATTCGAACGCCCAAGGGTATTCGAACGGCTTGTAGGCTTTGTTGGCTTGGAGGAGGGGCATCAGAGGGCTCCCGATAATTGGAGGGCGAGCAGGATTGCGAAAAGGACGGCGAGAACGCCGATGGCGACGAGCAGGACCTTGCGGTTGCGGGCGAGCTGTTCTGAGCCGACCGGCGTGCCGGGTTCGCGGCGGGAATTGATGAGCAGGGCGCCGATGAGAGAGAAGAGGAAAGCGAACGTCGGCTCGTCGAGCACCGGGTCGATCCAGCCGATCGCGCCGGCGAGGTGAACGCCAAAAGCGGCGAGCCCGAGCATGGCGAAGGCGACGCCGGTCCATTGCACCCAATTGTACGGCTTCAGCGGCTTGCCCGGCTGGTCGTAGACGTTCGGGTCGTAGCTGTGCCGGCGATAGCCGCTCATCCCTGCCTCGCGATGTAGGAGAAAGCGCCAACGCCGAGCATGATGAGGCCGGCGCCGACCATCATGCCGCCGGCAAAGCGGTGGTTGCCGGCCTTGTGCGCGTCGGGCTGCTTCTTCGCGCTGGCGACGAAGCCGTAGCCGAGCGCGACGAACACGAGGCCGAGGGCGACCGTGGTCAGATTCACCAGAAGACCCTTCCGCCGCGAACCGACTTGCCCTGCTCCACGCGGACGATCCGCCCGCGGTACATCTGGATGTAGAGATAGAGGCCGGAGAAAGCGAAGAAGAACAGGGCCAGCCCGCTGAGCAGCGAAACGATCGTGCCGACGGGGCCGAACTCCTCGCCCGAATGAAGGTGGTGGAGATAGCCGACGTTCCACTGGCCGGCCTGCGGCGCGGGCTTCGGCCGGCAGGTGACCGTTTCGGGGCAGACGAAGCCTTCGGGCAGCGCGGGACGGGCGCGTTCGCCGGCGTCGCTTTCGAACAGCCCTTCGTTGTTGATGGTGCCGATGTGGCTGAGCACGCCGGTCGCGCTGATCCACAGCAGGAAGGCGCCGAACAGCACCGCCAGCCAGCGATGAAGCTTGCGCATCATTGCGCGGCCCGCCCGCGACGAAAGGACCGGGGCCGCCCGGAGAGCCCACCGCTCACCAGGTGGCCCCGGCCCGAGAACCGCGCGCGCGGCCGTGCGGCGGCGCGGGTGCGGTCCAGTCCGGAAGCAAGGCAGGCCGAAAGCGTCACCGCGATCCCATGGTCGCGGCGATCACCGCGGTCGCGGCCAGCGCCAACAGGTCGAGCGCGAGCAGGCCGCCGATCACGCCGCCGGCGATCATCCCGGCCTTGCCGGCCTTGGTCTTGGGCGTTTTGAGCTTGGGGACAAGTTTCATACGCTAACTCCTTGGGCCGCGCCGCCCGGCCGAGGGCTTACTGGCAGGCGAGGCATTCGTCGTAATCGGTGGTCGAGGCGAGCTGGATTTCCTTGAGGTCGGCGGTGTTGTCGGCCTCGACCCCACCGGCGAACCCGGCGCGCTGCACCGACTTCGAACGGAGGTAATAGAGCGACTTGATGCCCAGCTCCCACGCGCGGAAGTGGAGCATCAACAGGTCCCACTTGTCGCTGTCGGCCGGGATGAACAGGTTCAGCGACTGCGCCTGGTCGATGTACGGCGTGCGGTCGGCGGCCAGTTCGAGCAACCAGCGCTGGTCGATTTCGAAGCTGGTCTTGAACACGTCCTTTTCTTCCTGCGTCAGCATGTCCAGATGCTGGACACTGCCGCCCTGTTCGAGGATCGAGTTCCACACCTTGTCGGGCGCCAGCACGTTCTTTTCGGCCAGCAGCTTTTCCAGATAGGGGTTCTTGACCGAGAAGCTGCCGGACAGGGTCTTGTGGGTATAGACGTTGCCCGGGATCGGTTCGATGCAGGCCGAAGTGCCGCCGCAGATGATCGAGATGGACGCGGTCGGCGCGATCGCCATCTTGCACGAAAAGCGTTCCATCACGCCCATGTCGGCGGCGTCGGGGCAGGGCCCGCGTTCCTTCGCCAGCATCATCGAGGCGGTGTCGACCTGCGCCCGGATGTGCTTGAAGATCTTGAGGTTCCAGCTTTTCGCCATCGCCCCTTCGAACGGGATGCCGCGGGCCTGCAGGAAGCTGTGGAAACCCATCACGCCAAGGCCGACCGAGCGTTCGCGTTCCGCGCTATACTTGGCGCGCGCCATCTCGTCCGGGGCGCGGGCGATATAGTCGGACAGGACGTTGTCGAGGAAGCGCATGACGTCCTCGATGAACTGCTTGTCGCCGTTCCATTCGTCCCAGGTTTCGAGGTTGAGCGACGACAGGCAGCAGACCGCGGTACGGTCGGCGCCATTGTGGTCCTTGCCGGTCGGAAGCGTGATTTCCGAGCACAGGTTAGAGGTCGTCACCTTGAGCCCCAGGTCGCGGTGATGCTTGGGCATCGACCGGTTCACCTGGTCGATGAAGATGATGTACGGTTCGCCCGTCGCAAGGCGGGTTTCGACCAGCTTCTGAAACAGCGCGCGGGCGTCGACCTTGCCGCGGACGCTCTGGTCCTTGGGCGATTTCAGTTCGAACTCGGCGCCTTCGCGCACCGCTTCCATGAATTCGTCGGTGACAAGCACGCCGTGGTGGAGGTTCAACGCCTTGCGGTTGAAGTCGCCCGACGGTTTGCGGATCTCAAGGAATTCCTCGATTTCCGGGTGGTTGATGTCGAGGTAGCAGGCGGCCGAGCCGCGCCGCAGCGAACCCTGCGAAATGGCCAAAGTGAGCGAGTCCATCACGCGCACGAACGGGATGATGCCGCTGGTCTTGCCGTTGAGGCCGACCGGCTCGCCGATGCCGCGGACGCTGCCCCAATAGGTGCCGATGCCGCCGCCGCGCGAGGCCAGCCAGACATTTTCGTTCCAGGTGCCGACGATGCCTTCGAGGCTGTCGGACACGCTGTTCAAATAGCAGCTGATCGGCAGGCCGCGGCCGGTGCCGCCGTTGGACAGGACCGGGGTCGCGGGCATGAACCACAGGCGCGAGATGTAATCGTAGATGCGCTGGGCGTGGCCGGCATCGTCGGCGTAAGCGGAAGCGACGCGGGCGAACAGGTCCTGGTTGGTTTCGCCCGGCAGAAGGTAGCGGTCCTTCAGGGTTTCCTTGCCGAATTCGGTCAGCAGGGCGTCGCGGCTCTCGTCGGTTTCGACCGGGAAGGCGGGCGGGGCGATGCTCTTGCTCGACGCGGCGGCGGTCGCTGCCACGTCGTCGGCCGGAACCTCGCTACCAGTCGTGAAATCCATCGCTCTTCCCCACATCCTTGCGACTCAAGCGAGCCGTTTGTTCACCAATCGTTCTACTCTTCCGGACGGTTCCGGGCGAGTCCTTTTGCAGTGCGGGGAGGGCCATGACCACCGTTCCACCCTGTGGAAATCGGGGACGAGTTTACCCACCCGTCGGAATATGGTCATTCCGCCGCCGAACACCAATAGTTGCGTGTTCCCCCTACCGCACTACCACCTATTGTGCCTCATCCACCGCTGAACGCAAGCGGTTAAATGCGTTTTGACCCATTTTTCCTGTGGATGCGGGATGCGCGAAGGGCGCGGGCATCAGGGTGCCGATGGCGGCCCTTTATCGGCTTGCGCCGGCTTTATGGCGATGCCGCCACCCACGCTTTCGGCGCCGCGCCTAGAGGATGATCTGGTCGGCGGTCCAGCGGTGGCTGACGGTGATCGCGAAGTCGGCCGCCGCGTCGCCGTTGACGTCGCCCATCAACGTCCAGGTGCCGTCGTCGTTGACGATCAGGATCAATTCGCCGGCCGCACCGGAGAAGTGATCCGCAACGAGCAACGGGCTCGACAGGTCGAGGGGGATATGGAAGGCTTGGTCGCCGTTGGTGTTGACGTCCGCGTCGATGCCGGAAAGGTCCATTGTATCGCGCGTTACGTAGGCGTCGGTGATGACGTCGGAGTAAACGCCGCCGGCGATGTCCGCGTCGGTAAACACGAAGGTGTCGTAACCGTCCCCGCCGGTCATCGTGTCGTTGCCGGCGCCGCCCGAGAGGGTGTCGCCCCCGTCGCCGCCGGTCAGCGTATCGTTGCCGGTGCCGCCGGAAAGCGTGTCGTCCCGCCGCCGTTATGCGGCGATCAGCCGATCAGCGTCGGCATGCTTTCGCCAGCGGACAGCACGATCTTGATGACGAAATCCGCGCCGCCGCCGTCGACATCACCATAGAGATAGATGGTTGAGCTTGATGCTCCGTCGAACTGCGTCGCCCACATATTCCCTGCGCCCGCGTACAGGGAATCTCCGTATGTCTCACTCGAAACAGGCGCGTATTCGATTCCAAAGAAGGTGAAATCCTGGTTGCCCGCGACCGTCGTATCGGCGTCGATCAAGGTAAAGTCGAACACGTCGGCGCTGGTGGTGTGGCGGATGTCGTCCGGGTTGCCGAACACGGAGTCGGCGATGTCGGTGAAAATATAGGTATCAGTCCCCTGGGTGTCGCTGATCTGCTCCCGCCCGTTGCCGCCGTAATAGGTGTCGTTCCCGGCGCCGCCCGTCAGATTGTCGTCTCCGGCGCCGCCGGTCAGGTAATCGTCGCCTTCCCCGCCCCTCAGCGAATCGGTGCCGATCCCGCCGTCGAGCGTGTCGTCACCGTTGCCGCCTTCGAGCGTATCGTCGCCGCCAAGTCCGTAGAGCGTGTCGTTGCCGATGTTGCCGGTAATCCAGTTGACGTTGCCGTTGCCAGTGACCGTCGCGCCGGTGGTCACCAACAGGTTCGCGAACAGGACGGTGTCCGGTAACGTGTAAGCAGAAAGCGCAATGTAGACGGTGCTGTCGCTGTCGGCGTCGGCGATGACGTCCCCGACGTTGTCGACATAATAAGCGTCGGCCCCTGCGCCGCCGTCCATCGAGTCGGCGCCTTCGCCGCCGATCAGCGTGTCGGCGCCGCCCGCGCCGTAGAGCGTGTCGCCGCCCGCGGTGCCGGTGAGCGTGTTGCCCGACGCGTTACCGGTCAGCGTTCCAGTGACTTGCAGCGTGCCGTTTTCGACATCGGTCGTCAGGGTGTAGCCGGACACGCCCACGAACACCGTATCCGTGCCATTCGAGCCGAAGTCGATTTCGTCGACGGTGTCGAGCAGGACGTCGACATAATAGGTGTCGTCACCCGCGCCGCCACGCATGGTATCGTCACCGGCGCCACCGTCCAGGATGTCGTTGCCGGCAGAGCCATAAAGATAATTATAGCCATCGCTGCCGGTCAGCTGGTTGGACAGACCATTGCCGTAAAGGCTGCCCGCAACCGCCATCTCGGCGTTCTCAACGAAATCCGCGAGCGTGTAACTCGAAAGCCACGAAAGGACTTGGTCGGTGCCTTCGCCGGTGGTTTCGACGACCACATCGCCGAAATCGTCAACATAGTAGGTGTCATGGCCAGTTCCGCCGGTCATGGTGTCGCCGTCCAGGCCGCCGTCGATCGTATCGGCGCCATCGCCGCCGGACAGGCTGTCGGTCCCGCTGCCGCCGGTGAGGTGATTGTCGAGCGCGTTGCCGGCCAGGGCGAGGCCGGCAGAACTGTCGACCAGCCCGTTTTCAACGTTCGCCCCCAGCGTATATCCGCTTATGCTGACGCGGACGGTGTCGGTGCCGTCCGCTTCGGCCTCGACGACCAGGTCAGTCAGGGTATCCACGTCGTAGGTGTCGTTCCCGAGACCGCCCGTCATGCTGTCGTCACCGGCGCCGCCGTCAAGGACATCGTCGCCGTCACCAGCCTTGAGCGAGTCGTCGCCGTCGCCGCCGTTCAGCGTATCGTTGCCGGCGTTGCCGACCAGCTGGTCGCTGCCGCCATTGCCGGCAAGGACGTTGTTGCCGCCATTGCCGCTGATCAGGTTGCCAAGCGCGTTGCCCGCCCCGTTGAGGTTGGACGAACCGGTCAGGAACAGGTCTTCGACGTTCGCGCCGAGCCCGAAGCTGACCGCTGCATAAACGCGGTCGCGGCCTTCTGCGGCATTCTCGATCGCGTGGTCGCTGCTGCTGTCGACGTAATAGCTATCGTTGCCGCCGCCGCCGCGCATGGTGTCGGCCCCGCCCTGGCCGTCGAGGATGTTGGCCGTGGCCGTGCCGATGATGCGGTTGTCGAGCGCATTGCCGACGCCGCGGACGGCGGTGCCGGTGAGGTACAAATCCTCGATATTGTCACGGATGCGAAGGCTGACCGAACTGTAGACAGTGTCCGTCCCCTGGCCCGAAAATTCGACGGTCAGATCCCGGGCATCATCGACGTAGTAAGTGTCGTTGCCGAGCCCGCCGCGCATAATGTCGGCGCCGCCCAGCCCGTCGAGAATATTGGCGCCGTCGGTGCCGGTGAGCCGGTTGGTGGCAGCGTTGCCGTAGGCGCGCACGGCCGAGCCGGTCAGGGTCAGGTCCTCGACGTTGGTGCGCAGGCGATAGCTGACCGAGCTGATGACGATGTCGGCGCCCTCGCCGGCGTTTTCGATGGTCACGTCATCGGTGTCGTCGACGTAATAGGTGTCGTTGCCGGTCCCGCCGCGCATGACGTCGGCATCGTCACCGCCGTTGAGCAGGTCGTTGCCGGCGCCGGCGATGATCGAATCGTTGCCGCCACCGCCGAACAGCCGGTCGTTGCCGGCCAGGCCGAAGATGATGTCGTCGCCGTCGAAACCCTTGATGATGTCGTCGCCCGGCGAGCCTTCGAGACTGTTGTCGCCATTCGTGCCGTTGACCGTCGCCATCTGCCAGCTCCCCCTTGCACCCGCTTCGAGTCGATACCCCAGCCGGAAAGCTTCTCGACATCGAACGGAAAATCAAGCGAGCGCCAGGCGACGACCGCGGCCGGGGGGCGCATCCGGCCGCGGTCGTACAGGGTTAAAGGATCAGATTGTCGGGATCGAACGACTGGCTGGCGAAGAATTTGAGATCCGCATGCCCGTCGCCGTCGACGTCGGCGAAATAGAAGACGCCGCCGAGGACCAGGTCGATGGTCTGCCACAATTGGCCGGCGTGCCCGGTGGGCAGGAGGACGTAGTCGAACGCCTGGTCGCCCGCCGTGGTGGTGTCGGCATCGATCCCCGACAGGTCAAGGACGTCGCCGAAGCCGTTGTGGATGACGTCGCGATGGTCCGGTTCGGAGTCCAGGACCGACGTGAAGACGAAGGTGTCCGCGCCGCCGCCGCCGAACAGTTCATCGGCGCCGCGGCCGCCGATGAGGACGTCGTCGCCATCCCCGCCGGCAAGCGTGTCGTTGCCGTCGCCGCCGATGAGCCGGTTGTCCAGCCCGTTGCCGGTCAGCGCCGCGCCCGTATTCGATACGATCCGGCCGACTTCGATATTGTCGCCGAGCGTGTGGTCGGCGGTGGTGTCGACGCGGTCGGTGCCTTCGCCGCTCAACTCGGTCACGATGTCACCGGCGCTGTCGACCTGGTAGGTGTCGTTGCCCGCGCCGCCGACCATCGTGTCGTCGCCGACGCCGCCGTCGAGGCGATCGTCGCCGTCGCCGCCGACCAGCATGTCGCTGCCGACGCGGCCGAGCAGGTTGTCGTTACCGCCATGGCCGGAAAGAATGTTGTCGCCGTTGTTTCCGGACACGACATTGTCCTGCGCGTTGCCGGTGCCGTTGGCATGGGCCGAACCGGTCAGGAACAGGTCTTCGACATTAGCGGCCAGGTCGAAGCTGACCGAGCTGTAGACGCGGTCGCGGCCCTCGCCGTCGGCTTCGATCGTCTGGTCGCCGGCATCGTCGACGTAATAGACATCGTCGCCGAGTTCGCCGCGCATGATGTCCGCGCCGCCCAGCCCGTCGAGCACGTTGTCCGCGCTGTTGCCGATGATGCGGTTGGCGGCGTTGTTGCCGGCGCCGCGGACCGCCGTTCCTGTGAGGAACAGGTCTTCCACATGGTCGCGCACGCGATAGCTGATCGAGCTGTACACCCGGTCTTCTCCCTGATCGTCGAATTCGACCGCGAGGTCGCGGGCATCGTCGACGTAATAGACGTCGTCCCCAAGCCCGCCGCGCATCACGTCGGCGCCGGTGCCGCCGACCAGCGTGTCGTGACCGCCGCCGGCGTTGAGCACGTCGAGACCGTCGTATCCGTACAGCGCGTCGTCGCCATCGTGGCTGAAGATCAGATCGTCTCCGCCAAAGCCCTTCATCACGTCCGCATCCGACGTGCCGTGCATCCGATCGTTCTGGTCCGATCCATCCCAATTGGGCATCTGCATATCTCCTTTCTCTTTCAAGTCGTCAGCCGAGCGCATTCAGTGCAGCCACCCAATAGGTGGTTATACCGAAAGTTAATGAACCTTCGAACTTCGAGAAAAGAAACAGTAATTTTGACTTGTGTAATCGGGCAGACCGAGAAAGTTGGTTTGGCGCGTTCCCAATGTAAGCTGGATTACATAAACGCCGTGTTTTCCATCAGGTTTGTCAGGCGCTGTTGTTGCCGCTCACTGATTCTCGGGCTGCGCGGGGCGCGAGAACCAAATGGGCCGCGGGCCGTTGGGCTAGCTAGAGCCAAGAGGGGAAAAGCATCATGACCATGCGGCGCCTGTCCGTCCTGATTCCGATCATCGCCGTTGCCGGCTGCGCCACCGCGCCGGTCCCGTCCGCGCCGCCCGCCGACGTTTATCCCGCCGGCGATCCTTATGCCCCGAAGGCGCCCCCGCCGCCGGTGCCCGCCGCCGAGATCACCACCGAGCGCATGAGCGAGATCACGCGCGTGCTGGCGTCCGACGAGATGCTGGGCCGGGCGCCGGGCGGACCGGCCGAACAGAAGACCGTCGATTACCTGATCGCGCAATTCCAGGGCGCGGGGCTGGAACCGGCGGGCGAGAACGGCGGCTGGACGCAGCGCGTGCCGATGATCCACACGCAATTGACGGGCCCGTTGAAGATCGATGTCCGCCACGGCGGGACGACGGACAGCCTGTCGCCGACCGACGACGTGTCGATGACCACCGTGCTGCCGGTCAGCGAGGTGAAGATCGTCGACGCGCCGATGGTCTTCGTCGGTTACGGCGTGACCGCGCCCGAACGCGGCTGGGACGATTTCAAGGACGTCGACCTGAAGGGCAAGGTCGCGCTGTTCCTGGTCAACGACCCCGATTTCCAAGCCGCCGCGGGCGACGACAGCGCTGGCAAGTTCGGCGACAAGACGATGACCTATTACGGTCGCTGGACCTATAAATATGAAGAGGCCGCCCGGCGCGGCGCGATCGCCGCGATGGTAGTCCACGAAACCGACGGCGCGGGTTATGGCTGGAACGTCGCCGGCAGCAGCGCGGGCGAGAATTACGCGATCGAGTTGCCGGCCGGCGCACCGCGCCCGCCAATGCTGCAGGGGTGGATCCAGCGGCCCGCCGCCGAACGGCTGCTGAAGCGCGCCGGCCTGGATTATGCGACGCTCAAGCGGCAGGCGCGCAGCCGGGCATTCCAGCCCGTCGATATGAAGTCGACCTATTCGGCATCGACCGCGGTCACGGTCGAACAGATCGTCAGCCAGAACGTGCTTGGCAAGCTGACCGGCGCCAGCCGCCCGGACGAGGTCGTCAGCTATGGCGGCCACTGGGATGCCTATGGACAGGGCGAGCCCGACGCGCAGGGCCGGACCGTGCGCCCGGGCGCCGCCGACGATGCGCTGGGCCTTGCCGCGATGATCGAGATCGCGCGCAAGTTCGCGTCGCGGCCAAGGACCGAGCGGACGTTGCTGTTCGCCGCCTGGACCGGCGAGGAAAGCGGCCTGCTGGGCAGCGAATATTATGCGCAGCGGCCGCTTTATCCGGCGGAAAAGATGGTCGCCAACCTGACGCTCGACACGTTGCAATGGGCCGGGCCGGTCAAGGACGCGCTGCTGATCGGCAAGGGCCAGAGCGAGATGGAGACGATCCTGGCCGAGGAAGCGGCCAAGCAGGGACGCTACGTCACCGTGGAAGGCCATCCCGAGCGCGGCTTATTCTATCGCGCCGACCATTTCTCCTTCGCCAAGCGCGGCGTCCCGGTGCTGCTCGATATGGCGCTGGCCGGCGCCTACGACCTGGAAACGGGCGGCCGGGAAGCGGGCGAGAAGTGGCTGAGCGACTTTACCGGCACCTGTTACCACCAGACCTGCGACGCGTGGTCGGCGAATTGGGACCTGCGCGGCGCCAAGCAGGAAGCGGACCTGTTCTACGCCATCGGCGCGCGGCTGGCGAACGGCCGGGCATGGCCGCAATGGCTGCCGTCGTCCGAATTCCGCAAGGTGCGCGAGGAAAGTGCCGCCCAGCGCCGTTAGCGGTCAAGCAGCTTGCGGATGGCGCGGGCCGCCTGGCGCAGGCGCTGTTCGTTTTCGACCAGCGCGAGGCGGACGAAGCCTTCGCCTTCCTCGCCGAAGCCGACGCCCGGGGCGACCGCGACGCCGGCGTCGCGGATCAGCATCTTGGCGAAATCCATGCTGCCCATGTGCCTGAACTTTTCGGGCAGCGGCGCCCAGGCGAACATCGAAGCCTGCGGCACGGGAATGTCCCAGCCGGCGCGGCCGAAGCTTTCGACCAGCACGTCGCGGCGCTTGCGGTACAGCTGGCGGTTGGCCTCGACGATGTCCTGCGGCCCGTTGAGCGCGGCGCAGGCCGCGGCCTGGACCGGGGTGAAGGCGCCATAGTCGAGATAGGATTTGACCCGGGTCAGCGCCTCGATCAGCCGGGCGTTGCCGACCGCGAAGCCCATCCGCCAGCCGGCCATCGAATAGGTCTTGGACATTGACGTGAACTCGACCGCCACGTCCCTGGCGCCGTCGACCTGCAGGATAGATGGCGTGGGCGTGTCGCCGAAATAGATTTCGGCATAAGCGAGGTCGGAAATGACGATCAGATCGTGTTCGCGGGCGAAGGCGACCAGCCGTTCGTAAAAGGGCAGGTCGGCGACGTAGGCGGTCGGGTTGCTGGGATAGCCGACCACCAGCACCTTGGGCCGCGGGACGCTGTAGCGCATCGACATGCGCAGCCGCTTGAAGAAGTCCTCGCCGGGTGCGGCGGGGATCGAGCGGATCGCGGCGCCGGCGATGACGAAGCCGAAGGTATGGATGGGATAGCTGGGATTGGGGGCAAGGACGACGTCGCCCGGCGCGGTGATCGCCTGGGCCAGGTTGGCCAGCCCTTCCTTCGAGCCCAGGGTGACGATCACTTCGCGGTCGGGATCGAGCGTGACCCCGAACCGGCGCTGGTAGTAATTGGCCTGGGCCTTGCGCAGGCCGGGAATGCCCCGCGACGCGGAATAGCGGTGGGCGGTCGGCTTGGCCGCGACCTCGCACAATTTGGCGATGACATGGTCGGGCGGGGCGCCGTCGGGATTGCCCATGCCAAGGTCGACGATGTCGTGCCCCGCGGCGCGGGCGGCCGCCTTCATCGCGTTCACCTCGGCGAAGACGTAGGGTGGCAGCCGGCGGATGCGGTAGAATTCTTCGTCCATCGCCGCGCTATGCGGCGCGCCCGGCGGGCGGGCAAGCGAGCGGTTCAGCGGCGGCCCAGCGCGAGGGCGCGAGCAAAGGCGATCTCCTCGCTGATGCGATAGGCGCTGTCGCCACGGGGCGGGTCGTCGCCGAGGCCGGTCGAGAAATAGGCAACGCCGGTGCCCCGCGCGCGGTCGATCCATAGGCCGGAGCGCAGGCCATAGGCTTCGCCGGCATGGCCGACGCGCACGACGCCGTCGCCGGCGGGATCGTCATCGCAGCCGGCGGCGCGCGTGGGGATGGTCTGCGTGGCGAGTCCGTAGGTGCAGTAGAAGCCGCCGTCGGTCTGCCCGTTGGTGCCGTCGAACCGCCATGCGGGGGCGAGCAGGGCATCAACCGATCGGGGCGAGAGGATGCGCACGCCGTCGAGCGTTCCGCCGCCCAGCAGCAACCGGCCGATCCGCGCCAGCCCGCGCACCGAGATGCGCAACCCGCCCTGCGGCGCGAACAATGCGCCATTGTCGCCCGCTTTCCATAGAGTCAGGTCACAGGGCGCCGGGTCCTCGACATAGACGGGGCAGGCGGGGCGGCGGCCGTGGAGGTCGTCGCGGATCGGCGTGCCGTCGGGTTCGCTCAGCTGGACGGCGCGGGCGACGGCAGCGTCGCTACAGGTCGGCCAATTGTAGCAGGCGTCGATGCCCATCGGGTCGAGCACATTGGCCCGCATCCACCGGTCGAACCGTTCGCCGGTAACCCGTTCGACGATCGAGCCGACGACCGGGAAATTCATGTTGGAGTAAGTGAAATATCCGGCGCCGGGCGCGTGCAACGGATCCCACGAGGCGGGGCTGGCCACCGCGCTGCGCACCGTGCGGCCAAGGGGGATGGCATATTGGTCGTCCGAATCGCGGATGGAGCTGGTGTGCGACAGCAACTGGCGCAGCGTGATCGGCCGGCTGGGGAAAGCCGGGTTGCGAAGCGTCCAGCCGAGGTAGGTCGAAACGTCGGCGTCAAGGTCGAGCCGGCCAGATTCGACCAGCTTCATCACGCCGATCGCCACGCCGATCTTGCTGATCGAAGCGATGCGCACCGGGTCGTCGGGAGTGACCGGGCGCCGGGCTTGCGGATCGGCAAGGCCGTCGGCGAAGGCGCCGATCTCGCCGCCGCGGTCGAACGCAATGCCTGCCTGCGCCAGCGGTTGCGGCGCCGGCCGGACGGTGGTGCATCCGGCAAGCGCGAGGGCGGCGACGGCGGCTGAAGCAAGCTTCATGGAACGATGACGTTTAGCGCCCGCGGCCGGATTGTGTAGTCGAGCGGCGAGGCCATGCCGACGACTTCGCCGTCGACCGCCACCGGCAGGTGCGACCGGCGCGAAGTCACGCGCAGGCTGGTGACGCCGGTCAGCTGGACCATGTCGCCGGACCGGGTGCGGTTGAACAAGGCACGCAACGTCGCCGCGACGAGGCCCAGGCGGCTGGTGCTGCGCATGACCAGCACGAACAGTTCGCCGTCCTGCAGGCTGGCGCGGCTGCCGCGGCCGATGATGTCGACCCGATAGTCGTTGTTGCCGACGAACAGCAGCGGCGTTTCGACGCTTTCCTCGCGATCGTTCACGGTCAGCCGCAGCCGCTGGTGCTTGAAGCGCGCAAAGGTGCGGATCGACGCGACGATCATCGCCCGTTTCTTGGTCCGGCCCAGCCGCCGCCGTTGCAGATCGCGGTCGACCACCATCAGCGGGTAAAGGCCGATCGCGCTGTTGTTGAGAAACAGGTGGCCGTTGACTTCGGCCACGTCGACCTGGCGGACTTTTCCTGCAGCGACGACTTGCGCCGCTTCGCCGATGTCGGCGGGAATGCCGAGGTCACGGGCGAAATGGTTGAGGGTGCCCAGCGGCAGGATGCCCATCGTCATGCCGGTCCCGGCAAGCACGGCGGCGACGCTGCTCAACGTCCCGTCGCCGCCGCCCGCGACCACCGTCGTCGCGCCCCGATCGAGCGCCTGTCGCGCAAGGTCCGCAACGTTGCCGCCGTCGACCCAGGTCGGGCGGGCGGAGAGGCCCGCGGCGGCAATTGCCTGTTCGATCGCGGCGCGGTCGGACGCCGGGCCGGAGGCCGCGTTGAGGATGAGGTGGGTGGTCACGCCCGCGCCAACGCGCGACGCCGCGATTCAGCTTGCCTTTTCGTCGCAGTCCCCGGTCCGCCGCGATTCCACGCGCATGGTCATGGTCATCGCCTGGCCCGCCTCGCCGCCCGTCGTGTCGGATTCCATCCGCATGTCGTAGCTGGTCGACGAATAGGTGCCGGCCATCTTCATGACCTGGGTCGCGGCGCCGGACGCGCAACGCATCTGCGCATCGATCTTGCCGCCCTTCATGCGGAAATGGTCGTAGCGGCAGTTATCGTTGCCGGCGAAGAAGTTGGCGCCAGGCTCTTTGGCCTGTTCCTCGGTCAGGCAGGCTTCGGCGGTGCGGGGCTGCTGCATCGCCGACTGCATCCGTTCGGCCGCTTCGGGCGGCATGCCGGGTACCGACATCTTTTCGATCGTCACGCTGGATTGCCACTTGCCGGGCCGGAGGAGCCCCTCTTCCCCGGACGCTTCGCGCACCGCCTGCGACACGTCCTCGACCGAGGCGTTGGTCTCATCGACCGTCGGCTTCGACCCGCAGGCGGCGAGACTCAGGCAAAGGGCCGCAGCGGCCGCGCATCGACGCATCATCATTCCCCCAACAGGCCGCGCACCATATGGCGCCAGCGGCGCAAGGCAAGCTATTGCCCGACCGGGCCGCCGCGCCAGTGCGGCAGGGGCCGGGCGCCGGTCGCGACCTCGAACGCGGCCCTGGCCAGCAGGAGGGTGGAATCGAGGATCGGCAGCGGCGAAACGTCGGCCGTCACCAGCAGCGGGATTTCCGTACAGACCAGCGCGACCCCGTCGCAGCCGTCCTCGCGCTTCATCCGCTCGATGATCTCGACGTAGCGGGCGCGCGACGGCGCGGTAAAGCGGCCCTCGACCAGTTCGTCGAAGATGATGCGGTCGATGTCGGCGCGCTCGTCCGCGGTGGCGAAGACGGGCGCAATGCCGACCGCAGGCAGCGCCCGGCGATAGACGGGGCCTGCCATGGTGAAGCGGGTGCCGAGCACCGCGACCCGGGTCATGCCGAGCGCTGCGGCGCGTTCGGCCACCACGTCGCCGATGTTGAGACCGGGCAGCGGCAGGTCCGCACCCGGCATTTCCAGCGCGATATGGGCGGTATTGTCGGGGCAGGCGAAGAAATCGCAGCCGCCGGCCGCAAGCCGAGCGACCGACTGCGCGAAGTAGGCGCGGACCGCGGCGTGGTCGCCGGCATCCCACGCCGGCATGACATGGCCCATCGCTTCGCAGTCCAGCATGACGTCGGGATGCAGGTGCGGGCCGATGTCGCGAAAGCCGTTGCGGCAGAATTCGAGGAAGCAGAGCGCTGCCCCCTCGGCGCTATGAGCAAGGATCCCAAACCGCATTGGCAAGCGTGTAAGACGGCGGCCGCGCGGCGGCAATCAGGCGGGCGTGACGAGCCGGCCTTCGACGATCTGGTCGATCCCCGTGCCGAAGGCGGAGAATCGCAGCTTCAAGCGAAAGCGGTCGCGACCGTAGGTGCCGGAAATGGGGACGTCGTGCGCGGCGATATCGTCGACCGCCGGCTGCGCGAAGCTGCCTTCGATGCGTCCGTCCTTGAAGGTCACGTCGGCCCTTTGCATCCCGTGGTAGAATTCGCGAAACATGACCACTTCCGGCGGGTTGTCCGCGGCTTTACGGCCTAGCTCGAGCTTTTCGGACTGCATGGCGCCGGGCACGTCCCGGGTCGATCCAAGGTCCGATTCCATCCACGCGTCGACCTGCCACGTGCCAGCCGCGAACCGTTCCTGTTCCCCGCACCCTGCAAGCATCAGCAATATCCCGATCCACGCCCGCCGCACGTCATATCCCCGGCCCCGTTGAAGCGGCCCGGCATAACCGCCATCTGTTAACGAACATGGCAATCCAGATTCGCACCTCGCTGGCCGAACCCGACACCGGCGACACCTTCGTCCCGCACAAGCCCGCGCGGCCCGAAAAGGCGGAGGGCGGGAAGAAATTCGTGCTGGCGTCGGAATATTCGCCCGCCGGGGATCAGCCGACCGCGATCAGGGAATTGACCGAGGCGGCGCGCGAGGGCGAGCGGAGCCAGGTGCTGCTGGGCGTGACCGGGTCAGGCAAGACCTTCACCATGGCCAAGGTGATCGAGGAATTGCAGCGGCCCGCACTGGTGATCGCGCCCAACAAGATCCTCGCCGCCCAGTTGTACGGGGAGTTCAAGAGCTTCTTCCCCGACAATGCGGTCGAATATTTCGTCAGCTATTACGATTATTACCAGCCCGAAGCCTACGTCCCGCGGACCGACACCTACATCGAGAAGGAAAGCTCGGTGAACGAGGCGATCGACCGGATGCGGCATTCGGCGACGCGCTCGCTGCTGGAGCGCGACGACGTGATCATCGTCGCGTCGGTTTCGTGCCTGTATGGCATCGGGTCGGTCGAAACCTATTCGGCGATGACCTTTACGCTGAAAAAGGGCGAAAGCGCCGACCAGCGCGAAGTGATCCGCAAGCTGGTCGCGCTGCAGTACCGCCGCAACGACCAGGCGTTCGCCCGCGGTAATTTCCGAGTCCGCGGCGACAATCTGGAAATCTTCCCGTCGCATTACGAGGACACCGCGTGGCGCGTGTCCTTCTTTGGCGACGACATCGAGGACATCGTCGAGTTCGACCCGCTGACCGGCAAGAAGGCGGCGAGCCTCGACAGCATCAAGGTCTATGCCAATTCGCACTATGTGACGCCCGGCCCGACGCTGAAGCAGGCGATGGGTGCGATCCGCCACGAGCTGACCGAGCGGCTGAAGGAGCTGGAGTCCGAAGGCCGGTTGCTGGAGCTGCAGCGGCTGGAGCAGCGGACCAACTTCGACCTGGAGATGATCGCCGCGACCGGCAGCTGCGCGGGCATCGAGAATTACAGCCGCTTCCTGACCGGCCGCCTGCCCGGCGAGCCGCCGCCGACCCTGTTCGAATATCTGCCCGACAACGCGCTCCTGTTCATCGACGAAAGCCACCAGACGGTGCCGCAGATCGGCGCGATGGCGCGCGGCGACCACCGGCGAAAGATCACGCTGGCCGAATATGGCTTCCGCCTGCCAAGTTGCATCGACAACCGTCCGCTGCGATTCAACGAATGGGACGCGATGCGCCCGCAGACGACCTTCGTCAGCGCGACGCCCGGACCGTGGGAAATGACCGAGACCGGCGGCGTCTTTTCCGAACAGGTCATTCGGCCGACCGGCCTCATCGACCCGCCGGTCGAGATCAAGCCGGTCGAGGACCAGGTCGACGACCTTGTCCACGAGGCGAAGGAAACGGCGCGCAAGGGCTATCGCACCCTGGTCACCACGCTGACCAAGCGCATGGCCGAGGATCTGACGGAATATCTGCACGAGGCGGGGCTGCGGGTCCGCTACATGCATTCCGATGTCGAGACGCTGGAGCGCATCGAGCTGATCCGCGAGCTTCGGCTTGGCGTCTATGACGTGCTGGTGGGCATCAACCTGCTGCGCGAAGGGCTCGACATTCCCGAATGCGGGCTGGTCGCAATCCTCGACGCGGACAAGGAAGGATTCCTGCGGTCGGAAACCTCATTGATCCAGACCATCGGCCGCGCCGCGCGCAACGTCGAGGGCCGCGTCATCCTGTATGCCGACACGGTCACCGGATCGATGGAACGGGCGCTCGCCGAAACCGGGCGGCGGCGCGAAAAGCAGGAAGCGTACAACCTCGAACACGGCATCACGCCGACGACGATCAAGCGCAACATCTCCGACATCATCGCCCACGTGTCGTCGCGCGACGGCGTGGTGGTCGATACCGGCGACGACGAACGCCCGCACCTCGTCGGGCATAACCTCAAGGCGTATATCGCCGACCTCGAGCAGCGGATGCGCAAGGCCGCCGCGGACCTGGAGTTTGAGGAAGCGGGCCGGCTGCGCGACGAGATCCGCCGGCTGGAGGAAGACGAGCTCGGCATCCCCGACCACGACCGCGTGGCGCCGCGCCCGCTGGGCAATTCGACGGAAGGCAAGCCGGGCACCCGCAAGGGTCGCTTCGGGAAACAGGGGCGGACTCGGTTCGGGGGCGGACGGCGCGGGTAGGTCGAGCCGATATTGCCGTCAGATCTGCGTGCCCAGTCCGGCGGGATGGGCAAAAATCCCTATCATTCAGCAACTTGATTTAACTTAAGTTCGGACGTACCGCCGGCGCCGATAAATGCACCGGGTGGCGTAAAAAGGGGCGGGCACATGGCGAGATTCGTTGCGAGCGGCGACTTCGACATGGACGCATTCTACGCCGATACCCTCATGCCCTATATCGCGTCTTCCGGCGAAGTGGTCATCTCCAACGAAGAACATGTCAAAGTCGAAGTCTGGCCAGGGTTCGACTTTCTGGAAATGCTCGGCTCCTTCACCGACTTCGACGATCGCGGTTATCCCATTTTCGGCACAATCACGCGCGTAGCCTTCACCGAAGATTCTTCGGAAAGATTTTTCGTTGAAACCTCTATCGACGTGCAAGCCTTCAACGCCTTCATGGGCGCCGAAGACGTGCAGGGCTTGTTCGCCGCCATCCTGGCCGGCGACGACGAAATCCTGGGCGCCGGAGGCGCGGAGGAGTTGTACGGCTATTCGGGCAACGACGTCATTCGCGGCGACGAAGGCAATGACCGCCTTCACGGCGGAGATGGTGCCGACCTGTTGTCGGAATATACCTATGGCGCACCCTTTGGCGACGACCTTTACGACGGCGGGACCGGCATCGATCGGGTCAGCTATTTCTCAGCGGACGATGCCATCGGCGTAACGGTCGATCTGAACATCTCCGGCGCGCAAAACACCGGCCAGGGCAGCGATACGTTCGTCAGCATCGAACAGGTCACCGCCACGCGTGGCGACGACACGGTAACCGGCGACGGCGCAGCGAACTGGTTCTGGACGTTCGGCGGTCAGGACGTGCTGTCGGGCAATGGCGGAGACGACCGTTTTACCGTCGGTGCCGGCGACAAGGTCATCGATGGTGGGACCGGCATTGACACCGCCGACCTGTCGGTCGCATCGGATGAGGCGTCGTTCGACGCGTACATCGACGCCACGGGCGTCACCGTGTCGCTTGCGCTCCAGGGCAGCGCGCAATGGGTGGGCACCGGCTATTGGACACTCAATAACGTCGAGAATCTGGGCGGTGACTTTTACGACGACACGCTGACCGGCAATGGCGAGACCAATATCCTGGCCGGAGGAGTCGGCAACGACGTGTTGACCGGCGCCGGCGGCGACGACTGGCTGTACGGCGATGGCTACTTCCGCAGCGACGCCGACGGAAATCAGATCGTCGACGGGACGTTCGACGTCAACGACTGGGAAGTCTATTACGCGGACGACACGCTCAACGGCGGCGCCGGCAATGACCATCTGTTCGGATACGTGGGCAATGACGTGCTCAACGGCGGCGCCGGCAATGACGAGATCGACGGCGGGGACGGCATCGATCGGTTGTCCTATGCCGGGTCGTCCGGTGCGGTCACCGTCGACCTGGCCATTACGGGTGCGCAGGCGACCGGCGGTTCCGGCAATGACACCTTGACCGGGATCGAGAATGTCGACGGTTCGGGTTTTGCCGATCAGGTTTCCGGCGACGAGGGCGCCAATGCATTGCGCGGAATGGACGGCGACGATCGCCTGATCGGCCGTGGCGGCAACGACGTTTTGAACGGCGGACTGGGCGCCGACATCATGCGCGGCGGAACGGGCAACGACACCTATTACGTCGACAATGTCGGCGACCGCATCGCCGAAGATGCCGGGCAGGGGACCGACACGGTGATCAGTTCGGTTACCTTCGCGCTTCGTTCCAATTTCGAGAACCTGACACTGACCGGTTCCGCGGTACGCGCGGCGGGCAATAACCTCGCAAATGTCCTGAGCGGCACCGGGGGCGTCAACGTCCTCAACGGCGGCTTTGGCGCCGACATCATGCGCGGAGGCGGCGGCAACGACATCTACTATGTCGAGACGGCCGGCGATCGGGCGGTCGAGCTTGCGGACGCCGGGCGGGACCGGGTCTATACGACGATCGACTGGACGCTTGAGGACAACGTCGAAGACGTCTTCGCGCGGGGTTCGGCAGGCATAGCGCTGACCGGCAACGCGCTGGACAACGTTATCATCGGCAATGCCGCCAACAACACGCTCGACGGGCGCGCTGGGGCGGACGATCTGCGCGGCGCGAACGGTGCCGACACCTTTGTCTTCCGTGACGGCGAGTTCGGTGGAACGACCGGCTCCACCGCCGACCGCGTCATGGATTTCAGCCAGGCGCAGGGCGACCGCATTGACCTGCATTTTGTCGACGCAAGTTCGGGCGCGGACGGCGACCAGGCTTTCGCCTTCATCGGCGCCGCAACCTTCTCCGGCACGGCCGGGGAGCTGCGCTACCAGGTGACCAACGGCACGACCTATGTGTCCGGCGACACCAACGGCGACGGGGCCGCGGACTTCATGATCCGGCTGGACGGCGGTCATACTTTGGTCGGCGGGGACTTCATCCTCTAGGCGGCCGCGCGGCGAGGACCGCTCGGGCAAGCCGTTGCCACGGGCCGCCGGATTGCCAGCGTGCCCCTTGTCATTGATAAATTATCGTCTAGGTTCAACAGGTTGCGGCGGCCGCTCGGACCAGCCGCCGCACTGTACCGATGATTCAGCGGCGGTCCCGGCGTCGCGCCTGGCGAGAAGTGAACCATGCCCGACATTCCTAATAACAGCTCGACCACGACGTCGATCACGCGCGGCGGGTCGCTGACCGGCCAGCTGGAGACTATCGGCGATCACGATTGGGTACGGATCCAGGTTACCGCCGGGCAGACGATGATCATCACGCTGACCGGCACCGGCAGCAACCCGCTGGAAGACCCGTACATCTACGTGCGCGATGCCAACGGCAATCTGGTGGCGGAAAACGACGACGGCGGATCGGGTCGCAATTCACGGCTGGTATTCGAAGCACCCGCGTCCGGCACCTTTTACATCGACGTCGCGGCGTGGGACGACAATTACACCGGCACCTACACGCTCAACGTCGATCCCTATTCGCAGCCGCTGTTCACGCTCGACCAGATTGCCCACCAGTTGACGCACGATTTCTGGGGCGGCGACTATCGTCACTTCAACGTCGGCGAAGGCGGGTCGCTGACCGTCAACCTGACCGCGCTGACCGTTGCCGGGCAGACGCTGGCGCGGGCCGCGCTGGAGCGGTGGGGGGACGTGATCGGAGTCGATTTCGTCGAGGTGCCGAGCGGCGGCCAGATCGTGTTCGACGACAATGAAGACGGCGCCTTCTCGACGTCGGTGTGGAACAACCACATCATCTCCAGCTCCTTCGTCAACATCTCGACGCAGTGGCTGGCCGATTACGGCACGACGCTGAACGGCTACGCCTTCCAGACCTACATCCACGAAATCGGCCACGCGCTGGGCCTCGGCCATGCCGGCAATTACAATAACGACGCCGATTTCTTCAGCGAGGCGCTCTATTCCAACGACGGCTGGCCGTCGTCGGTGATGTCCTATTTCTCGCAAGAGGAGAGCCGCTACTTCCGGCAGGAAAGCTTCAACGTCAATTACGCCGTCACGCCGATGCTCGCCGACATCGTCGCGATGCGCGAATTGTACGGCCTGTCCACCACCACCCGCGCCGGCGACACGACCTATGGGGCGGGCTGGAACAGCAACATGGGCACGCTGACCATTTTCGACAGCGGGGGTATCGACACGATCGACGCGTCGGCCAGCCAGGTCGGCGTCCGGGTCGATCTTGGCGAGGGCCAGTTTTCCAGCCTATTCGGCGAGATTGGCGTCGTCGGCATCGCGCCCGGCACGGTGATCGAGAACGCCCGCGGCGGGAACGCCAACGACCGGCTGACCGGGAACGCGGCCGATAACCTGCTGATGGGCGGCGACGGACGCGACACGCTGTACGGCGAAGACGGCAACGACGTGCTCAACGGCGGCGCGCGCGACGACATTATGGTCGGCGGCGCAGGCAACGACACATATTATGTCGACGTGACGATGGACCAGGTCGGCGAGTCCTATGGCGCGGGCTACGACGTGGTCATCAGCTCGGCCGATTTCCGCCTTGACGACAACGTCGAGGAATTGCGCCTGACCGGCTCCGCCGCGCTGTACGGTTACGGCGGTACTTCCGACAATTTGATCCAGGGCAATAGCGGCGACAACGAGCTTCGCGGCGCGGAGGGCAGCGACGAACTGTTCGGCGCCGGCGGCGATGACCGGTTATTCGGCGAGGCGGGCGACGACACGCTGGACGGCGGCGCGGGCACCAACGTGATGCGCGGCGGCACCGGCGACGACACCTATGTCGTGCGCACCGCCGATGACCAGGTCGTCGAACTGGCCGAAGAAGGCCGGGACACCGTCACCAGCACGCGCAGCTATACGCTCGGCGCCAACGTCGAGGCTCTGGTCCTGCTGGGCAGCGCGTCGATCAACGGCAACGGCAACGCCGGCGACAATGTCCTGATCGGCAACGACGGCGACAACCGGCTTAACGGCGGGTTGGGCGCCGACGTCATGCGCGGCGGCGCGGGCGACGACACGTTTATCGTCGACGATCGCGGCGACGTCGCGGCCGAGAACGCAGGACAGGGCAACGACACGGTCCTAAGCTCGGTCAATTACCGGCTGCGCGCCAATGTCGAAAACCTGACTCTGACCGGCGGCGCGGTGCGCGGGTACGGCAACGACGGCATCAACCGCATCGTCGGCACCGCCGCGGCCAACATCCTGGACGGCGGCGCGGGCGCGGACATCATGCGCGGCGGCGCGGGCAACGATACTTATTATGTCGACAACGCCGGCGACCGCATTGCGGAGGACGCCGGCGCCGGGATCGACAGCGTCATCAGCTCGGTCACCTTCGCCCTGCGCTCCGACTTCGAAAACCTGACGCTGACCGGGACGGCGGTGCGCGCGTCGGGCAACAACCTCGTCAACCGCCTGAACGGAACCGCCGGCGACAACGTGCTCAACGGCGGGCTGGGCGGCGACATCATGCGCGGCGGGGGCGGCAACGACATCTACTACGTCGAGACCGCGAGCGACCATGCGATCGAAGATGCCGGCGCGGGCCGCGACCGGGTCTATTCGACGATCAGCTGGACGCTGGAGAACAACGTCGAAGATCTGTTCGCGCGCGGGACCGCTTCCGTCACGCTGAACGGCAACACGCTCGACAATGCGATCGTCGGCAATGCCGGCGACAACCGCATCGACGGGCGCGGCGGGGCGGACGACCTGCGCGGGTCGGCCGGCGCCGACACGTTCGTGTTCCGCGACGGCGAATTCGGCGGGCTGAGCGCGTCGACCAGCGACCGGATCGTCGATTTCGACCAGTTGGAGGGCGACCGTATCGACCTGCGCGCCGTCGACGCGCATTGGGGCCAAACGGGCGACCAGGCGTTCGACTTCATCGGCCGCGCGGACTTCGACGGGACGGCGGGGCAATTGCGTTACGACACCATCAACGGCAACACCTATGTGTACGGGGATGCCAACGGCGACGGCGCGGCGGACTTCCTGATCCGGCTGGACGGCAATCACGCGCTCGTCGGCGGGGACTTCATGCTGTAGCGCGCTACGCTGTTACTTTGCGGCAACAGATTGTCCCATAACGGTATTTAAGTCAGATAAAGGACAGGATTCGGTCTTGCCTGATCCGGTCGGCGCGGGCAGGCGGGTTAACTTACGATGGTGACGCAGCGGGGGTTGCGGGCAGCCGAATGATGTTGCGCGAGCAGCGTTTGACCTTCCGGTCGTGACCGCTTGCCAGGCGGCGATGCGCTGCCAAGCCAACAGCGTTCAATATGCCCGGCAGAGTGCCCCGTTCTCGGGGAGGGCAGAGACATGCCAAGCACTTCACAACCAGCCACTGGCCGGCCGGAAATCGACGGGATATTGTGGGGCCTGCGCTGGTCCGGCGGCACCGTCACTTATGCCTTTCCCGATTCCGCCAGCGACTTTCCCGCCGGCTATGGCGACGAGCCGACCACCGACTTTTTCCCGGTGTCCGTCTATCAGCAGGAAGTCGTTCGCTACGTCTTCGGGCTGATCGAAAGCTATACCAACCTGACCTTTTCCTACACCGGCACCAACACCGGCGACCTGATGTTCGGCCAGACCTCGCTGGCGCCGACCGCTTATGCCTATTACCCGGGCGACGGGAACGGGGGCGACATCTGGTTCGGGGACGATTTCCGCAACCCGCGCATGGGCGATTACGCCTTCCTGACCCACCTGCACGAAATCGGGCATGCGCTCGGTCTCAGCCACCCGCACGACAGCGATGGGCCGATCGGCGGCGTGCTGCCGCTGGAATATGATTATCTGAACTATACGGTGATGAGCTATCGCGACCATTACAACGGTCCGCTGAGCTACTCGCTGCCGCAATTCCATTATCCGACCAGCTTCATGACGCTGGATATCCTGGCGCTGCAGACGATGTACGGCGCCGATTACAGCACCAATTCCGGCAACACGGTTTACAGCTGGAGCCCGACCACCGGGCAGCAGTTCATCAACGGCGTCGGCCAGATGACCCCGGGCAGCGGCAGCGGCTATTTCGGCGACGGCGCGTCCAACCACATCATGATGACGGTGTGGGACGGCGGCGGCACCGACACGTTCAATTTCGCCAATTACGGGCTGACGGCGTCGCAGTCGCTGAACATCAATATCGGGGCCGGGGCCGGCATCTACCTGCCCAACGGCACGATCTACAACAGCCTGCTTTTCGACGACGACGTCCGCTCCCTGATCGAAAACGTGATCGGCAGCGTCAACCGCGACAACATCACCGGCAACCAGGCCGACAACCGGTTGGACGGCCGCGTCGGCGATGACATCCTGTCCGGCGAAGCGGGTAACGACACGCTGATCGGCGACGAGGGCGACGACCAGATCACCGGCGGCAGCGGCAACGACCGCATCAACGGCGGCGTCGGCGACGACATCCTGTCCGGCGGCAGCGGTATAGACGTGCTCGACGCGGGCACGGGCGACAACCAGCTGCGCGGCGGCTTCAACCGCGACATCGCGATGTTCGGTTTCAATTTCATCGACGCGATGATCCGCTTCCTGCCCGACGGTGCGATTTATGTCGGCACGGCCGACGGGTTCAACATCATCCGTTCGGTCGAGGTCCTGCGCTTTCTCGACGGCGACATCGAAGTGTCCGCGCTGCGTCCCGACGACACCACCGCGCCGACGGCGATGCTGCCGCAGGATAACCTTGTCGTAACCGGGCCGGGCCAGGTCCCGCAGTCGTGGCAGGGCGTGACGATCCAGTTCAACGAGGACGTCACTTTGGGCGCGGGCAACGTGCGCATCTTCTATTCCGACGGCACCTTGTACCGCACCTATGCGGCCAGCGACCTGTTCACCGACGGGGACACGCTGTTCGTCCCGTACCCGACCGGCGCCGGCCAATATTATATCGAGGCCGATCCGGGCGTCGTGGTCGACATGTCGGGCAATGAATTCGAAGGCATCAGCGGGCGCAACGCGCTGAACTTCCTGATCGGCGTGCGGTCCGACGATTATCCCAACAGCTTCGGCCTGGACAGCGGCGCGCTGACCATCAACGGGCCTGCGCTGGGCGGCTATATCAGCGACAACAATGACCAGGATACTTTCCGGGTCCAGCTCAATTCCGGGCAGTCGTACCGCTTCTGGATCGATGCGTCAGGCGTGAATGGAGCCGGCGACCTCGATGTCCGGATCTACGATGCCTATGGCTCGCAGGTCAGCGGGGGCGATGCCAACGAGGGGCTTTGGATCACGCCCACCTACACGTCCACCTACTACGTTTACGTCACGCCGCGCATCCAGCCGGTCGGCGAGTCCGGGGCCGGCGACTATTCAGTACAGGTCGTGGCCGGGAACGACGACATGCCGGCGGGTCCGTCGACGCAGGTCGGACTGGCGACGGGCGGAACGGTGTCCGGGGTCGCGCAGGGCGAAAGCGACATCGACTGGATCCGGGTCGAGCTGGTGTACGGGCATACCTATCGGTTCACGGCTTCGCCGTCCGGGGGCGATGCCAGCGACTACATCTCGATGCACCTGGTCCGGTTCAATGACGGCACCCTGCAGTACAATCCGCTGCCGGAAGACGGCAATTACACCAGCCTCGATTCCAGCTCCAGCACGGCGGGGGCGCAGATCGTCTACACCGCCAGCGCGACCGGAACCTACTTCTTGCGGATCAACGCGGATACCGCCGGGACGGGGACGCAGAACAACGGCGGCACCTATTCGGTGACCATGACCGAAGGGTCCTATTCGGCGCCGCTATTCCTGTCGGCCGCTTCGTACGGCGGGACGAATGCGCCGTATTCCGACCTGGTCCTGACCTTCGACCGGCCGTTTGAGCTGGCGTCGGGATTCATCACGATCAACACAGGCAACCCCATCATCGGGAACGGCGGACTTCTCCGGATCGATGTGACCGATACGTCGCAAGTCAGGATTGTCGGCAACACGATCCGAGTGAACCCGTCGATCGAACTGCCGGCCGGCCGGCTGTCGGTCCAGATAGACCAATCGGCAGTCGTCGGAACCGACGGCACCTTTTTCGAATGGGCGGCCGGCGCGATCAACACCTTCGTGGTCGGCTATCACCAATATTCCAATTTCCAGAACTACGCCGACGATTATCTTGGCACCGCCGCCACGCTGGGACGGGTCGCGATCGGACAGTCGGCCACCGGCGAATATCACGCTTCGGGTTTCAATAGCGGCAGCTTTTCCGGGGCTGATACGGACTGGTTCCGGGTCGAGCTGGTGGCCGGCCAGACCTACGATTTCGGGTTGCTCACCGACACCGGCCTCAACCCGTATATCAGCTACGGCAGCGGCTACCTGCTCCACCTCCAGCTGGTCGATGCCAGCGGCGCCGTCATTGCCCAGGACATGGACAATAGCGGCGGGCACGGAAACAGCCGCATCCTCTTCACGGCGACGCAAAGCGGCGTGTTCTTCCTTGCCGTCAGCGGCGAGACGATCGGCGGCGGCTCCACCCGCCCGCGGTACGAAGTGACCATGAACGATCCGCAGGGCCTGACGGTCGTCGGCACGTCCGCGGGCGACGTGCTGCGCGGGTCTGCCGGGTTCGACAGGATCGACGGGCTTGGCGGCGCGGACCGCATGGCCGGCGGCCTTGGCGGGGATACCTATACGGTCGACAATGCCGGCGACGAGATCGTCGAGGGCCTGACCGGCGGCGTCGACACCGTGCTCAGTTCGATCACGCTGACCTTGCCGACCAATGTCGAGAACATCATGCTGATCGGCAACGGCGCGATCGATGCCACCGGCAGCAGCGGCGACAACCGCCTTTCCGGCAACGACGCTGCCAACGAGCTGCGCGGCCTGGCGGGCAACGACGTCATCGAAGGCGGCGGCGGCAACGACCGGATCGACGGCGGGACGGGCAGCGACGTTATGCGCGGCGGGGCCGGCAACGACATCTATTATGTCGACGAGACCGCCGACCTTGTGGTGGAAGGCTCCGGCCAGGGGAACGACGCGGTCTACAGCCTTGTCAGCTACACGCTGCGCGCCGGGGTCGAGGACTTGTACCTCAACGGCACCGTAGTGCGCGGCACCGGCAATGCCGAAGCCAACCGGCTGTTCGGCAATGCATCGGCCAACATCCTCGATGGCGGCGGCGGCGTGGACATCATGCGCGGCGGCGCCGGCGACGACGTCTATTACGTCGACAATTTCGACGACCTCGTCATCGAGAACGCGGGCGAGGGCAACGACGTCGTCTACAGTTCGGCGAACTTTTGCCTGCGCGCCGATGTCGAGGACCTGACCCTGATCGGTTCAGCCGTACGGGCGTACGGCAATGCCGGGTCGAACCGATTGATCGGCAACAACTCGGCCAACATCCTCGACGGCGGGGCCGGCGCGGACGTGATGCGCGGCGGAGCCGGCAACGACACCTATTACGTCGACAATGTTCGCGACGCGATCGCGGAGATTTCCGGCGGGGGCATCGACGAGGTCATCAGCTCGGTCAGCTTCGCGTTGCGGTCCAACTTCGAGATCCTGACCCTGACCGGAAATGCCGTGCGCGCGTCCGGCAACAACATGTACAACCGGTTGAACGGCAACGACGCCAACAATGTCATCAACGGCGGGCTCGGCGGCGACATCATGCGCGGGGGCGGCGGCAACGACATTTATTATGTCGAGGATAACAGCGACCACACGATCGAAACCGCAGGCGCCGGCCGCGACCGGGTTTACACGACCATCAGCTGGCAGTTGGAAAACCATGTCGAGGATCTGTTCGCCCGCGGGTCGGCGACGATCAACCTGACCGGCAACAACCTGGACAATGCCATTGTCGGCAATGCGGCCAACAACATCATCGACGGGCGGGCCGGCGCGGACGACCTGCGCGGCGCGCGCGGCGCCGACACGTTCGTGTTCCGCAACGGTGAATTCGGCGGGCTGACCGCATCGACCGCCGACCGCATTCTCGATTTCCGCCGTGCCGAGGGCGACCGCATCGACCTGCAGCAGGTCGACGCCCATCGCGGCATCGACGGCGACCAGTCCTTCACGTTCATCGGGACCGCCGAATTCAGCGGCGTCGCCGGTCAGTTGCGGTACCAGATCACCAACGGCAACACGTACGTTTACGGCGACGCCAACGGCGACGGCGTGGCGGACTTTCTGATCCGGCTCGACGGCTCGCTCAACCTGGCTGGAGGCGACTTCATTCTGTAACCCTGCAAGGGGCGAATTGCTTATCTGAAACAGGTGATTACCATGCACTTGCGCAACCGGCGCAAGGCGTGCGCGTGTGGAGGTTTCAATGCCCGACATTCCCGCAGATTCGACGACGTCCGCCACCATTTCGGTCGGCGGCCAGATCCAGAACACACTGGAAGCGACGGGCGATCACGACTGGTTCAAGGTGAACCTGACCGCGGGCCAGAAAGTGGTGATCGCGGTCAACCTGGGCACGCTCGAGGATTCCTACGTATACGTGCGCAATTCGGCGGGCACCGTGCTGGCCGAGAATGACGACGGCGGGGGCGGACGCGGATCGCGCGTCGTCTTCACCGCACCAACGTCGGGGACCTATTACATCGATGTCGGGGCGTGGGAGCCGGACGAGCCGATCGACAATTATACCGGCACCGGATCCTACCAGTTGTCAGTGAATAATTACGTGCCGCCGGCGCCCGGCACGCTGGACGATTTCGCGTACCAGATGACGCACGGCTTCTTTCAGGGCGACGTCCATCGGTTCGACGTGACTCAGGGCGATACGCTGACCGTCGACCTGACCGCGCTGACTCCCACCGGCCGCGCGGTCGCGCTCGACGCGTTGCAGATCTGGTCCGACATCATCGGCGTGGCCTTCGTCGAACAGACCGGCGATGCGCACATCACGTTCGACGACCTCGACCAGGGAACCGGCGCCTTTGCCGATACCGTGCATTCGAACGGCATCACCACGTCGGCGATCGTCAACGTGTCCGTGTCCCGAACCAACTTGCATACGTTCATGCATGAAATCGGCCACGCACTGGGCCTCGGCCATACCAGCAATTCCAACGCCGGGACGGCGGGTGCGGTTTACCCCAACGATGCGATCTGGAGCAACGACGGCGCCGCGATCAGCATCATGTCCTACTTCGACAATGGCGAGAACACTTATTATTCGAGCCGCGGCTTTTCGCACTTGCCGATCATGACTCCGCAGGTCGCCGACATCATCGCGATCAGCAATCTGTACGGACTGTCCACGACCACGCGCGTGGGCAACACGACCTACGGGTTCAACAACACCAGCGGGCGCATCGGCTTCGACGCCGTCCAGCGCCCGAACGTGTCCTACACCGTGTTCGATTCCGGCGGGATCGACACGCTCGATTATTCGGGCTTTTTCGCGGCCCAGCGCATCAATCTCAACGCCGAGGAATTTTCGAACGTCGGCGGGCATGTCGGCAACGTCGTCATCGCGCGCGGAACGGTCATCGAAAACGCATTCGGCGGGGCCGGGCACGATATCCTGATCGGCAATACTGCAGCCAACCTGCTGCGCGGCAATGGCGGTGACGACCGGATCGACGGACGCGGCGGCGCCGATACGATGCGCGGCGGCGTGGGCGACGACACCTATTTCGCCGACACCGGCCAGGACCAGGCGATCGAACTTGCTGGCGAGGGCAACGACATCGTCTACAGCTCCGCCAATTACCGGCTGCGCGACCATGTCGAGAACCTCGTGCTGACCGGCAATGCGGCGCGCGGCTTCGGCAACGACGCAGCCAACCGCATCGTCGGCAACAGCGCTGCCAACGTGCTGGACGGGCAGGGCGGCGCCGATGTCATGCGTGGCGGACTGGGCAACGACACATATTATGTCGACAATGCCGGCGACCGCGCGATCGAATTGTCGGGGCAGGGGCGCGACACCGTCTACAGCTCGCTCAACATCCAGCTGTCGGCGAACGTCGAGGATCTGGTGCTGGTGGGCGCGGCAACGCGCGGCACCGGCAACACGCTCGACAACCGGCTGGTCGGCAACGGCCATGCCAACACGCTCAACGGCGGTCTGGGCGCGGATGTCCTGCGCGGCGGTGCCGGCAACGACATCTATATCGTCGAGAACGGCAGCGACCACACGATCGAGGACGCCGGCGCGGGACGCGACCGGGTGTATTCGACGGTCGGCTGGACGCTGGAAAGCAACGTCGAAGACCTGTTCGCGCGCGGCTCCGCAAGCATTGCCCTGACCGGCAACACTCTCGCCAACACGCTGTCGGGCAATGCCGGGAACAACGTCCTCGACGGACGCGCCGGCGCGGACGTGCTGCGCGGCGGTGCGGGGGCAGACACATTCGCGTTCCGCAGTGGCGAGTTTGGCGGACTGAGCTCTTCAACCGCGGACCGGATCGCCGATTTCAGTCGTGCCCAGGGCGACCATATCGACCTGCACCTGGTCGACGCGCACGTCGGACTCGCCGGCGACCAGGCGTTCGCATTCATCGGCACCGGCGCCTTCACCGGCGCGGCCGGGCAGCTGCGCTACCAGGTGATCAACGGCAACACCTACGTCTACGGTGACACCAACGGCGACGGCGCGGCCGACTTCCTCATCCGGGTGGATGGCGGGATCAATCTCGCCGCGGCGGATTTCATTCTCTGATCGTTCGCCGTGCGGATCGATCGCTCGTCAGGGAAATGACGCCGAGGCGGCACTGCCAGGGCTGATTGCGGAGCGTAACCAAGGCGAGAATCGTCGTCCCGAATTCCTCAGGACCGTGGCAAATACGCGTTTACTTCCAACGGGTTGACTAGAAGTTTAGGCCTCCGTACCCTTATCCTTAGTTAGGTACATAGCAAAGGATTCCGGGGGGAAAAATGCCAAATCTCTACGCCAACACGCCGTTTGACATGGTTGAACTCGTCCAGAGCGGGTCCCTGTCGGAGTTTTTCGAGTGGGGCGAAGTGATCCTCGCCAGCCAGCAGGAGTTCGTGGTCGAAGACCCCGAGACCAACGAGCGGCTGACCCTCAACGGCCTGTTCCAGGATTATAATTCCGAAGGCTATCCGACAGGCGGGCTGGTCACCGACATCGTCTATGCGATCAACGGCACGGACGTTTTCGCGATCTACGACGTTTCGATCACCGTTCAGGCTTTCACCGATTACGTTCTTGGCGACGATCTGGAAGGCCTTTTCTCGACCATCCTGTCCGGCGCCGACACGCTGGTCGGCACCGACGGCGACGACAACCTGATCGGTTTCGACGGCAACGACTTGGTCCGGGGCGGCTCGGGCAACGACGCGCTGTACGGCGGTGACGGCGCGGATCTGCTGGCCGAATATTCCAGCGACTACGGACCGTTCGGCGACGATTTCTATGACGGCGGCGCCGGGAACGACCGGGTGAGCTATTTCACCAGCGACGGACTCAACGGCGTCACGGTCAACCTCAATCTCGCAGGTCCGCAGAACACGGGACAGGGCACCGATACGCTCGTCAGCATCGAACACATCTCGGCGACGTACGGTAATGACACGCTGACCGGGAACGCAGCCGCCAACTGGTTCTGGTCCTTCGGCGGTTATGACGTCCTGTCGGGCAATGGCGGCAACGACTATTTCACCGTCGGTGCCGGCGACAAGGCCATCGATGGCGGCACCGGCGTCGACACGGTCGAAATCTTCGACCTTGGCTATGCGCAGATTTACCAGGCGAACGGCGGGATCAGCGTGTCGCTGATGCTGCAGGGCCAAGCGCAGTCGACGGGCACCGGCAATTGGACTCTGACCAACGTCGAGAACCTCGGCGGCGCCGAACTCAACGATGTGCTGATCGGCGACAATGCCAATAATGTGCTCGCCGGCAGCCTCGGATCGGACCGTTTGACCGGCAACGGCGGCAACGACTGGCTGTACGGCGACGGGGTCTTCTACCTCGACGACAATGGCGTTCAGGCGCTCGACCCTGATTATGATTTCGAAGGCCAGAGCGGGCAGGACATACTTAACGGCGGTGCCGGCAACGACCACCTGTTCGGCGGCAATAATAACGACCTGCTTTACGGCGGCGCCGGCAATGACGAGATCGATGGCGGAGCGGGCAATGACACCGCCAGCTACACCGACGCAACGGGCGGCGTGTCGGTCCTGCTCGGCTTTCTCAACCCGCAGGATACCGCCGGGTCCGGGATCGACACCCTGATCTCGATCGAGAACGTCGACGGGTCGAACTACGGCGACACGCTGACCGGCGACGACGGCGTCAACACCATCCGCGGCCTGGGCGGAGACGATCGCATCGTGGGCAACGGTGGCGACGACGTGCTTGACGGCGGGACCGGCGCCGACGTCATGCGCGGCGGCAGCGGCAACGACACGTATTATGCCGACAACGGCAGCGACATCGCGATCGAGCAGCCGGGCGAAGGCGTCGACACGGTATATAGTTCGGTCAACTACCGTCTTCGCGCCGACGTCGAGAACTTATTCCTGACGGGCACGGCGGTGCGGGCGTACGGCGGCGACGGACTCAACCGGCTTTACGGCACCGATTATGCCAACATCCTCGACGGCGCCGAGGGTGCCGACATCATGCGCGGCGGGCAGGGCAACGACACCTATTACGTCGATAACGACAATGACGCGGCCGTCGAACTGGCCAACGAAGGCTATGACACCGTCATCAGTTCGGTCAGCTTCAACCTTCGGTCGAACCTCGAAAGCCTGGAGCTGACAGGGTCGGCGGTGCGCGGATACGGCAATAACCTTGAAAACCGGATCATCGGCACGGACGGAGCCAACGTCATCAACGGCGGCTTCGGTGCCGACATCCTGCGCGGCGGCGACGGCAACGACATCTATTACGTCGAGACCGCCGGCGATCATACGATCGAAACCGAAGGGCAGGGTCGCGACCGTGTCTACACCACGATCAGCTGGACGCTGGAAAATAACGTCGAGGACGTGTTCGCGCGCGGCTTTGACGATATCGCGCTAACCGGCAACACATTGAGCAACCTGATCGTCGGCAATTCGGGCGACAACACGATCGACGGTCGCGGCGGAGCCGACAGCCTGCGCGGCGCGCTTGGCGCGGACACCTTCGTTTTTCGCGATGGTGAATTTGGCGGACTGTCGTCCTCGACCGCCGACCGAATCATCGATTTCAGCCAAACGCAGGGCGACATCATCGACCTGCACCTGGTCGATGCACATGTCGGCCTGGCCGGCAATCAGGCGTTCGACTTTATCGGTACCGGGGATTTCACCGGGGCTGCGGGGCAGCTTCGGTACCAGGTGATCAACGGCAACACCTACGTCTATGGCGACACCAACGGCGACGAAACGGCGGATTTCCTCATCAGGCTTGATGGCGGGGTCAACCTGACCGGCGGCGACTTCATCCTGTAACTGCGTGCGGCGCGCGCCTTGGCAAAGCGCGCCCGCCCGTTTGACTTTGCTCTCCCGCCATATACCTTCAATCAAGAGCGAGTCGTCGCGGCTATTAGCCCCCCCCCGCCGAAGTAACGGCGTAGTTCTGCAGAGCAGGCGCGGTTTAGGACGGCGGTAGTGACTTCGCTTCGGTACGGGAGGGCAGTCGCATGGTCGATATTCCAGCACATAGAAGCACAGATTCGGAGATCGCGGTCGGCGGATCGATCGTCGACCGACTGGAAGTGCCGGGCGATCATGACTGGATCCGCGTCGAGCTCACGGCGGGCCACCTGTATGTTTTCAACCTGTCAGGCACTGGCGACGACCCGCTAACTGATCCGTATCTCTACCTTCGCGATGCTACCGGCGCCTTGCTTACCCAGGACGACGATGGTGGGTCCGGCCTGAATTCGCGCTTGCAGTTTCAGCCGGAAACGACGGGCACCTATTATCTCGATGTCGGCGCTTATGAGAACCGGTACGGCGGTAGCTATCAGGTTGACGCTACCGAAATAGACATTTCGCAAGATATTCCGGGAGATCGAAGCAGTACGACATCAATCGGCATTGGCGAATCGTTGGTCAATCAGCTGGAATATTTGGGAGACCGCGACTTCATCCGTGTCGAGCTGACCGCAGGCCAATTCTACATTTTCGAGCTGTCCGGCTCAGGCAGCGATCCGGTTGGCAGCCCCAATCTGCGCCTTCGCGATTCGGACGGGGCAATTATCAGTAGTGATTCTTCCTATAGTTCCAGCACGTCGCAGCTGGCTTTTCAGGCGCCAGCAAGCGGGACCTATTATATCGATGTCGGGAGCCGCGCCACGGACGGGAGTGGCGGCTATCAGTTGACTGTCAATGAAATGGACCTGTCCAACGATATTCCGGGAGACAGGAGCACCACGACTTCCATAGAGATTGGCGGATCACTGGTCAGCCAGGTGGAGTATTCGGGAGACCGCGACTTTATCCGGGTCGAACTGACAGCGGACCATGTGTACACTTTCGACCTGTCCGGTGCGGGCAGCGACCCGCTTCATTACCCCTATCTCCGGCTGCGCAATTCGGACGGAGCAATCGTCGGTTTCGATCTTACCTATAACTACAACACGTCGCATTTGGAGTTTCGCGCACCAACGAGCGGGACCTACTATATCGATGTCGCGGGCCGCTATACGGAAAACGACGGCGCTTATCAGTTGAGCGTCGGCGAGATCGACCTGTCCAACGATATTCGGGGAGACAGGGGCACCACGACCTCCCTTGCGGTCGATGAATCGCTCGTCAGTCAGTTGGAATATCAGGGCGACCGCGACTTCATCCGGGTCGAACTGACCGCGGACCATGTGTACACTTTCGACCTGTCCGGTGCGGGCAGCGACCCGCTACGCTACCCCTATCTCCGGCTGCGCAGTTCGGACGGAGCAATCGTCGGTTCCGATCCTACCTATAACTACAACACGTCGCATTTGGAGTTTCGCGCACCAACGAGCGGGACCTACTATATCGATGTTTCGGGCCGCTATACGGGAAACGACGGCGCCTATCAGTTGAGCGTCGGTGAAATCGACGTGTCCAACGATATTCGGGGAGACAGGGGCACCACGACTTCCCTTGCGGTTGATGAATCGCTTGTCAGTCAGTTGGAATATCAGGGCGACCGCGACTTCATCCGGGTCGAGCTGACCGCGGGCCACGTTTACACCCTCGACCTGTCCAGTGCAGGCGGCGATCCGCTCCGCTACCCCTACCTCCAACTTCGCAATTCGGATGGAGCGGTGGTGGATTCCGATTCGTCCTATAATTACTTCACGTCACACCTGGAATTCCGGGCAGCGACAACCGGAACCTATTATGTCGATGTCCGAAGTCACTTTGCTGAGAACGATGGCACGTATCGGTTGAGGCTCGGCGAAATCGACGTCTCCCAAGACATCGCGGGAGACAGTACGACGACCGCAACCATCGATTTTGGTGAAGCCGTTACCGGTCAACTGGAATATATGGATGATCGGGATTGGTACCGGATTGACCTCACGGAAGGTCAGCGGATCGTCATAACCGGGTCGGGAACTGCCGACTCTCCCATCTTGCGCGACGCAAGCGGCGCCTATGTGGCGGCGCCCGCCTTCAGCTACTACAATTCAATGGCGCGGTTTGCGTTCACGCCCACGGCAAGCGGCACTTACTACATTGACGTCGGCGCTCGTGACGATGATTCCCGCGGCGTTTACGGACTGACCATCATCGAGAGCGATCCAATCGCTAGCAGTGGCAACACGGATTCGGTGTGGGGTTTCAATAATACCGCGGACACTTCCGATTTCGATCCAACCGCACGGGTCGATGATCTGGTCTATATCTCGGACATGGGCGGCATCGATACGCTTGACCTTTCCGGCTTCGCGCAATCGCAACGCATCAGCCTCAACCCGGGGACGATTTCAAGTTTCGGCGGTGGCGAGCGCAATCTGGAGATCGCTTCAAACACCGTCATTGAAAATGCGGTTGGCGGGTCCGGCAGCGACACCATTTACGGCAACGCTGCGAATAACGTGCTCCGGGGCAATGCTGGCAGCGATACTCTACAGGGCGATGCCGGAGACGACATCCTCGACGGAGGCGCCGGGCGCGACTATATGAGTGGGGGTTCCGGCAACGACACGTATTACGTCGATTTCGCGGGCGACTCGGTTTACGACCTTAGCGGCGACGACGTCGTTTATGCGGCACTAAATTACGTTCTGCCCTACAGCATCGAGCGGTTGGTACTAACGGGAGCGGCCATTTCCGGCACCGGCAACTCCCTGGCCAATCTCATCGTCGGGAACAGGCTTGGGAACGAGCTGGATGGGTTGGGCGGTAACGACGTGCTGGACGGGGGCGCCGGTGACGATGTCATGCGCGGCGGCATGGGCGACGACACGTTCATGGTCGACAGCATCGGCGACCGCGCCATTGAAAGCCTTCGCGGCGGCATCGATACGGTAATCAGCGAGGTCGACTATCAGCTCGGGCGCGAAGTCGAGAATCTTACCCTGGCAGGGACCGCAATCGCCGGGCTGGGTAACGGCGGCAGCAACGACATCCGTGGCAACGCGCTCGACAATTATCTAGACGGCGGACGCGGGGTGGACATTCTGCGTGGCGGCGCGGGCGACGATCTGTACATCGTCGATGATCGAGACCGCGTGGTCGAAGCCGCCGGCGAAGGCGTGGACAGCGTGCTGAGTTCGGTCAGCCTGGTCCTCAGCGATAATGTCGAGAACCTTTTCTTGCGCGGGGATGCGGTTCGGGCGGTCGGCAATGCACTGGACAACGTGTTGCGCGGCAATGGCGCGAACAACGTTCTCGACGGGCGCGCCGGGGCGGACGAGATGCGTGGCGGGGCCGGTGACGATTTCTACTTCGTCGACGACGCCGGCGACCGGGTCGTCGAAGCAACAGGCGCCGGCAATGACCGGGTCTACGCCCGGACCAGCTATGCCGCCGATGCCAATGTCGAAGACGTCATCCTGCGCGGCGGCGGGGCGTTCGACATCACCGGAAACGGGCTCGACAACGCGCTTGTCGGCAATGCCGACGCCAACCGGATCAACGGCGGTGCCGGTGCCGACACCATGCGCGGCGGCGGCGGTGCGGACGTGTTCGAATTCCGCGACAACAGCTTTGCCGGCCTGCGTCCGTCGACCAGCGACCGGATCGTCGACTTCCGCCAGGGTCAGGGCGATCGCATCGACCTTGACCTGGTCGATGCCGACACCACCCAGGCAGGGCGTCAGGACTTTGCGTTCATCGGCAGCGGTGCCTTTAGCGGGGCGGCGGGCGAACTGCGTTACCAGGTGATCAACGGCAACACCTACGTCTACGGCGACACCGATGGCGACGGTGACGCGAACTTCCTCATCCGGCTGGACGGAGCGTACACCCTCGTCGGGGGCGACTTCATCCTTTAGCGCTGGCAGCGGGCGGGCCGCTGGCCCGTTCGCCGATTACCGGGTTGCGTCCCGGCCCCGTCGCGGCTTCAGTCCGTCGGTGATCCGAGGGGGAGGACAGCCGATGAAACTTGCCGTGTTTGCATTGCTGCTGGGGGCGGCTGCCGTCCCGGCCATGGCGCAGGAAGCGCCTGCCCCGGCCAAGGCCGACGCGAAGCCGGCCGACCCGCCGGTCGCGACGGTCGTCCCGCAAGTCGTGACGACCCGGCACAGCGGCACGTTCGGCGGGCAGCGGATGCGCTATACCGCGACTATCGGCGAGACGATCATCGCCGCCGAGGACGGCACGCAGAAGGCGGCGATCGTCACCACGTCCTACGTCAAGGATCCGCGCGACACGGCGCGGCCGGTGACCTTCCTGTTCAACGGCGGGCCGGGCTCAGGATCGGTATGGCTGATGATGGGCGCGTTCGGACCAAAGCGCGTCGCGATCCCGTCCGACGCGCGTGACGACGGCGCGCCGCCCTATCCGATCCTCGACAACCCCGACAGCCTGCTCGACGTCACCGACCTGGTATTCATCGACCCGCCCGGCACCGGCTTTTCACACCTGATCGGGAAGACCGAGGGCAAGGAATTTTACGGCGTCACCGCCGACGCCAAGGCGGTCGCGGAAGTGATCCGCCGCTGGATCGCCGACAACGGGCGCTGGAACAGCCCCAAATATTTGGGCGGCGAAAGCTACGGGACGACGCGCTCGGCCGCGGTGGTGAACGAGCTGGAAGCGACGACGTACAACGACGTCGCGCTGAACGGCATCCTCCTCATTTCCACCGTGCTCGACTTTGCCGCGGGCGCCGACACGCCGGGCAACGAGCTTGGCTATATCACCAACCTGCCGTCCATGGCCGCGACCGCGCTGTACCACGGCAAGGCCAGCGCGCCGTCGGTCGAGGCATTCGTCGAGGAAGCGCGGCAGTTCGCCACCGGTGCTTACGCGGCGGCGCTGCTGAAGGGGCAGAAGCTGCCGCCGGAGGAACGCGCCTCGGTGCGCACTCAGCTGGCGCGTTTTACCGGCCTAAGCGAAACCTATCTCGAGCAGGCGGACCTGCGCGTGACGCCCGACCGGTTCTACAAGCAGCTGCTGCGCGACCGCGGGCTGACCGTCGGGCGGCTGGATGCGCGCTATACCGGCCGCGACTATGACAGCGCCGGGGAAAGCCCGGACAACGATCCCAGCTTCTATGGCATCGACGCGGGGTACACGGCGGCGGTCAACCAGTGGGAGCGCGAAGGCCTCGGGTTTCGAACAAGCCGCGAATATCAGTCGATCTCCGGCATCGGGGCGGAGTGGGACTGGCGCATCGGCGGTCGCGACAGCAACGCCTACCTGACGGTCGCGCCTTACATCGGTAAGGCGATGCGGGAAAATTCAGGCCTGCGGGTGTTCGTCGGGCAGGGGTATTACGATTTCGCCACGCCATTCTTCGCCGCGGAATATGCGCTGTCCCGAACCGGCATTCCGCAAGACCGGGTGGAGTTTCATTACTATCACGCGGGGCACATGATGTACGTGCGCGACGAAGACCGGCGCAAGCTGTCGGCCGACCTGCGCCAGTTCATCCGTTCGCGCTGAGAGGAAACGGTGCGAGGCGCCGGCCCTTGCGGCCCGGCGCCTGCCTGATCAGAAGCCGAAGCCCAGCCCGACGTGGCCGGACACCGCATTGCCGTCGTCGCGGCCGAACGTGGTCGACGCCGCGGCCTGGACGCTGACGGCGCCAAGCACGGAGGCTTCGAGACCGGCGGTGAGCCGGGCGTACACGTCCTTCGAGCGTTCCGGATAATCGAAGCGGTTGACGATCACCGGGGAAGCCGTCTGCGAGTAGAACAGCGTGCGGCTGTCGCCCGACAGGTCCTTTTGCGCCATCAGCGAGCCGTAGGGGCGGAAGCCGGTTCCGGCGACTGCAGCGGTGCTGCGCAATTCGACGCCAAGGCCGCCGGTCAGCGACTTGAACGACTGGTCGGCGACATTGAGCGTCAGCGCCGGATCGCCGGTTTCGGTGTAGCCGTCGATCTTCGCGCGGGCGTAATCGAGCGAGACGACGGGGCCGAGCGTGACGATGCCCATCGGCATCAGATACCCTGCCTTGGCGCCGGCGACGATGTGGCTGCCGTCCGGATCGGCGTCCATCGGCACGGCCACGCCGCGCCGGGTAATGTCATATTTGTCGCTGCCGTAACCGACGTGCGCCTGCGCGAACAGCGGCCCGAAGTTGGCGCCGCCGTAGGCCCCGATCTGGTAGCTGTCGCCGTCGGTCTTCAGCGCCTCGTTGCCGAAGCGGGCCTTGGGCCGCGTGTAATTGCCGGCGATGCCGACGACGCCGGCGGCAAGACCCAGTTCGACGCCGGCGGTAACGCCCGCACCGGACAGCCGGAACTGGTCGTTGGTCATCGACGCGCCGACCTTGCGGGAGAAGCCGTCGCCCATGATGAAGGCGCGGACGCCCGGCCCGCCGGAGCGCCCGCCAAGGTCGGTGCGCAGCGACATGGTGCGGCCGAACTGTTCGGCGGTATCGAGCGCGAGGTCGCTGGGCGCCTGGAGGACCAGCGGCGCGGTCAGCTGCGCGTCGATATATTGCGCGACAATGGCGAAGCCCGCCGACGTCAGGTGCAGGTTATCGACGTAGAACAGGAATTGGTTGGTGTAGGCGGTATTGCCGATACACTGCGGCGCGGGCGCGCAGGCGCCGGCACTGGACAGGCCGAACGCCTGCGGGTTGGCCGCTATCTGTTCGCCGACCAGGCTGAGGTCGAGGTAGTGAACGGTCACGCCATTGGCGGCATAACCGGCCAGCACGCTTTGCATCGCCGTGTTGAACGACGTCGAATAGGCGTTGCGAACCGCCTGTGCCGCGGGATCGCCGGCGATTTCCGGAAGGATGGCGGTGTTGCCGGCGAGGAAGCTGATGTTCTGCGCCCCGGCATCAACGAGGGCGTCGATGCCCGCGGTCGCATAGGCCACCGACCCGGCGACCGCAGTCGGCACGCCGGCGAGCGTGCCGCCGTTGCGCTGGTAGAAGCGCGCGTCGTTGCCGCCGATGCTGAACGTCACGAGGTCGTTGGCGTCGAACGTGCCGTCGACCGTCGGGAAGGGGCCGCCGCCGCCCGCGAGATAGGCGTTCCATTCGGTCGCGAAGCCGGGAATGCCCGGGCCGTTGACGTTGGTGTTGTCGCTGTTCGCGCCGCCGATGGCGAAATTGTAGATCGGCACGTTGAGGATCTGGCCCAGCGTGTCGATGTAGTTGGTGCCGCCCGAGAAGCGGCCGGTCGGGTAGACCTGCGGCGCCGGATTGAAGCCGATGATCTGGAACAGGTTGCCATCGTCGGCATAGCTGTCGCCAAAGGCGGTGATGCTGTCGACGCGCTGCGCCGAAGCGGGCGTTGCAGTAACCGCGATGGCGGCAAAAGACGCGCCCATCAGCGCGCGCAGGGCGATACGGCTTAGCATTGGTCGAAATCCCTCCACAGCGCCGCAGGGCGGCGCACCGCCGCGGATAATGACGCACTTCGCGCGGCGCGCAATCGCCTGAAAGCCACACTTTCGGTCAAATCCGCGCCTAATCCGCCCCGCTTTGCCCTTGCTGCCGGCCAAACACCGCATTCAGCGTTCCGCAAAGCGAACCAATGTACGCCTGCGACGTTGGATATCCGTCGAAATCTGGAGTGCCGGGCGACCGGCGCATGAACCTATGAAAGCTCTCGCCCTCATCCTCAGCGCCGCGGCGCTCGCCATGTCCGCCGATGCGGCTTACGCGCAGGCCTTTCCGCGCGGCGACGAGCCGATCGCGGTGCCGCGCAACGTCCGCCAGGGCATCGACTTCGTCTACGTCGATCCCGACCTCAGCACGGTCGCGCAACGGCGCCAGCGGCCGACCAACTGGCTGCTGCGTACGATCGGCTTCGATTGGGGTACGCGTGAAGCGCCCAGCCGGATGTTCGCCGACCTCGCCAACGGGCTGCGCGCCTATCAGGCGAGCTGGGGCCGCCTGCCGCAGGTCAAGGTGCCGGTGGGTCCCACTCTGAAGAAGGGCATGAGCGGCCGCCGCGTCGAAGTGCTGCGCACGCGCCTCGGCCTGTCGCCGGCCGGCGGCTATAACGACGAGGTCGTCAACATCGTCTCCGCGTATCAGCGGGTGCACGGGCTGGGCGCCGCCGACGGCATTGCCGGGCGCGACACGATCAGCTCCCTCAACCGCGGCGCGGACCATTACATCCGCCGCATCGCGATCAACATGGAACGCGCCTTCCGGCTGCCCAAGACCGGCAAGTTCGACCGGTACGTGGTGGTCGATTCCGGCGCCGCCGAAGTGTATCTGTTCGACCGCGACCGAGTGGCCGACGGCATGCGCGCGGTGGTCGGGTCGCCCAAGACCAAGACGCCGATGATGGCGGTGCTTTTGCGCGATGCGTTGGCCAACCCATACTGGAACGTGCCGCCCGAGCTGGTCCGTTCGCTGACCGCCAAGCGGATCGGCAAGGAGGGGCTCTCCTACCTTAAGAACTATCATTACGAAGTGCTGTCCGACTGGGGCAACAACGCTACGCTGATGGATCCGAAGGCGGTCAACTGGAAGGCGATCGCGTCCGGCCAGAAGCAGCCGACCATCCGCGTCCGGCAGAAGCCGGGGCCGTGGAATTCGATGGGCGAAATGAAGTTCGAGATGCCCAACGATTACGGCATCTATCTGCACGACACGCCGCACAAGGAACTGTTTTCCGCCAGCGACCGGTGGGTCAGCAACGGGTGCGTCCGGCTGGAGGATTACAAGCGGTTCGCGACCTGGCTGTTCGGCGGCGTGCCGGGCAATGGCGTCGTCAACGAACAGCGCTTCGAAGTGCCGCGACCGGTGCCGGTGTTCATGACCTACATGACCGTCGCGCCGAAGGGGAATGGCGTGGTGTTCCGCGGCGACCCCTATGGCTTCGACGCGCAGGCGATGGACCAGATGTTCGGTCCGGCACGGCAGATGGCCTCGATGGATTAGGCCTGCGGGGCAAAAAACCGCTTTCCTAAAATAACCTATTTGGTTCAAACCTCTCTCGACTCGGCAATCGGGAGAGGTTCGATGGACATCGACGAAATGATCGAGGCGCTGATCGAGCGCGAGGGTGGCTATATCAATCACCCAAGCGATCGCGGCGGCGCGACCAAATATGGGATCACCGAGGCGGTGGCCCGGGCTCATGGCTTTGCCGGCGCGATGCGCAACCTGCCGCGCGACGAGGCGACCGCGATCTACAAACGGCTGTACTGGCATCGCCCGCGGTTCGACGAGGTGGCCCGCCGCTGCGCAACCATTGCCGCGGAGCTGTTCGACACCGGCGTCAACATGGGTCCCGCGGTTGCGGCGACGTTCCTGCAGCGCGCGCTGTCGGCGCTGAATCGCGAGCGGCGCGACTATCCCGACCTTGTCCCCGACGGCCGGATCGGCCCGGCAACGCTGGCCGCGCTCGACCGCTTCCTCAAGGTTCGCGGCAACGGCGGCGAAAGCGTGCTGCTGAAGTCGCTCGATGCGCTGCAGGGTGAACGCTACATCCGCCTGGCCGAACGGCGGCCGGCCAACGAGGCTTTCCTCTACGGCTGGCTTGCGAACCGCATCGGTTAGGCCAATGCGCGCGGAATTCGGCCAGCTCTTCAGTCCCGACCCGGTGACCGGACCGCTGGTGCGCCTGCTCGATGCGACCGTCGCCGACCCGCGGGCGCGGGACAAGGCGAAGCTGGCGCTGCTCAAGCTGCGGGACGGGGAAGAGTGGCCGTCGCTCGAGGCGGAATTGCGCGCCGTGGCGGCTCGGGACGCCCGGAACGATATCTGGACGCGCCGGGCGCGGCCGAGTTTCCTGTATATGATGTATGCGCTGATCCTGTGGGCGATCCCGCTCGGCCTGATGGCCGCGATCCAGCCAGACCTCGCCCGGCAGGTCGCCGACGGCATGACGTCATACCTGCGGGGCATCCCCGAAGAACTCTACGCGCTCTTCGGTACCGGCTACCTTGGCTACACCGCCGCGCGCACCTGGGGGAAGGTCAAGGGCGTCGAACGTTAAGCCCAAGGAACGATCGGTCCAATTCCGGCTTTAAGGCGCATGAGCGTTTTCAGGCCGGGGGAAAATTGCTGGCGCGTCGAGCGCGCGGCGAAAGCGGCCGTGATTATCGACGCCTGCGATTATTACCGGACCGTTCGCCAGGCGATGCTGCAGGCGAAGGAGCAGATCCTGATCATCGGCTGGGACTTCGACCCGCGTATCGCGCTCGACCGGGACGACGGGGGCGAGGCGGACGAGACGTTGGGCGCGTTCCTGCTGCGGCTGGCCAAGTCGAAACCGGATGTCGATATCCGCATCCTCAAATGGGATTTCGGCGCTTTGAAAACGCTGTTTCGCGGGTCGGCGATGCTGTGGATCGCGCGGCTGGCCTTGCGCAAGAACATCCGCTTCAAGCTCGACGGCGCGCATCCGTCCGGGTGCAGCCATCACCAGAAGATCGTCGTGATCGACGACAGCTTCGCGGTCTGCGGCGGGATCGACATGACCGCCGACCGCTGGGACCGGCGGGACCATGCCGACGACGACCCGGGGCGCATGCGGCCGAACGGCAAGCCGTACGGTCCGTGGCACGATGCGACGATGGTCGTCCAGGGACCGGTGGCGGGGGCGCTTGGCGATCTTGCCCGGCGGCGCTGGCAAGTGGCGACCGGCCAGCAATTGCCTGTCCCCGGCGAGACCCGGCCGCTGTGGCCGGACACGATCGAATCCTGGTTCGAGGACGTCGAGCTGGCCGTCGCGCGCACCAACCCCTGCTACAAGGACAATGAGGAAGTGCGCGAGATCGAGGCGCTGTTTCTCGACCTGATCGCCGGCGCGGAGCGGTTCATCTACGCGGAAAGCCAGTATTTCGCATCGCCCAAGATCGCCGCCGCCGTTCGCGCCAAAATCATGGACAATGACACGTTCGAATTCGTGCTGGTCAACCCGGTGCATGCCGACGGCTGGCTGGAACAGGTGGCGATGGATTCCACCCGCGCCCGGCTTGGCGCGGTCATCGGCCACTCCGATCCCGACAACCGGTTCCGCATCTATACGCCGGTGACGAAGGGCGGGACGGACATCTACGTCCACGCCAAGATCATGATCGTCGACGACCGCATCCTGAAGGTCGGGTCGGCGAACATGAACAACCGCTCGTTGGGCCTCGACACGGAATGCGACCTTGCGCTCGACGCCAGCGATGCGAGCGCCGACCGGAAGCGGATTGCCGCCTTGCGGACCAGCCTGATGGCTGAACATCTTGGCGTCGAAGATGCCGAAGTGGAGGCGACCTTCGCCCGCAACGGGTCGCTGGTCGAAACTATCGAGGCGCTTCGCGGGGAAGGCAAGACGCTCAAGCTGCTGGAGTTCGAAAAGCTCGACGGCACGGCCAAATTCATCGCCGACACCGAATTGCTCGATCCCGAAAGCAGCGAGATGATGTTCGAGGGCTTTACCGACCGGTCCCTGTGGTCGCACCTGAAGACGGGCGCGCGACGCTTTGGCGGCCGCAAGGAGCGCGGCTGAGGTGCGAAGGTCGAAGGCAGGGCTCGCATTGGCTGCCCTTGCCGCGGCGTGGATGTCCGCACCGGCCGAGGCCCGGACCAACTCCGCGAGATTGGCCGCCCGGCCGGTTGCCGCGGCCGTCGATGCTCTGCCCGCCGGAAGGACGGCGCTGGACCATGGAGCAATCGCCTACCGGCCGGCCGGCATCGCCGCGCCGATGCCGCTGCTGGTCGTGATGCACGGAGCGGGCGGTTCGGCCGCCAACATGCTGCAGCCGCTTGAGGAAGCTGCGGACCGGCACAAGGTCCTGCTGCTCTCGCTCCAGTCCAGCGGCCGGACATGGGACCTCATCGAACGGGTCGGCCGGTCGCCGGACCGGGTGCCACGGGCCGACTTCGGCCCCGATGTTCGGCGCACCGATGCCGTGTTGCGGACCCTGTTCCAGCGCGTTCCGGTCGATCCCCGGCGCATCGTGATCGGCGGCTTTTCCGATGGCGCGACCTATGCGCTGTCGCTGGGCATGGCGAACGCCGGCCTGTTTCGCGGAGTGATCGCGCTGTCGCCCGGCTTCTTCGTCTTTCCCGACCGCACTGACACGCGCCAGCGGCTGTTCGTTGCCCACGGCCGCAAGGACG